>JAYSVR010000567.1:0-10480 GCA_043718445.1 Acidobacteriota bacterium | reverse complement strand
GCTAACCCTTTGGTGCGGGGAACGCAGGTTGCAATGTTATTTAAATATGTTTGCTCCGGCGCTCCGGTGCGATACAGAAAAGCAGTACGGCAATGCAGCCCGCATCGCCGATATGCTGCGCTAACCAAGATTCTAAAAGGAGAACTAATTTAATGGCTAATCAAACAGGTACGCAAAGAAGCGAAAGCAAGGATCATGAAGGCAACGTGCGCCAGCAATCCAAAGGTTGGGTGACCGGCTCGTTTAACGACCGCGATTCGGCTGAACGTGCTTATAACTCGACGATCAGTCGCGGTTATAAGCACGACGACGTCAACTTGCTGATGTCAGATGACACACGCAAGAAGCATTTCGATGACAACTCCACCATAGCAGCGAATACGGATTTGGGCAGCAAGGCGATGGAAGGCGCAGGCGTCGGTTCAGCGATTGGCGGCACACTGGTTGGTATCGCTGCTGCGATTGCGGCCATCGGCACGACAGCGGTTTTTCCGGTGGCGGGACTCGTCATGGCTGGTCCTTTGCTGGCAGGCCTCGCAGGCGCAGGCGCAGGCGGCGCGACGGGTGGCATCATCGGCGCTCTGATTGGCGCAGGCATTCCTGAAGAGCGCGCGAAGCTTTATGAGACTGACATCAACAACGGCGGCATCGTGATGGGCGTCAATCCGCGTACGCCGGAAGATGCCTCTTATTTCGAAAGCGAGTGGAAGAGTAACAAGGGCAGCAATATTTATCGTTAAAACGAAGTCTCAATCTAGCCCTACTATTAGGTGGAACAGGTTAATAACCTGTTCCACCGCTTTTGTTACTGCGGCGATAAGCCTTAACGAGATAATAAAATGGATTGGTTGACCGACCCACAGGCGTGGCTGGGATTGCTGACGCTTACCGCGTTAGAAATTGTGTTAGGCATAGATAACATCGTGTTTATCTCGATTCTTGCGGGCAAATTGCCAGCGGCGCAGCAGCCGCGCGCGCGTACGCTGGGACTGGCGTTGGCACTGGCAACGCGTATTGTACTGCTGCTCTCGTTGTCGTGGGTCATCGGATTAACCGCGCCGCTGTTCAGCGTTCTCGGAAAGGCCATTTCAGGCCGTGACATCGTGCTGATTCTCGGCGGCTTGTTTCTGCTTGCTAAAGCAACGCACGAAATTCACGGCAGCTTGGAAAACGCAGCGGCGGAAGGTGGGCCGACGACTGCGGTAGCGTCGTTCACGAGCATCATTATTCAGATCGGGTTGCTGGATATGGTTTTCTCGCTCGATTCTGTCATCACGGCCGTCGGCATGGTAGATCAAATTGGCGTCATGATTGCGGCGGTGATGATCGCTATCGGATTCATGATGTTTGCCGCTGGCCCGCTGGGGGCTTTTGTCGAACGTCATCCCACAATCAAGATGCTGGCGCTCAGCTTTTTGCTGTTGATCGGCACGACACTGATTGCCGAAGGCCTCGGTCAGCATATTCCCAAAGGCTATATTTATTTCGCCATGGCGTTTTCAGTGCTGGTCGAAACGCTCAATTTCCGATTGCATAAGTATTCCGTCCAAAGTACCAGTATACACACGCAAGCCGCCTCGGCTGCTGTGGCAAAGCCCGCCATTATTGCTAACCAATAACAAGTAACTCTTGTTACTTTATTCGCCACTTCCGGAAAGACTTTATAAAGAATGCTATTGCGCAACCTTTGTGGCATCCGCCTTGCGATAGTCTCAAGCGAGAACCTGATAACCCAACGAAATTTGGATTAAACGGTTTATTGCAGCGCGCACTCCCTCGAATCGTACAGGTCGCGCTAGTGAGTGTTCTAGAGCTAATCAACTGAGTATGCCGCAGGGACACTTAATGTTTTTATCGCCGAGAGCGGGTAAGCACTCGGCCTAACCTTTGGAGGATTAAATGCGCAAACCGATTTTTATAGTAGTAGTGATTACGCTGGCGCTGTTTGGCTTTGCCAACTTAGCGCGGGCACAAAAAGAAATGAATAAAGATAAAGATCATGGCGGCAAACCGATGATGATCGAATTGTCAGGCGCGGCAGAAGTGCCGGGGCCGGGCGATACAGACGGTAGCGGTATGGCTCACCTTACGCTCAATCACGGCAAGGGGCAGGTGTGTTACGACATCAGCGCGAAAGACATTCAAGCGCCCACCGCAGCGCATCTTCACGCTGGCGTAGCCGGTCAAGCGGGCGGCCCTAAAGTGACTTTCAAAGCGGCGCCCGACGGCATGTGGAAAGGCTGTGCGAATGCCGAGAAAACCCTGATCAAAGACATCATGGATAACCCGGCTAATTTTTACGTCAACGTTCATAACGCAGAGTTCCCCAACGGAGCCCTTCGCGGTCAGCTTGGTAAATAACAAGCAAGCCGTAAGTTTTTGCCCGGCGTCTTTTTGCCTGACCTCCCTCAACGAAAGACGTCGGGTAAAAAAACGCTGCTGCAATAAAGGAACAAAAAATATGAGCGTCAAACTAAAACCTCTCAACGAACAAACCATTGTCATCACCGGCGCGACTTCCGGTATCGGCTTAGTCACAGCCCGACTGGCATCGCGGCGCGGAGCGCGCCTCGTGCTCAACGCGCGCAGCGAATCCGACTTACAGCAACTAACCGACGAACTTAAACAGGCAGGCGGCGAAGCGATTTACGTCTCAGCCGATGTCGCTGATGAAGCGGAGTTGCAAACCGTCGCTGATGCGGCGCTCAAGCATTTCGGCGGCTTTGACACCTGGGTCAACAACGCGGGCGTTTCGATTTACGGGCGCTTGCTGCAAGTTTCAACCGAAGATCAGAGGCAATTGTTTGAGACCAATTTTTGGGGCGTCGTGAACGGTTCGCGCATTGCAGCCAAACACCTGCGCCAGCGCGGCGTCAATAATGGGGGTTATAGCGGAGCCATCATCAACGTCGGCAGCGCGCTCTCTGACCGCGCTATTCCCTTGCAAGGGATGTATTGCGCTTCGAAGCACGCCGTAAAAGGTTTCACCGAAGCGTTGCGCATCGAACTCGAAGAAGAAGGCGCGCCGATCTCAGTCTCACTCGTCAAGCCAGCGGCGCTCGACACGCCTTACAAAGAGCATGCAAAAAATTATTTGCCCAACGAACCCGAAAATCCACCGCCGGTTTACGCGCCTGACGTAGCGGCGGAAGCCATACTGCATTGCGCCGAGCATTCCGTGCGCGATGTCTTTGCGGGCGGCGGCGGAAAGATGATTTCAGTCGCAGGCAACTTGATGCCGCGCTGGCTCGACAAGCTGATGGAAATGGCTGTCTTCAAAATGCAGCAAAGCGACCGGCCCGAACGCAATCGCGCCCGTCACAGTCTGTATGAACCGCAAAGTAATTCGACCAACGGTTCGGCGACGAATCAGACAACTATTCATTCAATAAACAACCTGCAAGAGCGCGGCGGTTATAGCGGGCACGTCGCTGAAAGCAGCGTTTACACGAAGGCTTCGCTTTATCCGGTGACGACGGCGGCGCTCTCGACGGGGGCTACGCTGGCCGTGGCGGCGCTGGTTCGCTCAGCGTTAAAACGCAAACCACGGCGTGGCATCCGCAAGCTGTGGAATTAACGCGCGGGGGAGTAGGGCGGGTTAGTAACCCGCCCTACTCCCCGCACGAATCTTCAACGCCGTTGAGCGCATAACCAGAAAACCAATAGAAGGAAACCATGGCAACTGCAAAACCAGCAATGCAACGAAACGAACCGCTCACTAAAAGAGACGATGAAAAATTCTCCGCCCGTCCATCTACTAACGGTAAATCAAATACCGCAGTAAAAGGATTCAACGAAGCGCAACTCGCGCAAGGTTTGGGTTGGTTAAGTCTGGGGCTGGGTCTGGCGAAGGTCATCGCCCCACGTGGCGTAGCGAAAATGATCGGCGTACACGGCAATCACGATGGGCTGTTGCGCTGTTTGGGTGCGCGCGACATCGCCAGCGGCATCGGCATTCTCACGCGGCGCAAACCGGCAGTGGGCGTTTGGTCGCGCATCGGCGGCGACGCGCTTGAACTGGCCTTGCTGGGCAGGGCGCTCGCCGCGCCTAAAGCCGATCACGCGCGACTGGCTGTGACGATGGCGACGATGGCGGGCGTCACTGCGCTTGACGTGCTTTGCTGCCAACAACTCGCGCTGCCCGCCAACACGAATACGCCAGGCGGCGCATTGCGTGTTACGCAGGCCATCGCGGTCAATCGTCCACCCGCCGAGCTTTATCAGTTCTGGCGTAACTTTCAGAACCTGCCGCGTTTTATGAAACACCTCGAATCAGTTACGCCGTCGCTTAAAGGAGAGGAGGCGAACCAGTCGCATTGGATTGCCCGCGGCCCCGCCGGTACGACGATTGAATGGGACGCCGAAATTATCGAAGACCATCCCAATGAACTCATTGCGTGGCGTTCGCTAGTAGGCGCAACCGTGCCCAACACCGGCTCAGTGCGCTTTGAACGCGCCACGGGCGGGCGCGGTACGTTGGTGCGCGTGAAGATGCAATACGCCCCGCCCGCTGGCGTCGTAGGCGCGGCCATCGCCAAGCTGTTCGGCGAAGACCCGGTGTGGCAGGTGAAAGACGATTTGCGCCGGTTCAAACAGGTGATGGAAATCGGCGAAGTCACCACCACCGAAGGGCAATCTGCCGGACGCGCCAGCAGCACTTCATGGCTTTATGACGAAGCCACGCGCAGCTAATCAAGAGGAGAAGGAGAAAAAGTTATGAAAGCAAATTGCTGGATGGGTAAAGGGAAATTGCAGGTACTCGACGTGCCTGATCCGAAAATTTTGAACAAGCGCGATGCGATTGTGAAGGTCACTGCGACGGCCATCTGCGGCTCTGATCTGCATTTGTATAACGGGCTGATTCCGACGATGGAAAAGGGCGACATTCTCGGCCACGAGTTCATGGGCGAAATTGTGGAAGTGGGAGCCGACGTCAAAAAACGCAAAGTCGGCGACCGCGTCGTCGTAAGTTTCACCATCGGTTGCGGCGAATGTTTTTTCTGCCAGAAAGAACTTTATTCGTGTTGCGATAACTCAAACCCGAACGGCTGGATGGCGGAAAAGCTGTTCGGCCACGCGAGCGCGGCGGCCTTCGGTTATTCGCACCTCACTGGCGGATTCGCAGGCGGGCAGGCCGAATACGTGCGCGTGCCGTTCGTAGATGTGGGTACAGTCAAAATCGAAAACGGACTCAGCGACGAGCAGGCGCTGTTTCTCTCTGACATTTTTCCGACAGGTTATATGGCAGCAGAAAATTGCAACATCCAGCCGGGCGACACCGTCGCCGTATGGGGCTGCGGCCCGGTGGGGCAACTCGCCATCCGCAGTTGTTTTCTGCTCGGCGCAGAGCGCGTCATTGCCATTGACCGCGTGCCCAAACGTTTGCAGATGGCGAAAGAGAGCGGCGCTGAAACTATCAATTATGAAGAGGCAGATGTCTTTGAAACGTTGATGGAACTCACCGGCAATCGCGGCCCCGATTCCTGTATGGACGCCGTCGGCCTCGAAGCCCACGCGCCCCAGCCGATTCACTTTTATGACAGCGCGAAGCAAAAATTGATGCTGCAATCTGACCGGCCTTATGCCTTGCGTCAGGCGATTTTGGCGTGTCGCAACGGCGGCACGGTTTCGGTGCCGGGCGTGTATGGCGGCTTCGACGACAAGATTCCGATTGGCGCGATGATGAATCGCGGGCTGACGATCAAGTCAGGACAAACGCACGTGCCGCGTTATTTTGCGCCGCTGCTCGAACGCATCAATAAAGGCGAGATTGATCCGAGTTTTATCATCACGCACCGCATGCGGCTGGCCGACGCGCCCGCTGGCTTCGAGATGTTCATGAATAAGCAGGACGATTGCGTCAAAATCGTATTAACACCTTAATCGCAAAGCATGGTTGGCAGACCAATAACAAAGGACGATCAATATGTCAGTCAGTGCAGCGACCGCAAAAACAGAGTCAGGCTTTGCGCCTCACGACCAAAGCTGGTCAGAGCTGATTCATCGCATGGCGAAGGGCGATCAGGCGTCGCTGGCCGAATTCTATGATCAGTCGAGTCGGCTGGTTTTCGCGCTGGCCTTGCGCATTGTCAAAGAACGCGCCGTGGCAGAGGGAATTCTTATAGACGTTTATCGGCAGGCGTGGCGACAGGCGAACACCTTCGATGCGCAACGTGACCAAGCGTCTGGCTGGATTTGGACCATCGCACGTCAGCAAGCCGCTACCTGGTTGCGCGCCGCTCCGCCTGCGCAACCGGCCCAGCCGCAGCCCGCCAGTGTCGTGCAGTCGGAACAGGACGACGTTCCGCAAGAAACCTTTATGTTCGACGAGCAACGGCAACGAATTCGCCGCGTGCTGTCGCAACTCGATCAACCTCAGCGAGATTTGATCGAGTGCGCATTCTTTGAAGGCCTCACGCATCACGAGATTGCCGCCAAACTCAACCTGACGCCGTCAGCAGTTAAATGCGGCATCGGCAGCGGGATGCAAAAGTTGCGCGAATTGCTCTTTAATCAAGGCGATGTCACGCAAAGCAAGAAACGACTGGAAGGCCACTAACCATTGCGCGCGAGCGCCTACACCCAAGGTAATTTCTCATGAGCATAAAAAACAAAATCGTATTGGGGCTGGCTGCCAGCTATTTACTTCCGTGGCAGCGCAAGCGAAGAAAGACGCAGATGCGCAATCTGGCTGCGTGCGCTATCGGCGGAGCCGCCGCTTGCGTGGTCGCGCGCGCGGCGTGGCGCAAGTTCACCGAAGAAGACCTAACCGGCAAGACGGTGTTGATCACCGGCGGTTCGCGCGGCTTGGGACTGGAACTCGCCCGCGAATTCGCGCGGCAAGGCGCACGCGTGGCGATCTGCGCGCGCGATGAAAAAGAACTGAAATTCGCTAACATTCAATTACTCAGCGAAGGTTACGCGGTGCTGGCTTTGCCCTGCGACTTGAATGATCGGCAGCAGGTCGAGACGCTCATCAACGAAGTCAAAAACGATTTCGGCCAACTGGATGTGCTGGTCAACAACGCGGGCATCATCAACGTAGGCCCGGTCGAAAGCATGACGGCGGAAGATTTTGAGCAGGCCATGCAAACCAATTATTTCGCCGCGCTCTATGCCATTCTCGCCGCGCTGCCTGAGATGCAGGCGCGTCGCGCAGGCCATCTCGTCAACATCGTTTCGATTGGCGGCAAAATCAGCGTGCCGCACCTGATGCCTTACAGCGCGAGCAAGTTTGCGCTCGCCGGTTTATCGAAAGGCTTGCAGGCCGAACTTAAAAAAGACGGCATCGCGGTGACCACGGTTTATCCGGGATTGATGCGCACCGGCAGTCCGCGCAACGCTACGTTCAAGGGGCAGCATCGCGCGGAATACGCCTGGTTCAGTATCAGCGACGCGCTGCCGTTCACTTCGATGAGCGCCCAGCGCGCCGCGCGTCAAATTGTATGCGCCTGCAAAAATCGCGACGGCGAAGTCGTGCTTTCGCTACCAGCCAAAATCGCCGACCACGTGAACGCGTGCTTTCCTGCCTTGACGACTCACTTGATGGGTTTGGTAAATCAGCTTTTGCCCGCGCCCGGCGGCATCGGCAAAGGGGCGGCCACGGGCGCAGAAAGCGAATCTTCATGGTCACCGTCGTGGCTGACGACGCTCAACGAAGAAGCTGCATTGAGGAACAATCAGATTCAATAAACGATGAGGACAAGTACGAACACCATTCGACAAGGAAGCGGCAAGCCGGTGCTGCTTCAGGCAACCAGCGCCTTTTCAATTTTCTCGTCAGCTTCCTGTTGATCCGCTCCATCGGCCTGTAACTCTTCCTGCCGATGAACCGCATCTGGTTCATAGCTGAGCGCGATAAACACAGGAAAATGGTCAGAGCCAAAATAGGCGAGCCGTCTGAAATCCAGTAGCCTGAAATGATTGGAATGAAAAAAATGATCGAGCGGAAATCTCAAAAAAAAATACTCCGCGTGAAAGGTGTTAAAAAATCCGCGCCCGATGCGCGGATCTAACAGGCCGCTGATGTTTTGAAACAGATAGTTCGTCCGCGACCAGGCTACGTCGTTCAAATCACCCATCACAATTACCGGCTCAGTTTTCTTTTTGATTTCTTTCCCTACTAACAAAAGCTCTGCGTCGCGGTCGGTCGTGCTTTCATCTTCAGTGGGAAAAGGCGGGCGTGGGTGAAGGCAGCGCAGCGCGACCTCTAATCCCGAGGTCAGCCTGACCGTGGCGTGAATGGAAGGGATGTCATCCTGAATCAGAAACTTTACTTCGGCGTTGACGAGTTCCAGCCGGGAATAAAGCAACATGCCATAAGTGTTGTCTTGCGGCTGGCTCACGATGAAAGGGTGTGTGTGTTCAAATTCTGCGAGTTGCACCTGCCACCATTCGTCTGTTTCAACGGTCAGGATAATGTCCGGGTCGGCTTCACGAATGATGCTGGTTAATTGCGCGGCGTTGCGGTTTTCCATTAACACATTCGCCGTCATTAAGCTGAGGCTCGAATCGCGGCGTGAGTTTCGGCTGGGTTGCACTTGCTGAGGCGCAAAGGGCAAGTACGGATACATCATATACGCCTGATAAAGCAGGCATAAAATTAAGGCTGCCAGCAGCAGGTTTGCCATGCTCCCCGCCTCTTTTCGCCACCACCATTGACTAACAAAAACGAAGGCAGTTAATACGACGATTTGAGCGCGCGGGAAATCGAGACCTCTGATCCACCATGCATCCTGACGGGATAAAGGCAGCACCGTCGCTGTGATCGTGAAAATCGTCAGCACCAACAGCGCAACCTGCATAATTGATCTCTCCCTGTTTCAAGTTTTCCCTTGGCGGTTAGTAACTCAATCGTGCTTACCAGACGGTGAGATCGCGATATTCAGGGTGACTTGAAACTGACAGCGCAGTTTCCCTTTCATCCGTTTGAGCGGAATTCGCGCAAACTAGATCGGTTTATAAATACGTTTACGGGCGTAAGGGCAGGTTAGTAACCTGCCCTACCAGTAATTCGCTTACGTTTAAGGGCGTAAGGGCAGGTTAGTAACCTGCCCTACCAGTAATACGCCTGTAAATTAGGATTAAAAACCGATCTAGATAGTCGTTCTGCGCTGAGCTACCAGTCGGAATAATGCCTTGATGGTTAGATGAAGCAAGAGGTAAATCACCAACGCCATCAAGTAAGAAGCTCGAAATTGGAAACGCCCTGTGGTGGGGTCAGGTAACAAGTTGCGGAACGGCGCGAGTAACGGTGAAGACAACAGATCAACAAACTGACGTATGCCGTTCGTCTTGCGCGCCCCTAACAGGTCAAACAGTATTTCCAGCCCGATGACGCCGTAAATCAGATAAAAAACGAAGTCTAGTATCTGTGAACCACGCGCCGCCACTCGCGCGGTGGCGACTTGTCTTTCCGTCACAACCACATCGTTGACCGCTTGTTCTCGCAGTTGCTCGCCGAATTGCGCCAGCCGTTCAGGCTGGCGGTCAACTACGGGCTGATGCTCCATCTCCGTTTCTACTTCTTCGCGAGCGAGACGCTTGGCTGCTTTGTATTGCGCCAGGCGCTCTGCTTCATCAGTCGCAAGTTTGCTGTCCTCTACCATATCGTTCCTCTATTGTTTCGCGGTGCTTTCAGCGCGACGCATGGAATATTTCGCCAGCGTATCGGGAAAGGCCCTGATGCCAGCGGGCGCGGTGAACTTGCTGTCTTGCAAGAGGTCTTTCGCCATTACGTTTTCGCCGTAAGCATCGCGCATGTCGTCTTTGTCTACGTCAATAACGACGCCTTTCAGCTCAAGTCCCGCGAACAAGCCTTTGCTGCGCGAATAAGAAAGAATCTGCGCATCGAGCTTAATGTCCGTCGAAGCGCCCGCTTCGCGTCCCACGGGTCCGGCAGCGACCGAAGCGTCAGCGCCTAACGTGAATTTGTTCTTGAGCAACGAATTGACGCCTTCTTTATTCATCATCAAAAAGACGAAGTCAGTTGCTTGCGCGCCAATCTGCAAACCGAAGCTGCCGCCGCCCAGATTCAGGTAAACGGGTGCGCTCCACGTGTCGCCTACGCGGCAACTGGCGACGCCGCGTCCACCGCGTCCGCCGACGATGAATCCCGCCTTGATGACGTTGGGGAACACGGCTACGCACTCGGCGCTATCCAGCAATTTTTGCGGGACGGCTTTGTCGGGCGTGTTCATGATTTCGGTGAAGACAGTCGCCGCTTTGCGGGATTGTTCCATCTCATCTTGCTTGTCTTGCGCAGTCGCCAAGGGCGCGAGCGCGAAAACAAATGCTGCTGCCAATGTCGCTGCCAATGTCGCTGCCAATGTCGCTGAAAGTAACAGTGATCGTAATTTCATAGTTCTCCTGTTCGGTTAGTGAAATGGTCATCAGGAAGGCGGAGCCTGTGGAGTGCGGCGGCTTTGACGCCGCTTTCTCACCCGTCCGCTGCGCGCCCATCGCCGAAGTCTTGGGAAAG
>JAYSVR010000566.1:0-10528 GCA_043718445.1 Acidobacteriota bacterium | reverse complement strand
AAAATCAAAAATGGAAAATGACTGTTAGCTACTTTCGAGGCTGTATGAAACTTGCCTGGTTTCCCCCTTCTTTCCCTTCTTCCCCCGTGGCTAATTTCTCTTGCCGATAATGTCTATTGTCAGAATTCTTTTTGTGTCTTCTGTGCTTTTTTGGGGCGAAAACCCCTGCTTGCCAGCGGCTTGTTTTATCCCCTTGGACTAACGCACCTTGATGCGTACGGCATTGGTGGTTTTGCCGTCGAGGTTGAAAACCAAATCGGTTTCGCCTTTGCCGCGCAGGCTTTCGGGAATAGTCAGATTGATTTGATCGAGGCCGATCAGTTGTCCTTGCGCGCCCGCATACGTCGGTGCGAAATCAATACCGGCGGCGCTGGCGGTGGGTTGGCCCGAAAGAAAGCGAAAGCCCGTGCCGAACAATACCGCAATGTTGCCGACCTGAAGTTCGACGGGCGTGCCGTCGTCATTCGCCATCAGAATCGGATAGGTTAGTCCGCCGTCGCTTGAGGCCAGTGCGGCGGGAGCGCCTTTGCCGTTAGCCAGCCGGGTGAAAATGCCCGGACTGATATTCACCAGATTGAAGCGCGCGACCGCAACGCCGCCGGTTTGATTGCGTATCGCCACTGTCGCCGAGCCGGGCGCGAGGCTGGCGGGAACCTGAAAATTGATTTGCCCGGGCGAGACAAAAAAGAGCGGAGCCGGAAGGCCGTTCACATAAACCGTCGTGCCATCCAGCGTGGTGGGCAAGGTCGCGGTCGAATTCACCACCGTGCGGGTTGCCAGCGCGGTGCCGAAAACTGAAGCAATGCTGTCAGGCGTGACGCTCAGGCCGTAACCGGCGGCATCTGTCACGGCGGCGGCGGTTTCACTGGCTTGCACATTCAGATAAACCGGCATCGAAAGCACGCCTGGCCCAGAACGAACCTGTAAAGCCAACACGCCTGGGTTGGCGCGTAAGTCCGCCGGAATTTGCACCGCGATTTGTCCGGTGTTGAGGTTGAGGCTATGGGGAACTAACTGCCCGTCAATCAGCGGCACGCTCGCCAAATCAGTGTTTACCGCCAGCACGTTGATCGTCGCGGAGGTTGAGCTTGCCGTTAGTGTGTAAGAGCTTGATTGCAAAATGACAGGTGGCGTCACGAAGTTCCCATCTAGTTGACCGCGCATTGCTCCTCCTGGGTTAGCTCGTGTCATAAGGTTCAAATAAAAATTCACAGGCGAACTTATTAGCCGCGTCAATGAAGCGATGGTCGAAGCTGAAGCGACTGGAGAAGTAAGTTGAACTGTTAGACTAAAAAATCCCTTACCCGATGAGGACGTTATTGAATTTGCAGGAAACAAACCACTGTTAATACGAGCTATGCCATTTACGTTCGGATTCCCCTCGTTAATTTGTAAGCCAGTAAAAGTCACTGTCCCCGGAAAGTCATAAGCCACGGTAAAGTTCACGGTTCCGCCGACAATCTCGCCCTTTGCGTTGCGTGCCGGGTTGACCGTAATCGTTGCCGTACCGGTGGCGCTGAGGTTGACGGGTGGGACTTCGTTTGCCGGGCTGAGGGCGATGGTGCGGGCGAGGGTTTCAGAGAAGCGGGTGAGTTGCCCACGAATGGCTCCGGCGGGGTGCGTCGCCGTATGCAGGTTGACGTAAAAGCTGGCGGGATTCGCCAGCAGCCGTTGCAGTACGGTGAGATTGACGTTGGCGATTTCGCGGGTGAAGAAGCCTTCGCCAGTCGGGAAGGTGAGCGCGTTGCTGCCCGAAAGGCCGGTGTCGAATTGCACAGGGCCGTTGAGGCGGTTATCGCCCTCGTGCAGGTGCAAGCCCTGAATCGTCACGCTGCCGGGGAAGCTGACGGTCGCCAACAAACTCATTTTCGCGCTGGTGAGGTTGCCGTCAGCGTCGCGGGTTAGTTCGACAGTGAGATGTACGTTGCCGGTCGCGGTCAGATTGGTGACGGGCGGGAATTCGTTAGCGGGACTCAGCGGGATGGTCGCTTGCAAGGTTTCGGCGTGCGCCACCGTAGTCATTACCAGCCAAAGGAATGAGAGGGGGAGGCACTGCGCCAAGCAGCGCCGATTGATGCGGCACATAAACTTTACCTTTAGGGAATTTGGGGTTGGTTCAGGTAGGTGACAGCCGATGTCAGGCTATCGTGAGAAGGCCTGCGCCAGCGCGTGGGGGCGCTGGCGCAGGGGAAAGGTGGTGGGCAATTTGTCTTACGCTTTACGGCAAGTTCCATTTTCCATTTTTGATTTTCTATTTTTGATTTTCCATTGCTCCGATTGATTCGAAACCAATGACAAATCTCAAATAGAAAATCGCAAATGGAAAATGAATTGTTAGCTACTTTCAGGACCGGATGAAACTTGCCCGGTTTACTTCACTTTAATGCGAACTGCGTTCGTAGCCTTGCCGTCAATGTTGAACACCAAATCGGTTTCGCCCTTTCCGCGCAGGCTTTCGGGAATGGTGAGGTTGATCTGGTCGAGGCCGATTAACGAGCCTTGCAATCCGGCGTAAGAGGGCGTGAGTTCGACGCCGCCCGCTGTCGCAGTGACTACGGCGGAAGAACGGAAGCGCAAGCCCGTGCCGAAAAAGACGGCAATGTTGCCAGCTTGAATTTCGACAGGTGTGCCATCGGCGTTACTCATCGAGGTGAAAGTCACTCCGCCATCGGTGGTAACAAGGGCTGCCGGAGCGCCTTTGCCATTTGCCAGTCGGGTGAAAATGCCTGCGCCGGTGGCCGTGACATTCATCACGCCGCGTGCGATCAGGCCGTTGGCGTTGCGGACGACAACAGCAGCCGGGCCGGTGACAGTGCGTTCGGGAACCTGGAAGTTGATTTGTCCGGGCGAGACGAAAAACAGCGGCGCAGCGACGCCGTTGACATACACCGAAGTACCCGCCAGTGAGTTGGCGAGAATGGCTCCGGTGCTGCTGACGGTCATCGTCGCCAGATTCGTGCCGAAGACCGACGCGATGCTTTCCGGCGCGACCGTCATGCCGTAACCGGCGGCATCTACCACTGCGGCGGCGGAGCCAGCATTGCCCGCGACAGCGATGAAGACTGGTTGCGAAATCAGTCCGTTGCCGTTGCGAATTTGCAGCGCGACGACGCCGGGCGTGAACAACGTGTTAGCCGGAACCAGCAACGTAATTACGCCCGTCGCAGGGTTGAAGGTATATTGCGTCGCTTCGCCGTTGATCAGGGGTTCGGCACCGGGATCTAAATTGGCGGCGACGGCAGTGATGAGTTCTCCCGTATTGCCGTTCAACAAGTTGTAATCGCTCACCTGGGCGATAATCGGAGCCGGATTGAACGAGCCGCCGAGTTGTCCGCGAATCGCGCCGCCCGGATGGTCGTTCGTGTGCAGATTGACATAAAAGCCCGCCGGATTGACGAGCAGGCGCATCATCGGACCGATGGTGGCAGGCGTCGTCAGGGCTACGGTTTGGCTATAAATGCCGCGTCCGAGCGGATTGACGATGTTGTTGGTCGCGCTCAAACCAGTGTCAATGACTACGGCCGCGTTCATTCCGGCGGGGCCTTCGTGAATGTGCAAGCCGCGCACGGTGATCGCCGTCGGAAAGTAATAAGCCACCGTGAAATTCACCGTGGCACCGGTGACTGCGCCCGTCGCATTACGCGCCGGGTTGACAGTGATCGTGGCGCTGCCGAAAGCGTTGAGTGCGGTCAGGGGCGGAACCTCATTGAGCGCGTTCAGGTCTGTCGTCATCGCCAGATTTTCTGACAGCCGCGTGAGTTGCGCGCGAATCGCTCCGCCGGGATTAACCGACGTGTGCAGGTTGACATACCAGCCCGCCGGGTTGGCGATTAAACGTCCGAGCGCGTCCAGGTTCACGGTCGCTACGTCGCGGTTGATGATGCCTGAACCGGTGGCGAGCATCAGCGGAGCCGCCCCGGTAAGACCCGTGTCGAAACGCACCGGGCCGTTGGTGCGGCTGTCGCCTTCGTGAATGTGTAAGCCGGTGATAGTGACCGCACCGGGAAAAGCCGCTGTGCCGATGAAATTCATGCGGGCGGCGGTGATCACGCCGACGCTGTTGCGAGTCACGTCAATGGTGACCAGCATTCCGCCCGTCGCATCCAGCGTAGTAATGGGCGGGACTTCGTTCGTCGGACTCAGCCGCACGAGTGCATAAAGCGTCTCAGCTTGTGCCGAAGCCGCCAACAGCAGCAGGCATAAAGCGGCTGCGAATAAACCCGAAGCGTGGGATTTCTGCATATCGTTACCTTCTTTCAGAGAGGGGGAATTTTTTTCCCTGTGGTTAGGTGGTGAGTTATGCGCGTTATGAATCCCGTGCCGACGCTCATCTCGTCGGCACGGGAGGTTGGTTACTGCTTGGGTGATGTGAAAGGGTGAAGGCTGCCTACTGCATAGTGATTGTTACTACATTGGCCGCCTTGCCCGCAATGGTAAGTGCCACATTGACCGTACCGCGTCCTGCCAGCGCGGGCAGCAAGCGTATGTTGGCCTGATCGAGTCCTGCGAGTTCGTTTTGCGAACCGGCGTAAAGCACTTCAGCCGCATCGCCGCCAATGGTGGCAGACGCCGAACTCACACCGGGATTGGTGCGAAACGCCGTGCCGTAAGCTACCAGAAACAATTGATCGCCCGTCGTGCCGAACGCGATAGGAACCGGCACAAAAGCGTTGGTCGCGCTGTTAAAGCTCGCAACCGATTCATAAATCAATGTGCCGTCGGTTTTGACGCGCAACACTTGCGCTGCTGCTACGCCTGCGCCTGAGCCAGCGGCAGAGAAAAGTCCGGGGGCGAGCGTATCAATCGTCGCCGGGCCTTGACCGATAGTGGTCGTTCCGCTCATCACGGTGATCGTCGCTGCGCCGTTCATTGTGCCGACGGGAATCACCAGATTGATTTGTGACGGAGAGACGAAAAACAGCGGCGCGTCGCGCTCCATACCAGCAGAATCGCGTACCTTGACGGTTACGCCGCCCAGTGTGGTAGCAGGCGGATTCGTGGTACCCACCGTCGTCGCCGTGGCGAGATTGTTGCCGAACAGCGCTGCAATGCTGTTGGGCGAAAGGATGGCATTCGCCGCGTAGTTGGCCGCCGAAACCGTCGCCACCGCCGCCGGAGCCGTCATCGGTTGAGACGCTTTGGAGGTGGTGTAAATGTTATCGCCGGTGGTATCGCGGTCGCCATTTGCGGCATTGCCAGCGGCATAAACCGTAATGAGACCGCCCGCCGTAGCTGGAGCCGTAGTGGGAGCCGTCCAGCGAAACGACCAACTGGACACTGCGAATCCAGAGACGCCCTGATTAACGTAACGCCGTGGGTTGCCAGCACTTACCTCGCGTGTTTGCAGGAAGGTTCTGCTATCTGTCGCGGTGAGCGTACCTGCCGCGCGGCCTTGAGCGTCAAGAACAGTCGCTTGAAAGCCGAAGCGCGTACGCCCGGCAAGGGTCACCGTGACGGTTAAGGTGTAATCCTGTCCGGGCGTGTAATTATCCGGCAAGCCTGTGATCGCCACGGAACCGCCACCGGTGTTAATTGCAAACGTGTCGTGGCAGCCTGAGATGGCGCATGTCAATTCGCCCGGCGCTCCGGTGCGTGAAGCAGGCGGCCCGCCTGAGTTGGCGTGTACTGACTGCTGCCGCGTGCCGTAAAAGAATACCGTTATTGCCGCTAAGGCCACGAACGCTAGTTTTAGAATCTTGACGTGCATAAATAATTCAAGTCTCCCAGGGGATTGATGATGAAATGCGAGGGAGCGTGTCTTGGTGTCAGACTAGCTCCCTCGCGCCGTTATGAATGTCTATTATTGGACGTTGATCCGAACTGTGTTCGTCGCTTTGCCGTCAATGGTCAAAATCACATCTACTAAACCGCGCCCGATGAGGCTGCGCGGAATGAGGATGTTGGCTTGATCAAGGCCGACGAGTTGCCCTTGGGCGGCGGTCATTACGTCAGCAGAGGTTCCGCCAATGGTTGCCGTGGCGGTCATACGTCCTCTGAAACCCGTGCCGTAAGCGATCAGGAAGACGCGCTCATCCGCCGCGCCCAGATTGATCGGCAGCGGTTCCCAACGATTGCTGACGAATTGCGCGATCTCAGTACTCGGCAAGGTCGCATCGCCCCGGAAGCGTGCCGCGAAGCCTGCGGGTACGCCAGAACTGTCGGCGTTGAAGGTGAACAACCCCGCAGCGGTCGTCGTCACGGTGATGTCGTTACTGCCGATGGCAGTGTTGTCGCGCAAGACGTTGATGCGCGCCATCCCATTCGTCACACCCATCGGAATCTGAAAGTTGATCTGACCGGCTGACACATAAAACAGCGGCGCATCGCGTTCGATGTGCGTGGTCAGGTCGTGAACGACTACGCGCACGCCGCCCAACGTGGTCGGCAATGGGATGGCCGTGGCCGCTAATGTCGCTGGGGCGAGGTTCGCGCCGAACAAAGCCATGATGGATTCGCTCGCGGCAATCGGTGCATAGCTCGCCGCCGACACCGCCGCTATCGCACCGGGCGTGAAACCCGGCGCATAAAGTGCTTTGGTCGTGGTGTAAACGAAATCGCCTGCGTTGCTGCTGCTGCTGTTCGTGGCATTGCCCGCAGCGTAAAAAACGATGCGCCCGACTGCTGTGGCGGGCGGCGTCCATTTGAACGTCCAGTTGGTGTCGCCCGGCGTATTCGTGGTCGTTCCAGCCGCTCCGTTGTGCGAAATGTATTGCCGCGTGTTGAGCGTTTGCACTTGGGTGCGGGTCGCATCAGTCGCCGTAATTTCTCCGGCTTTTTGACCGTTGTCGTCCAGGGCTTGCAACTGAAAACCGAACTTGCTGACGCCGTTGCGTGCGAGCCTCACCGTGACGGTGATGTCGGTTCCGGGGGCGTAAGTGTCAGCCGGCGTACTGATCGTGAAAAGTCCGCCCGGTGAATTGACCGGGCCTGAAGTAGCCGGGTTGTGACAGCCCGTGCAGTTGGTCTCGGCTGCCGTGGCACCGAATGCCGGAGCGTTGGTGCGTTGGCCAAAGGAGGTGCCTGAAGTGCGCGCGTCGGCAGCCGAACCGCGCCAGCAATAAAAGGCTATTCCCACTAGAAAAGAAGTTACTAAAAGTTGTTTGAGGGTTTTGATTGAGACGTATTTAACAAAGGTTTGCATGGTTGTAGTTCCTCAGTCTGGCTTCGTTTAAGCCGTGATTCGGGATTAATGGGTACCATCCGACCGGCCTCTGACAATTCATGACGACAAGGGGATATTGCCAAAGCCCTGACGGACGACTGCGATAAAGATGCGATCCAGCTTAGCCGCTTAACGAGAAATCGGTCGCTGTGATGTTGCGCCGATAATGATTAGATTATTTGTTTTGAAAGCAGTTAGTGGGAGAGAAGCTTTCGATTGCTTGTGAACTATCCCAACGCGCGCAGTTTGGCACAGGTCTAACGGATGTGGCAAAGGCCGAAAGTGAAATGTCAGTGCTGCCAGTTCTGATTTGAAATCGTGCGTTTGGCTGAGACTGAAAGGCTTAAAAAAGTGGCGGGAGCCATAAGAGTTTGGCAAGAATGAAATCGCGCGATCCCATACCTTCCATAACTCAGATGGCTCCCCTTGGCTCGGTCGCGCTATTGCGCCGTACCGTCGAAATAGCTTTGCGCTTTGGCCCAAACTTTAGCGCCAATCTTGCGCCCCATCTTCAAGCCCTCGACGTTGGCGTCGGCGAAATGAATGCCGCCATAAAGCCGCGAGATACCGGCTTCTTCTGCCGCTTCGGTGAAGGTCGCCCAACGCAGCGAAACATCTTCTGCGGGCGTCACGCCAGGTTCAATCAGGGACGAACCCCCTTTGAACGTGAAGCTGCTATTGAAATCATCGTTGCCCTTATAAAGCCGCAGAATTTCGGCGCTGGTCGAGCTGAACGTGCTATGGCCTGAAACGTATTCGGCAAAGGGCGGCGTGACGAAATTCAAGGCTTGATAAGGCTGCCACCGTTCACCCGTAATCAACTGGCGACCTTTGCCCGGCCCGCCCCACGCATATACGCGTACGTCCTTGAACAAAAAGCGAATCGCCGAAATTGGGCGGATGTAATCAGAAGCACGCTTGCAATCCCACACCGCAATGCTCGCATCCATCAAACCGTTGGTGAGCGCGAAAAACATTTTTACGTCGTGATCGAGCGAGTGTCCGTCGCGCAGCGAAACTTCGCGCGCCAGTACGCACCAGTGACCGGGCGGCGTCTCAGAGCCGGGGCCGTCCGCCCAGTATTCTGAAATCGCTTTTTCGCGGTCGCCCAGATTGCCGCTGATCGCCAGCACCTGAAGCGCCTGACGGCGATAAGCCCAACCGAAATTTGTATGCTGAATCAGTGCGGGCGCGCGTTCGGGCTGAATCTCTGAACCAGAGCTCAACGCAAACGGAAGCACGCGGCCCCATTGCGGCACGAGGAACTTTTGCACCGTACCGTTGGGCAAACGCACCGGCTGCCAGCGGTTCGGGTCATTCATCACATCAGCCGTATTGACCGGCTGATAGTTCGTGTAATCGGCATAGGCCCCCGGCGCGAGATCGCCGAGTTGATTCGAGCCGTCTTTATGGCGGAATTCCAACACGGCGGCGACGGCGGCATTGCCCAAGCCAGCGGCGGTGGCAGGGTCAACGCTCACGTCGGCAATGTCGTAACCCAACTCCGTCATCAGTGCATCGAACAAATTCTTTTGCGTAGGGAATAAATCAATCAGCGCGCGATAAGCGGCAAAACTCACGGCCTGCTTTTTGTTTTCGTCGGTGCGCTCTTCGGTGGGACGGCGTAATGTTGAGCCGAGGCGCGTACCAACGGCGACGTCATCGTAAGCCGCCCACGCATCGAACATTGCCGTATGCGTAATCGCCAACGCCCGCGCCGTCATCGGCGGCCCCAGGCGCGTGTTGCGTACGGCTTGCAGCGCCACGCTGTTCCAACGCAAGGCGAGATTATCTTCTACGCTGCTTTGCGCCAGTGCGTTGGGCGCGAGGCTTGTCAAACTCAACAAGAGGCTCAATAAGAGACTCAACAGCAGGCAGCACGTGCTGGCCGTCAAACGGGCAAATCGTAATTTCATAACAGTCCTTTCAATGTAATTGCGGTGGGCGTGCGGCAGGCGTGAAACAGGGGGTTACACATCAGTCGGCACGACGTTATTGTCTTGAGTGGCAGGCTCTGAAGTTTTGGCGGGCATCTTAAAAGGCGTGTGAGATGTCGGTGGGAAGTGAGAGAGCCTGAAGGAAAGAGCGGCGGGATGCCGTGAAAGCGCGCGCAACTTACGCCATCCGGCGAAACGACTGCAAGAAGTTTTTCTTATTAATAGCCTGTCCAGGACGACACTTTTCTCCATCGCCACCTCAATCGAACTCAATCGAAAGTTGGTTGTCAGTGTGAGATTGGTCGGCTACATTCCAGCCAAATCATTAAATTCATTGTTTTCGTGCCGATGCTGTCCCACGGCTTCGGTGGAGCCTTTATATGAAACTGCCTTCGTCTCAAAAGTTTTTGCTCGGCGGCTTTTTGCTGCTGCTGGCGAATAGCTCTTACCTCGCGGCCTTCAACGCGCCGACGGCTTTTTATATTCTCAATCTCGGATTGCATTTCGGCTTGGGTTTATTGCTGTTGTTGCTGTTTGTGCGTTACGTCAAAAAATCGTGGCGCGAGATGAAACTGGCGATGCGTGCCGCCGCAGCCATTCTGCTGACGAGCGCCGCGTTCGGCGTGACGATTTTGAGTTACGGAGCGATTCAGCCTTTTATGACGGCGCGCAAGCCGTTGCATTGGGCGATGACTGCGCACGTCGTCACGGGCGTGATTGGCGTAGCCGCATTGGCCTTCGCGGCGTTGCGTTACGCGATGGCGACCGGACAGAAACGATACGCGCGACTCGGCGGATTGGCCGCCGTCGCAGCCATCGCCTTGCCGTTGCTCGCCGGAGCTTACGCCACCAAACAAAACGCGAACCGCGATAACTTCTCGAATCCGCTCAATCCGCCGCTCACGATGGAAGGCGAAGGCGCAGGGCCGAAAAGTCCGTTCTGGCCTTCGTCGGCGAACACCAATGTGAACGGCATCATTCCGGCGAACTTCTTTATGACTTCGCAGGATTGCGCGCGCTGCCACAAAGAGATTTACGATCAGTGGAATTCCTCGGCGCATCATTTCTCTTCGTTCAACAATCAGTGGTATCGCAAGTCTATCGAATACATGCAGGACGTAGTCGGCACGCAACCGTCAAAGTGGTGCGCGGGCTGTCACGATCACGCCGTATTTTTCAACGGTCGTTTCGATAAGCCGATCAAAGAACAAATCAATACGCCTGAAGCGCAAAACGGTTTGGGTTGCACTTCATGTCATTCGATCACGCACGTACGCAGTTCAATGGGCAACGCCGATTTCGAGATCGAATATCCGCCAATGCACGACATGGCGGTGAGCGACAACAAGTTCATACGTTGGGGCCACGACTTTTTGACTTACGTGAATCCCGACATGCACAAGACGACGTTCATCAAACCGTTTATGCG
>JAYSVR010000565.1:0-10530 GCA_043718445.1 Acidobacteriota bacterium | reverse complement strand
GCCCTGCGGGAAAGGCCGATGAATCGGCCTAAAGCAAACGCCGCTTCAAGCTACGTTTTATCGTGCCTCTCAAACCACCTTGGTAATTTCTTCGTTGCTACATCGCATCCGCTGCAACATACCTCTCTACTACCGTTGGATGACGAAGCGGAAAATCCATCGGCGAAGTTTCTAAATTGCCAAAGCTAAAAGGAAACAACTGACCATAAGCTGCTGCGAGCCAGCGGCTCGTCGCGCCCTCTGCCGACAACCCAAAACGATCAAACACCGGTTGCAACGTAGCTTTCGCCGACAGCGTATGCGTCGCGTCATCGCCAAACCCGATGTTACTAACTAAATTCACATTCGGATAAATGCTCAAAGCGCGTTGCCGCCAACAAGCTAGAATCCATTGGTAATCCCAGACGTGAGATTTTTCAGTGGCTTGCACGGCGGCGAACCGTTCCCGCCAAAAACCTCGCGCCGCCTCTGTCTCAAGCCAGTAACTTAATACTTCATCCAGTTCCCCGCTCGCTGACGTCGTAGTCAAATCCTGTAACTCAGCATCGAAGTGCCGCCACGATCTACGCCACGAAGCCCACCCCCAACAAAGCGGATACCTCGAAAACCGATAACTGGCTGAAGTTGGATTTATTTCAGGATAAAAGCACGTTCCGCCGATATGCGCGATGCGTTCGTCTTCGCGGTAATAAGCCAGTAACTCCGCGCAATAGCGAAAGAAGGCAGGATGCGGCAGGCAATCGTCTTCGAGAATAATAGCTTCAGGAACTTGTTCAAAAACCCAGCTAATCCCCGAAGCCGGACGCCGTCCGCAACCTAAATTCTGAGTGGCGTAATTACGAATAACCTGGCATTCCCAATCAACCTTTTCAAAAATAGCTCGCGTAGCTTCACATAACGCCGCGTCTTCCGGCCTATTCGCTCGCGGGCCATCGGCAATCACGAAAAGCGTAGCGGGTTTAACCTGTCGCAAGACTTCAAACACACGGCGAGTCACGTGCGGGCGATTGAAAACAATTACCGCAACCGGCGTATCCAGTTTTGACTCGCTCTTATTCATCTTTATCCGGTGCGGAATGTGACCACTGCAAAATCGGCGACTCGAAGTACTGAAAAGAAAAGTGCGCTATAAAAAATGCGATAGGCAGCGCGACGCTTGCGCGTAAAAAATAGTAACTCACTGACCTCGCGCCCCAGCCATTTTGCAGCGACGCCCAATCGAATGCCTGCAACAGCATCAGGTGAATCAGGTAAAGGCAATAACTCCACACGCCGCACTGGCGCAGCCAGGTTATGCGCAAGATACCAGTGGCGACGGTTCCCTGTCCGGCTAAAGCCGCTGCCAGCAAGCCTAAAAAAAACAACTGCGCTACGCTAAAAAGTAACATCGCACCTATTAGTCTTTGGCGGCTTAACAAGCCAAAAGGAATTGCACCGAGAGAAAGGAACACCGCCAACCCCCACGCCCACCTTGCGACGTTTCGCCCAACTTGTTTTGGCTGGTCTGACAGAAAAAATAAACAGGCCAGCCAAGCTCCCCAAGCCAAGCCGTCGAGCCGAAACCACGTGAAATAATAAATATCAGTTTTTGCGATAAACCCCAGGCCGCGAACCAGTGGCTGAAAGAATGCAATTCCGGCAGCTAACCAAGTTAATCGCCGGGGCGTCACAGCACGCACTACCCACGGCCAAAATAAATAAAAATGTTCTTCGACGGCGAGCGACCAAAGCGGCCCATAAACCAAAGGCACGCCGAATAACGAAACCAGGTTGGCAAGAAAAAACGTGCTCAATAAAACAAACTGCCCTGCGTTGGCATAACAAAGGCCGATAACCAGCAATACGAGAAAATAAAGCGGCAAGATGCGCAGCGCCCGCCGCCAATAAAAATTACTCAGATACTGCGCGTCCTGACGAGTTCGCAGCAATACACCGGTAATCAAAAAACCGGAGAGGACAAAAAACAAATCTACGCCCAGCCAGCCCAAATTAGTTACCGAAACCAAAACTCGCGCGAAGCCTTCCCATTGCTCGCGCACCATTTCATAGGCAAAGGCGTGATACGCCATCACCATCAAGACGGCTAGCCCGCGCAAACCGTCTAACTCAGGAATACGCTCAACCGCTTTTGAATTGTAGTTGGAGTCGAAAGTGGTAGAGGCTTCAGTCACGTGAGTAAGAGTAAGGCAATTGTTGAGGTGGTTGTGCTGCCGTCCAATAAGGCGATTGCCAGGGTTGCGCCATCACCCGTTTGGGTCGGGCAAATTTCAGCATCAATAAAATAGGTAAGGTTAATTGCGCCAGTTCTGTTGCCGCGCCGAATAAACCGCCCCGCACGAGCGCCGCGATAAAAGCAAAAAGCCCGCAGGAATAAAGCAACACCGCCGTTTGGGTTTTCACGTTAAGCAACACCCAGCGATAACTCGTGCCAAGCAAAAAGCCTAACAACAAAGCCCCCGGCACGATGCCCATCCAGCCGAATTCCAAAAACCATTCGCCCACTAACGAAGTGCCGGCACTCGCGCCGTTAAGATAAGCCAGCGGATCGTAACGCTGGGTCATCTGGCGATTGATATTCTCAGGCTTGTCAACCCACAACTGGCGCGGAATCGGAAAATAAAGAAACCGTAACAAGCCTTTGCCATAATTGTAATCATAGGTGTGAGGAACTGAGTTAATAATCGCTACGAGATAATCGAAAATCACGTTATCTCCCTGCGTATTCATATCGTCAATCACTTGGTCTACTTGCACCAAAGCCAGCCGGTCGCGGACGGCATCGGCTCCTTCGTGCATGGTCGAGCGAATATACAACCACGACGCCGAGAAAATCAGCAGCATGGCAATCATGGGCAAGGTACCGCGGATATTAAATCGCTTACGCAGGTAGTGGCGTTGCAGCAACACGGCAAACAGCAAGTTGATTAAAAAGCGACGGCTACCTGAATAGGTAATTTCCAAAGCGCCGTAACCCAAGACCAACGCAAAAAACAGATACCACTGAAACTTGTTCTTCTCGCCGCGAATGACTAGAAAAGAGAGAGCTATCATTCCCGCTCCCACCAACATCGTCAGATTGGCGACGTAAGGGTTTTTGGCAGAAATGTAATAACGCGCTGTGCGTTCGGTATTGAACGTAGCGTCCCACCCGCCACCCAGCACAAAAATGACGTAGAGATAAGCCACCACACCCACGGCAATAAATACCCAGGCAATCAAGCGAATGCGCTGAGGCTCGAAGGGTTGATTAAAAACGGTGGAAGGCGCAAAAGTTCGATGACGCGCCCAGTAATAGCCAATCTCAAAGGCCAGCAAACCTAACGCGCTGGCTAACAGCGCCAGCGTTAAAGTGCGACGATCAAGAAAGACGCCTAATAAGGTCGTAGTGGATTTCGTAGTCAGCAAATAAATTGGGCGAACGATAAAAAAGAAACCGTAAAGCGAAATGAATAAATAAATCGGCTCGAAGACATCAATTTTTCCGTCGGCAAAATGTCCGCGAAAGACGGGGTAACAAGAAAGGCCGATGAGAATTGAAAGGCAAAGAGAATGCTCCCAATAAAAGACAGACATCATCTCCAGCGAGATGAGCATCACGCCTAACGCCAGCAATATACTGAGAACCTGTCGCTCCATTCGGTATTTATTATTTGATGCTACGTGCGGCTGGGTTTATCGAATCTATTGGCAGGTCTTTGTGCCGGAGGCACGGCGGATATTAGCCGGTGGTGAAGCCTGGGGCGAAACCACCGGAAACGTAAGCCGTGGCATCCGCGTCCTGAAGGGACGCAGGCCAAAACTGCGCGTATGAATATCGTCCGCGCCCTGCGCTCCTGCCGGAGCGCGGTGCGTGTTACGAATTGATTCCGGTGGTTCCGCTCTAGCTTCACCACCGGCTAATGTCCAACGCGCCTCCGGCGCATAAACCTGACAAATAACTTCGTCTCACCTAAACCGAATAACATCTATTATTGCTCTAGTTGTTTGCGCAACGTGGCGAAAATAACCAGTTCTGCTCTGTACGGGACAAAACCGAGATAAGTGTAATGAATTGATAAATTAGCGCACCGTGCGATTAAGCCCTATGTGACCAAACAAAAGGAATAATCGCACGATGCAAGACATTCGCTCGTTGGAGCAAAAGCTCACGGCACACTTACCGTGGCACAAGGCGCGCGTCAAGTTCGTAGCCGCTTTTATGCTCGCCCTCATCACTGTCAAGACGGTGAATTTGACCGAAATCGCCAGCGTCTTTGCCGGCAAAGCTAAAACTGCTTCGAAGTACAAACGGTTGCAACGGTTTTTCCGTGGCTTCGAGTTGCCGCTCCAGGACATTTCGGAGTGGGTGGTAAAAATGCTGGGACTCACCAAGCCGTGGACGTTGTCGTTAGATCGTACCAACTGGAAGCTCGGCGCGCTTGACATCAACCTGCTGGTGTTAGGCATCGTTTACCAGGGCGTAGCTTATCCGATCGTCTGGTTTGCGCTGGAAAAAGCGGGCAATTCCAGTACGGAAGAACGCATCGCCATTCTGGAAATTTTCCTTCAGTTCTTTGGCAAAGAGCGTCTCGGGAATCTCGTCGCCGACCGCGAATTCGTAGGAAAAGCGTGGTTACAATGGTTGCGCGAAAAACAAATCCCATTTCAGTTGCGCGTGCGCAATAACTTTCAAGTGACGAATGCACGTGGTCAATTCGTATTGATCTTCAAGCTCTTTCGCGGGCGCGTCAATCAAGTCATCGTACTGCCGCAAGCGCGGCGCATGTGGGGCGACGAATGGTATTTCAGTAGTTGTTATTTGAGCGGCGGCGAGTACCTGATTTTAGTTTCCCCGACACCGACTGCCGATGCGGTTGAGCAATACGGCAAACGCTGGGGCATCGAGACCCTGTTCGCCGCTTTGAAAACGCGCGGCTTCTGTTTGGAGCAAACGCACATCACTGACCCGGCACGTTTGGAACGCTTACTCGCGCTGCTGGCACTGACCTTCTGTGTGTGCCACCAACTCGGGGAATGGCAGCACCAACAAAAACCACTCAAACTCAAGAAACACGGACGCGCACCTGTGTCCTTATTTCGTATCAGGTTTGATGAGCTACGCAGCGCGATTGCCACTTTCGGCAGCTTCAACGTCAACACCTGGCAGAAAATGCTTCAAGTTTTGCCCTGTACTTAGCGATTAGACTGAAAGGGCTACCATAGGATGGCACGCACTGTAGTTAGCCTGATTCCCTTTGCAAGAGGGAATAGCTCAGCGCAGCACGCCTCTCCCAAAATAAAGATACCCAGCCCGTCACCACCCCACCTGCAACGCAAACTTAAACGTACGCCCTTCATTCAACGTATTCGTAATCGCGCCGAAATTCGGGTTCGCCAATTCAAAGCCCGGTTCGGCGAATTGCGGCGTATTGAAGAAATTATTTGACTCGGCGCGGAACGTCAGGCGCGTGTCGTGCTGAAAGTTCCACGTGCGCGTGAGTTGGGCGTTGACGTTGCGAATCGGGCCTTTGCGGAAGACGTTGCGACCGAGCGAGCCGCTTTCATTCAACGCAGCAATCTCTGACGGTTGAATGAAGCGAAACGCCGTGCGCGGCAGCAGTTGGCGCGACGTATCGGGGTTCGCAATCGTACGTCCCAAGATCGAAGGGTCGAGCAGGATGGGACGGTCGCCGCCGTTGCCGTCTACGTTGCCAAAGAAGGGGCCGTCGGAGCCGGTCGAAAGGTTGAACGGAATGCCGGTCTTGATGAGTACGACCGAAGAAAGATTCCAGCCGTTGGCAACAGCCGAAAATGTGCGCATGAACTTAGGCGCTTTGACGGCGTAACTCGCGCGCCACAAGAACGCATGGGTTTGATCGAAATCGCTGACGCCTTTCATATCGCGGTGCGTTTGAAATTCGTATTGGCTGCGCGATTTGCGCGAATCGTTTTCGTTGGCCGTGTTGGTATAACTCGCGCCCAGATCAATCGCTTTGCTGAACCAATAAGCCGCGTCCATCGTGAAGCCGTGCCAGTTGGGCAAGATGAGCGAGACGCGCGCCGCGTCGAAATAGCCGCGCGAACCGTTCACCGTCAGCCTGTAATCGGCGATGTCCTGATTGGTGCGGCGCGCGGGAATGGTGCGAGTGATTTGCTCAATGCCTGTGACGGGATGAGCGCGGTTGAGATACCACAAAACCAGCAACTTGTGAGAACGGCTGCCGACGTAACCAATTTGCAAGCGGGCTTTCTTGTTCCACTCAGGTTCCCAACTCAGGTTGTATTGATAGCTGTAAGGTGTCGCCAGTTCGGGGTCGAGCGCGTAAACCGTAGGCTTGCCGATTTCGCCTTGAAAAGGATTGAGCAAACTTTGCGGCGCGACGACTACGACTTTATTGTTGAGCGGCGGACTGAAGCGCATTTGCTGATAGCTGACAAAAAAGATTTCGCCGAAATGCGTCGCGGCGGCGCTGCGAATTACGCCGAGCTTGCGCGGCAGGCGATAGGCGAGGCCGAACGTAGGCGCTACGTTATTCAAGTCGCTGTCGAACGGGACGATGTTGAGTTTATCCACTTCGACGGGCTTGGTCGTCGGTTGCCAGCGCGCGCCGAATTGCAGTGTCAGGCGCTGCGTCGTTTGCCACTTGTCGCCGAAATAAAACTGCCCTTCCCATTGCCTGAAACGCCTATGAATATTGCCGATTGATCGTATGTGTTGCGAAGGCAATCCCGACCGAAAGTTCTTGATCGCGTCGTTGCCGAAATCGTTATTGAACGAAAAGAAGCCGCGATGCACATCGGTTTCGCTGCTGTTGATCTGACGGCGCAACAGCGTCGCGCCTGCGGTCAGGTTGTGTTTGCCTTCCGTCCGCGTGAGTTGCCCAGCCGTGCGAATTTGGTTTTGTATGCGATCAATCGGGATGGTTCCGTCGGGGCCGAGTCCGGTGAGTCCGGCAATTAAAACAAATGGGCCGACGGCGTTCTGTTCAGGTTCGAGCAACGAACTCACGCGCTCATAGGCCAGCAAAACATTGCTAACGGTTTTGGCGTTCCAACTGCGCGTCCAACCGATGCGCGCCGTATGCGATTTGGTATCGGTGTTCGGATTCTGCCCCTTGACGAATTGAAAAGCGTCTACGTTTTGCGCGGTGAACTGGTATTGCAGCGCGAGTGAATCTTTGGTCGTCAGCTTGTGATCGAGCCGCAAGTTCGCCTGATTGCCGTTGATAGATTGCGGCGTGTTGGTGTTCAGCGCGCGAATGTTGATGTCAGTGCGGTTAGGTAATTCTACTGGATAAGCCGCGAGAAATTTGGCTACCAGCGCGCGCGTCGCAGGGTCAGTCACCAATGGCGTACGTTCATCGGATTTGGGTACGAGTACGTTGCCGTTGACCGAACCGCGAATCTTTTGCTGGCTGCTTTCGATAAAAAATTTGGTGCGCTGGTTCAAAGCAAAGACGGTGTTGAATCCGAAATCGTTCTCGCGCGCGGGTTTGACCGAGCCAACCTGAAAGAACGAACGCGCGGTGAAGAGGCTGTTCAAATGGCTGGCTTGTAATTGTCCGTGCCAGCCCGCGCGCAAAGCAGCAGAGAGCGAAATCGCCGAACGCGGGCTGTTGCCGAATTCAGCGCCGAAGTAATTGCTCGCGGGATTGAATTCGCTGACCAGCGTCGCCGTCGTGCCGAGACGAACGTTCAATTCTTTGAGCGCGCCGTTGTCTACGAGATTGAATTGCACGTTTTCGTTGCGGCGGCTTTCGCCACTGGCTGAGTCGGTTTTGCCGAGCATATTAAGTTCGACGCGCTTGTTGGCTTCGGCGGGTTTGGTTTCTTCTTCTTTCGGCTTTTCGGGTGCGGGCTTTTCGGCCAGAGGCTTTTCTGCCAGTGGCTTTTCTGCCAGTGGCTTTTCTGAATGCTGCGCCAGACAAAGCGAAGCGCAAGCGATGAGCAAAAGAGTGAACGTAATCAGTCGTGACATTGAATAGTTGGTTAATTGCCGAAGCTGTTGATGGCTTCGCGTTCGGTGTCATAAATCTCTAGCACTTCGGTCAAGTTGGCGGCGACGATCAAGCCGCGCAAGCGCAACGGAACCTCGGTCAGCTTGAGTACGCCGCGTGCTTTCTCAGTCAGCGTATAAGCCTTGACGATTTCGCCCAAGCCCATGCTGTCAATGCGCGTGCAATCTTTCAGGTTGATGAGCAGCAAGCGTTCGCCTTGTTCGAGCAAGGCCTTAACCTGTTCTGACAAGACTTCGGGTTGGCGCTGGGCGCTGAGTTCGCCACTGAGGCTGAGAATGTTGATCGAACTGATTTTGCGTAACGTGATTTGCATGGCATCTCAATTTTTTCGCCACGAATTTTCACGAATTGGCACAAAAATACTGGTTGGTTTTCTTTGTGTTGATTCGTGAAATTCGTGGCGAAAATGGTTTGGGTCTTTTGTTAGCCCTGTCGTTAGCCTTTATCTACTTCATCGCCTTCGTCGCTCTCATTGCCCTTAAGAGCTTTGGCGGCTTTCTTTTCGGCCTTAGAACGGTCGAGTTCGAGAATGTCGTTTTGTCCGTCCCAAATTTTGCGCAAGAAGTATTGCTCGCCATAGCGACGGAAGCCCAGTTTGGATTTGGGCTTATTCGTCAGCTTGCCGCGTATCGTCAGCACGTTGACCGACTTGCCCGACTTGACGTTGGTGACGCGAATCAAGCCGCTGTCATTGACCGATTCGATGTTGTATTCGCCTTTGGGCAGGCGCTTGCTGCCGACATAAAAGTCGAAATCAATGTCGGCGCGAATGCGAAATGATGCTGCTGGAATGGCAAAAGACGCGGGCGCGAAAACGCACAGCGCGAGCAAAAGCAAAGCAAGGTTCTTTAGTTTCATAAAACTCCTCAATAGATCGGTAGGGCAGGTTCTTAACCTGTCCGCCTTTTGGGTTATACGAGGCGGACAGGTTAAGAACCTGTCCTACCAGTAAAACCCATGGGGTTACGGGGAAGCCGTTGAGGTTGGGGAGACGGCTCGTGAATTTTTTCCGCGCGCGTGAGTGTAAAGCAAGCCATTCGTTCGCGCACGCCTCACCAACGCGAGTGCAGGTCACGTTCGATCACCATCATCGGTGTCGCCGATCCGCCGCCCGCCGAAACATTCAACAACGCATCAGAAGAAAGCCGCACGCCTGCGCCTTCGATGTGTTCGCCGCTCCAGGTGTAAGGATCGAAATCAACATAGCGATCTTCAGCCAGCACTTCGTCGCCGCTAATGACGGGAAAGGTTTGGCGTAAGACTTCTACGCGCTCTTGCACGACGTAAGAAGCGTGCAAGGCGTCGCGCACAGCCTGATGCCATTCGCTGTCAGAACATTCCCAACCCAACACTACGCCGCGCCCGCCGTATTCGCTGTTGGGTTTCAACACCATGCGTTCGCGGTTCGCGCCGAGGTGTTCGAGCAGTTCGATTTTGCGCCCGCAATAAGTCGTCTTGCCGTCGCGCAATTTGCGTGTCCACGGAATGTGGCGACGCAACGCGCTGATTTCTTCGACCGTAAAAAGCCGGTCGTTCACGGGATCGTCCAGCAAAGCGAAGATCATTTTTTTCGTCAGCAGCTGCACGCGCAACGAATTCATCACGCATACGGCGCGGTCGCGCATTGCGCGAATCAACGGCGTTTGCAGCCCTTCGCGTTCGAGCAATTCGCTGACCAGCACGCGCTTATAGACCAGCGAGATTTTGAAATCGCCGACGCGCAACCAACCGCCGCGATATTCCAACTGGCGCGGGTCGGCGATGATCGTCGAATAACCTTTCTCTTCGAAATACTGTCGCGCCAGTTCAAATTCAGCGTGGGTCGCCGCGCCTTCCCAATCGACGATAGCGATGCGCGGGTGTTCATACCAGCCGAAAAGCTGATAGTTCAAAATCATCTGCCGCAACAGTTGCGGGCGAATGGCGATGCGGCGCAACGGAAAGCGGCGCTGGAATGCTTGCACGATATTCATCTCGGCAAAGAGGTCGCCCAGCACATCGCCATACAGCAACCCGCCGGGCGAGTCGGCGTTGTATTCGACAAAGCTGAAATCATCGTGCGAATTCAAAAACGCATCGAGCCTTCCGCTCACGTCAGGCGCGGGGAAACCGGGTTCGATTTGGATGGCTTGTTCTTCGAGCGGCGTCAGGTCGAGTTCAGCCCGCAACGCATCGTTTGTCAGCAAGTGGTGACCGAGTTTTTCGATGGCGGAAAGCACCAGCCCCGATTCGCGTTTGATGTATTCGTATTGCCGCGCACTCACAAACAGCGGACGCAGCACGTTGCAAATCGGGCGTGTGCCGAATTTCAGGTTGTGTCGTTCGATGCCCGCAGCGAGTTTCGCCTGAGCATCGTCGAGCATCGGTTGGGTGAGCAACGCGTGGTAGTGGGAGATTGCGTCTTCAATCATTCAGGGATCATTGAGAATAGTTTTGCTTTGAAATTTGTCGTGTCACGACCGCTGCCGTATATTACCAGCCCTTCGCGTTAGCACAATACCGTAGCGCAAGCTGCCGAGCTTGCGTCATTCAC
>JAYSVR010000564.1:0-10535 GCA_043718445.1 Acidobacteriota bacterium | reverse complement strand
AGCTACCTGATGATTGCGCTGCTTGTGAACAGACTCCTCCCTGTCGGGGGCTGACATTACTTGGCACCATATCAAACTCCTCTTGTTTTCTTATCTTGTTATGTTACTCGCCAGTTACTCTTACGATTTGAAACGGGATCGTAGTGATAACTGACAAGCTCTCGGTTGACTTAACTTGAAACACACGCACAGCTACCCGTCCGCTAGCGAACCGGTGACAATACGCCTTTCAAGCGTCTTTTTTTGTAAACTAACCTTCGGGGAAATCCCGATTTTGAGCGTACCTAGGGTAGCTAGGGGAACAACGACCAACACGCGTCGGACTTGCCTGAAAAGAAAGGGTACGGGGATTCAGGCAGCCCTCACCGAACCTCAAGTGGGGACTCAAGGCCAGTGAGTTTCTCAACCTTTTTGACAGCCAGAGCAGGCACTAAATCCAATCAAGCCGAAACTCGACTGCCTTTACGCTCTTTCGTCGCCAAAGCCGCAGGAACTCAATTTATCAACGTGCCAGTACTATTATTTTCAGCTATTTGGGATGAGAGGCTTAGCGAGGTGGTGTTAACGGATGAGCGTCTTTACTTGAAGACACCTTAGGACAGTTGGGGCACCACACTGTATTCCTCAGGGACTAGCTTGAATTGTCAGAATTACCAGCCGACTAATTAGACCGGTAAAGAGTTTCGCTCTGGGCAGCTCGTGCGCCTGATGAGGGTGAGATTCACCGGCGAGTGCTTTAGGTAGCTTTCAGATAGCGATGCAGGGCAGCGAATTATTCAACGAGCTACTCGGGCAAGAGTATGTTGCAGGATGCTAAGTAGTTAATACGACGATCACTATTTTAAGTCAAGGTTTATTTTCTGATAATACACTTAAACTATCGCGTAGTTACTGAATTGTTGTTAAATAGCGAGCGAGCTATTCGTGCAAGCCAGCGGCAGCTTCGATTTATTCGAAACTTACCGCTGGCCTGCCTGTGGTTATTACTGACAACTCCCACAAGTGTGTTGTCCGGGGAAAGGCGCATGCGGCGCATTAAAGTAACTCTGCCCTGGATGCAGAATAACTTGCGGATCGTCCGCCGGATTACCGTCTGCCGGAAATCCGGCGAGAAAGCCGTTGCCCCCCACCGCATACATCGTCAGCACGCCCTGAACCGCATGAACGCGAATCACGACGGAGCTACCGTTCGAGCGCCGAAAGGTAACTATCTCTTCATCACGATCAGCCGAACGCACACTTGTCCACGTGCCTGACTCAGACGGCGTAGGTTGCTGATAAGCGCGATACCCCTGAGTTATCCACGTACCGTCAGCTTTAATTAGCCAACTGATCGTGTAACCGGTGGCATCCCAACCGTTGTAATCGTTGTAATGCTTCACGCCCGTCGGCGAGATCGTATATTGCACGTGCCACATACCGGGTAAGTTACTCGAATTGGAAGGTAAGACTAAGGTGTCATTCCCTTGTTCCGGGTTATCTTTCCAGCACAAGCTACCCGGAACATCTAAGTCGCAGTGCAAAGCGGAATACCAGTCACCTTCTTGTTCGGGGTAACCTTTAATGCGGTGCCCCGCGTTGATGGCATCCATAAATGGACGCGTGCGAATCAGGATATTGCCGTCAATCACACCTTCACGGTCTTCGCCCGGTAGCGGAACCGTCTCGTCAAAAGCACTGGCGAGTTCTAGCACCCAATGCCATTGACCAGTCGAAGCGTTAAATAGCCGCGCAACGCCTCCGACTTTCCAGCGAAAATTCAGCAGAATTTCATTGGTCGCGTAGTTATTTTTCCAGTAATCCAGCGCCTGTTGCGGTGTAGCCAGATTACTACCTATAGCTACCAGCCCGTCGAAGGTACTCGTCCGCGTCAAGCCAAAGGCCCGCGCCCGATCTTCGACGCCACGCCGCTGGCTATCCACTAAGTCAGCCACATTGCGTCCGGCATTGTCCCGGCTTAGAAAATCACTCGATTTCATCAAGTTAATCGAAGGGCGTATCGGACCTAAAAAACTTGTGCCGCGATGCAGATAAAGTAACCTCAGAAATGCTTTTTCTACGTCATCTAAACCTGCGCCTCCCGCAGGCGGAACTGGAGTTGCTGTCGGGGTAGGTGTCGGCGTCGCTCCCGGCGTGGGTGTAGGAGTAGCTCCCGGTGTCGGCGTCGGGGTGGGCACAGGTGTCGGAGTAACACCCGGCGTAGGCGTCGGGGTTGCTGTCGGCACGGGCGTAGGTGTAGGTGTAGGTGTAGGTGTAGCACCGCCTAAGGTTCTCGCTTCGGCAATGGGCGAAGGCGGAGACAAGATTAAATTGCCCTTTCCCGGAATCGGGGTTTTGTAATAGTAACGATAGACCGTTCCCGGCTGCACGTTCGTATCTTCATAAGCCGTAGGTGAGATTGAGAGTACGCCGACTAAAGCGAAATTGTTAGATCCCTCTCCTTCGGCACGGAACAAACGTAAGACACTCACACCCGGCACCCGTTGCCAATTTACGATTATTTTATTCGTAGCTACGCCTTGCGCAAAAATTAACGAGCTGGAAGGCGTGGGCGCTGGCGTAGGTGTAGTTACCGGTGTTGGTGTAGCTACCGGCGTTGGTGTCGCTACGGGCGTCGCAGTTGGTGTCGCGCGCGGCGTCGCCGTCGGAGTTGCTACCGGCGTGGGAGTAGGCGTAGCTACTGGAGTAGGCGTAGCGGTTGGAACCGGTGTCGGCGTTGCTACGGGTGTGGCGGTTGGGGTTGGGGTCGGCCCGCCTTCAAAAGTAGCTGCCGCAGAGGTATTCGACGGTTCAGAAGCGGAAATAATTCCACCGCCGTTTTTGATGGTTCTGATGTAATAGAAATAAGCCGTGCCACCTGACAAATTGTTATCTATGTAACTTACGGCATTAGAAGCCACTGCGCTTGCCGCCATTTCATAGCTGGCATTCGGCGCGTTGATTTTTGTGCGAAAAATCTGAAAACCGGTGCGCGGCTGCGCATTTCTGATCGTCCACGATAAGCGAATTTGCGTCGCGGAAATGGCTGCTGCCTGCAACTGGATGGTTTGCGGCCCTAACTGGGCACCGATGGGCAAAGCGAGTTGCCCGGCGAATAAAGACAAGATCAGCGTCCAGTTAATGACGCCGTATAACTCAATTCCTAACCAACGCTGCGCGCGGTTAATTAACATGCGCGGCTTACTTTGATTAAGCGGGCGGCGGCGCTGCTCACTCCTGTTTGGTTCTTTGGTTGGCACCATAAATTACCTCTCGAATGACCTGACTCTTTTGGTTTTATTAGCTGGTTTCAGCTATTTGTTTTTATTTCTAGCTTCTCTGTCAGAATCATCCTTAATCGGGTAAAGAGACACCTGAACGCACCGGTGGCTAGCAGGCACACGAAGTACCAACCATACCGACACTGCGACCAGATAGGGGATGACACGCAGAAAGCCGCGCGTAATGAATTTACGCACTTGATTGAATTAAGGGGCCGCAACGCAGCGAAATAGACGGAATTACCGGCAGGGCAGCCAGTTATTCATTAACAGATTAGGGTAGGGCACAATTTCGCCGCGAAAGAACGAAGGGAGCTAACTAAATTAGGAAGAACGTGAGAAAACCTGATGGGCTTCAGGTATATTAGGGGCGAGCTTTTTTGGAAGTAACGCCATTGAGACGTTGGTAAGGATGCACAGAGTAGATACTATGGCGTTCGCAAATGAGTCAAGCACAAAATCCCTAAGGCAGATTAAAGTTCTGATATGTCACAAGCTATTTCCGTCAAATCATGTTGCGTCGTCATCAAACAAACCGCCCTCGCGCAAGGCGGACGCGCCGCGCAAATGGCCCAGCAAGGCGACGCCACGGCGCAACGCATCGTCGCCGCCGATCAATCGCATCAACGCACGATTGAGACGGTGCGCCAAACGCTAACTCGTCACGCGATTCCCTTTCATGAGCTATCTGCCAAAGCCTTGAACGCCGCCGCCCAACGTAAACTGGCACGCGCCGATTTAATCATCACCATCGGCGGTGACGGGACGGTGTTGAACACTTCGCATCACGTCTCTCAGACGGTCATGGTCGGCGTCAATTCAGCGCCGGGCGATAGCGTTGGCCATTTTTGCGCGCTCACCGCTGAGACCTTTGCAGCGCGCTTGTCGGATTACCTCGCCGGACGTTGGCGCGCGACGCCGCTCACCCGACTGGCGGTTACGCTTGATGACAAACGCTTGCCAGAACTCGCGCTCAATGACGTATTGATCGCGCACGATTGCCCGGCGGCGACTACGCGCTATTTGATTGGTGATGGGCGAGGGGAAGAAGAACATCGCAGTTCGGGGCTGTGGATCGCTACGGCGGCAGGTTCGACGGCGGGCATTCGTTCAGCCGGAGGCCGCAAGCAACCGCGCCGCTCGCAAAAAATTCAATATCGGGTGCGCGAACTTTATCGTGAAACGCACGGCGGCGTGCTGCGCGATTACCGGCTGACACATGGCTTCTTTGAACCGGGTGAGACGCTCACCGTCGCGTCAAAAATGCCGGAAGCCTGGCTCTATATTGACGGCGCGCGCACGGCCTATCGCTTCCCTTTCGGTACGCGGGCAAGTTTTCAAGCGGCAGAAGAACCGTTGCGCTTACTTGCTTTGTGATTTGCCACTAACCTGTATCGCAACCTGTCAGGTTGCGAAGTCTTCACTAGCGAATAATTGGGTTAAACGACAAATACTTCGCAACCTGACAGGTTGCGATACAGTCCGCGCTTGCTATCGAAAGAGTAACTTCACGACGTTAGCGGTTTTCCCTTGCGCCGTTAATTTCAAGTCGAGTTCGCCGCGACCAGCAAGCGTGCGCGGCAGCGTGAGGTTGATCTGATCTATGCCGACCAGACTGCCTTGCGCGCCTGCGAATAACACTTCAACCGGCGTATTGCCTATCGTCGCCGTCACATCGCTCAAGTTCGTGCGTCCGCGCAAGCCTGTGCCGAACAGAACCAAAAACAATTGATCGGTCATCGCGCCGAAATTAATCGGCACGGCGACGAAGGCGCGCTGCGCATTGTCGTAACGCGCAATCGCTTCGTAACTCAACGCGCCATTCGCCGCGACGCGCAACACTTGCGCAACAGGCCAGCCTTTCCCCGAAGCGTCGGCGGTAAAAAGGCCTGGGACAATACCCACCACTTGCACTGCGCCGGCGGCCAGCAAGACGTTGCGATCATTCGCAGGCGTCAGCGTCAACAAAGCCGAACCATTCACCGTCGCCGCAGGCAGTTGATAATTAACCTGATTAGGCGAGACGAAAAACAGCGGCGCCAGGCGTTCAGTGCCAGCGGCGTCGCGTACGCGCAAGACCAAATCGTTCAGCGCCAGCGGCAACGGAATCGTGCGCGCCGCCAGCGTCGCGCTGGAAAGCCGTACACCGAACGCCGCGACAACTTGTTCGGGCGCGGCGACGCCTGCTTCATAACTGGCGGCTGAAGCACTGACGAAAGGCGACGCAACACTCAACACGACCAACGGCGAAACGCTCGCGGCGTATTGCGCATCGCCTTCGTATTGCACGCGCAACTCACGTAATCCGCTGGCTGGTACGCTTGCCGTGAAGCGCGCCGCTCCTGCGGCATCAAGCGTCGCGCGTTGCAAGGTCGTCGCGCCTTCGAGCAAAGCGACTGAACCGGTCGGCAAGCCCGTCGCGCCTAAGGCTACGTTGCTGGCGATGTTTGCGGTGAGAGTCACGGTTTGATTGGCAGTGAATACTGTGTTCGGTGCGGTCAAGCGCGTTGTGGTTTCTGCGCGCGTGACATTCAAAGTGAACGTGCGCGTCGTCGTCGCTCCGCAATTATCGGTCGCCGCGAGCGTGACGCTGTGCGCACCCGTAGGCCGCGCGTTGCTGATCGTGACGACACCTGTCGTGGGCGCCACTGACAACGTACCGCTGAACGTCGCCGAACTCGCTTGCAGGCTGGTGATGAATCCGTTGTCGCTCACGCCGCTCGTGGGCGTCACCGCCAACGTAGCGCCCGCTGCCACATTCGCTGTCGCGTAATTGCCCAACGCTGGCGCGTTGTTCGCCAAAATCGTGAGCGGCAGATTCGCGCTGGATGAAGCGCCGCCACTATCGGTCACGCGCAAGCTCAAGGCTTGTGCGCCCAACACTGCGCCGCAAGTGCCGACGACGCGCGCGGTGATAGCGCCGTTCACGTTGGCGGCTTCGGTGACATTCACGCCTAACAGCGGATTGCTCAACTGAATCTGCAAGCTGCCCGCAGGCGTTTGCGCATCGCTGATCGTCGCTAACGTGAAGATTCCGCCCGCGCTTCCCTGCTGCAACGTCAACGGCTGCGGCGTAATCGTCGGCGGCGAATTGCCCGGCGTCGGCGTCGGTGTCGGAGTCGGTATCTGTGTCGGTGTTGGAGTTGGAGTTGGCGTCGGTGTTGGTGTGCGAATCGGCGTCGGCGTCGGCGTAGCTCTCGGCCCGGGCGCACCAGCGGCGTAACGCGCAAAACGATTCGCCCCTGCGCCGCCTGCCGTGGTGAATGCACCGCCGAGATAGAGTTCGCAATCGTCAGCCAACGCAACGGTGCTGACGGCGTTAAGTCCCGCGCCGACGGCTTGCCAGCCGCGCGCTGGATGCCACGCGGCGAGATTCGCAACTTCCGTCGTCGCAGCGCGCGAGAAACGTCCCGCCACATAAAGCGTATCGTTCGTGACTGCCAACGTATAAGGATCGCCGAATACGCCTTCGCTGCCGTCGTCATTGTCAGCAAGCGCGCGCCAGCCATCGCGCAGGCTCCAACGTGCGAGGTGATGAACCGTAACGTTGGTCGCATTGCCGATGTTCGCTTCGGTGAATTCGCCTGCGACTACCAACTCGTTGTTGAACCACGCGAGCGCGCGCACTTCGCCGCCGTAAACGCCTTGCCCGCCGCGTCCGTGCAACGGTTCCCAACCTTGCGCGGCTCGCCAAAAGACTACGTTATATGCGCCCGCGCCGTTGGCGATGCGGGTGAAATTGCCGCCGACAAAAAGGTCTTCGCCGTTAAAGAGCAACGCTGTGACGTAACCATTCACGCCCGTGCCGTTGCTGCTCGCTAACGTTTGCCAGCCGCGCGTCGCGTGCCAGCGCGCGACGTTGGCAGCTTCCAACGGATTCGCGCCGCCCGCATCGGCTTGCGTGAAATTGCCGCCGATGAATACGTCATCGCCTAGAGTCGTCAGCGCGAATACCTGCGTTGCGCCGTTACTGCTTACCCCATTGCCGTCATTTCCCGACAGCGGTTGCCAGCCGTTGCGATATGTCCAACGCGCTACGTGATTGACCGCGACGCCGCCCGCTTGCGTGAATCGTCCGCCGACATAAACCGTATCGCCAGTGACAGCGATAGCCGTGACTTCGCCGCTGATGCCGTTGCCGCCGGAGGGCTGTTCGAGCGCGTGCCAGCCAGTGGCGGCTTGCCAATACGCGATGTTATTGACACTCACGTTACCCGCGCGCGTGAAGCGTCCGCCGACAAAGACTTCACCGGTCGGCGATTGCGCGAGCGCCAGCACTACGCCGTTGACGCCTTGCTCGCCTGCGAAGCGCGCGTCCCAATTGAATGCGCCACAGCTATTCGATTGCGCTACGGCTGAACCGTTCAACCGATAAGCTAGACACACAGCCAGCGCGCACAGGCACAGCAGCACGAGGTTTTTATGATTTTTGAACGAGATAAGGTTCAAGCAATTCAGGCAGTGTCGTGAGGGAAGGTGGGGGCTAAATTCAGGAAGAAGCTATGGGCAAGTTTCATCTTGCGCATAGCAACTCAGTTATTTTCCATTTGCGATTTTCTATTTTTGATTTTCCATTGCGGCGGAACACTTCGTAAATCAATGACAAATCAAAAATAGAAAATCGCAAATGGAAAATACCTGTTATCTACTTTCGAGGCCGTTCGCGTCGTCCGTTTTGCATAACGATCATCAGCTTCGCTTGCGTGGTCTCAGGTTGTTCTTCAACGTCGGACTCGGTTCCGGCGTAGGCGACGGTTCGTCAGCGCGAATCTTATCCACCAACTCTACGTAACCTTGCTGATAGGCAGTGATCTGCCCGCCCGACCCGCGTACGCCATACGTCACCTTGCTGCCGTCGCGCTGCACGCTTTGCACTACGCCGAGATAGCGTTTGCTCGACACGCCGTAAACATACTTGCCGACTTCAGGCGGACGCGGCGGCGCGGACGAGCGTAAGTACCAATAACCAACTGAGCCAATCGCCAGCATAAACAGCCCGACGAGTACGTATTTGAATAACGTGTAGAAAAACTTCCAGATGAACCACAGAATCGTGATGCACAGCAAAAAACCAATCGCCATCACGACCTGTTTCGTATAGGGGTCAGAAATGAAATCCAACGGCAAGAGGTCTTCCATAAGATTCTCAGAGCAGCTTTTTTATAACGGCAGGGGATACAACACCCACGCGACGACGATGCCTACGCCAATGAAATAGCCGAACACCTTGAAGCCGTATTTCAAGCGATCTTCGGTCGTGTGGTGTTCCTGCGACAGCACGGCGAAGGCCACTGAAACCAGCAAGCTGAACAACAACATCGCTAAGAAATGAGTCACGGCTTCCTCCCGATGGCGATGTCATAAGCATCCATCACCGACAACAGATTTAACGCACCGGCGACGCACAAAAACGTGTTGCCGTATTCAAACGTAATCTTCGCGGCCTGTTCCGGCGTGACGGCGAAGCCTTTGTCCATCATCAAACAAATCAGGTAAGGCAAACCCAAGCCCATATCCAGCACGCTGAAAAACCACGTCAGCCATTCGCGGCCTTCGGGAAAAAACAGATGGCCTTCCATCCAAAAGCCGAAGGCAAACAGCAACACAATGACGGCCAGAATCAATGCGCCACGCCCCCATTTGCCTAAGACGAAATGTCCGCCGCCGGGCAACGCGAGTCCGGCCAGACAAGCAGCGAACGTGCGCCCAAACGAAACGGGTTCGAGCAAGAGCGGCTTGCTCATGGTTTTTTCATTTTCCATGCGATGAGTTTAGTACCTTGTGCGATTGGGATTTCAGCCCTTTTGAGGCGGCACAACATAGCATCTTGTGCCACCAAGAAAAAACCCGCCTGACTGGTTTAACAACACAGCAGACGGGCTTTTGATTTCAATCAATCAGCGGTCAATGGCCGCCGTTTGAATGTGCCGGCGCAGCCTGTTGTTCAGTCGCCGCGACAGGTCTTTCAACTGTTCCTAATCCAACCTTCGCGCCCCAGCCCTCACGCGTGCGATAGTCAGTGATCGTCATAATGATCAATATCGCAAACCAGAAGATGCCTGCGCCGATGACGACTTTGGTTAGCTTCGAGCTGTAATAAACGTGCATGAAAAACAGGATGACTAGCGTCGCTTTGATAGACGCTATGGTCAGCGCAATTAACACGTTTAACGAGCCGAAGTTATACTTTGCGACGGTCACCGTCAGCACAGTGCCGACCATCAATGCGCCGAAGATAGTGAGATAAGTTTTAACAGGTACTACGTGATGTTCAGACATGCGAGTTATGCGTTAAAGGTTAATTGATTAGTGTCCACCGTGCAGGTGATAGCCCGACAGATAAAGCAGCGGGAACAAGAAAATCCACACGATGTCTACGAAGTGCCAATACAAGCCGCCAACCTCAATCGGCGAGTTGTAGTGTTCGTTGAAGCGTCCTTTGCGCGCCATCCAAATCAGCGCAACCAACATTCCCGCACCGACGATCATGTGAAAGGCGTGCAAGCCCGTCATCAAAAAGTAAATCCACAAAAACGTGCGAACTTCAGATTTTATCTTCGTCGGTACCGCGTGGGTGTTGTCCGGCTCGGCTTCTTTCGTTACGGGGTTGTAAGTCGTGTAAGCCGGAAACAAATGGTCTTTTACCTTTGTGGTGTATTCGATGCTCTTGATCCCCAAAAACGCCAGACACAGCAACAATGTGACGACTAGATAAAATTGTAACGCTCCCTGCTTGCCAGTTTGCGCACTGTGTACGCCCATCGCCATCGTCAAGCTGCTTAAGATAAGCACAACGGTATTGGTCAGCCCCAGCGGCACGCTCAACAAGAAGCTGCCGTATTCAAAGCCTTCGGGATAGGTCGAGCGAAAGATCGTATACACCAGAAACAAGCCGCCGAAGAACATCAGTTCAGTGACGAGGAAAACCCACATACCGACGGTTCCCGCCTCTTTCTGTTGTTCCATCGTGGCGAAATGGTGCGCCAATCCGGGTACGTGTTCTGCGTGTTCTGACAAGGTAACTTCTCCGGTTGTCGGTTGCCGGTTGTCAGTTGTCAGTTGTCGGAACAAAAAAACCGACTACCGATAACCACTACCGACTACCTGATTTTATGCAGTGACCGCGACTTTCTCGCGCGCTTCGGTGATCTCTTTCACGCTGTCGAAATCGTAGGCTTCGTGCGTGACGACGGGGTCGTAAGTGAAATTCTCAGTCGGCGGCGGCGAAGGCGTTTGCCATTCGAGGCCGTAAGCCTGCCACGGATTCGCCGTAGC
>JAYSVR010000563.1:0-3424 GCA_043718445.1 Acidobacteriota bacterium | reverse complement strand
AAGAAATAAAACCTCACGCGATTTGGAAAGCCGACCGAAATGAATTTCTCAGGTCGAAGGGTTTGACCGAGTGATTTGCTGCAACCAGTGTTGAACATTCTTTGCTTCGGCGATGGCGGCTTTGGCTTCTTGCTTCCAGTCTCGTGGCTTCAGCAAATAATCCGCCTCGACGCGCCTCATTTTGAGCCGATCACCAATGCGAGAAACCGTTTTCCAGTTATTATCCGGGCCGCGTTGAAACTCATTCCAAAGGGCTTGATGTTTATTGGCCATGCCGGTCACGGCGATCTGACGGTGTTCGAGGAAGCTTAAGGAAAGGTTAAAGGCGGCGTAATAAGCACGGCTCACTGCCGCACGCAGGGCCGCTTCGTCAATGCGACTGTTTTGCAAGTCTTCGGCCAAGGTCAAAAAATCTTCCCAGGCAAAGGGCTTCATACAAACCCCACCATAATTACGAATTTGCCCTGTGCCCGGTCGAGATTGTCTATCCACCAGCTTTGATCGAAGCGGTCTTGCAAAGCCAGACCTTCTTCAGCGGAAAGCCGCGTAAGAATCTGCGCACACAATTCGGGATTCCCCTGCCATTCAGGATCGTCGAATAGGCTCAATTCGACCGGCGTTTCCGTGCCGAATATCGCGCTGATCTGTTGGCGCGCTTCGCTCAGCAGGTCAGGCAGAAACGGATGGCGGCGCAAAAATTCAGCGACGGCGACAGGTTCTTCGATTTGATAGTGCGCAGTCGGCAGAGTGCTTCCGTTCTGACTGCCAAATGACCCGCCAAATGACCCACCAAATGACCTGGATGACGATGGGTATAAGGGCGTGGACAGCGGCACTGTTTCAACTTCGAGTTCAACCATACTTCCTCCGTAGCAGCAACGTAACTGAAAAAAGAATTGAAGGCAAAATCACGGTTATAGCTTTGCTTCTCACCAATCGCCTACGCCTGGCGTTACTTCATTTCGGCGGTCAGCGTGCGCAGGGAGCGCACGAGTTCGACGAGTTGCTGATCGCTCAACGTCAATTGATGGTTGAGCGTTTGTTCGCTGGTTTGCACGATGCGCAACAACCGTTCGGCGTGTGACGCAAAGCGCGGGCTATGCGGTAAGGCGGCGAGTAAGTCTTCGGTCTTGGCGCGCACCGACAAACCCATGCGACGACAGAGCCGCGCGCGAAATTTCGGATAGATGTTTTCGAGTGCGAGGTCGTGCGCTTCGGCGGTTTGTTGCAGGCTCGCCATCGAACTGACGAATTCGAGCGGCGAATGCCGATCGGTTTGCGCGAGCGGCAACGGGCGCGCGAAGCGTTTGCCCGCGCCATAAATCACCAAACCCGTCAGCAAGAGCAATTGCCCCAGCACCCACCAAAACGGCGTACCGCGAAAATAACCGAACAGCGCATTCGTTTCGCTGCGATAGCCGTGATGATATTCGTCAAACAGAATCGGGCGATCTGATGCGCCGAGTTCGCGCAAGAGATTTTGCAACAGTTGCAGATTCGCGCCGCGTGCGAGGCCGTGATTGGCTACGACAAACGGATCGGTCAGCACGATCACGCGGCCTTTGCCGAAATCGTAATCAGCCAGCACCGCGCCTTTTTTATCGCCCAGATGTACGACGGGCGAATGCAGCCAGTAAAAATCTTTGGGTGAAAAGGGCGTAACCGGCGCATCGTTTTCTTCCGCCGCTGCCGGTGTAGCCGTCGGCGAAGGTGTGGGCGTTGTAGTCGGAGAGGGCGTGGGCGTTGCTGCTGCGTTGGCTTCTTCTTTTTCGCTGCCAGCAACCGGGATGCGCGCAGCGAAGTCAGTGAGTGCCAGACCGCGCAAGTCGCGGGTGACGCGCGTGGCTTGCGTGATGAGTTCATCGCTTTTGGCGTTGACGAGTTGCTCGGCTTTGGCCTTGGGGTCAAGCGTCTTGCCCGACGTATCAGCAATCACCGTGTAATCAAGCTGTTCCTGCGGCAGGCGACTGATGACGATTGCGTTTCCGCCCGCTTCGATCCAGTTCTTTAGCGACTTCGAATCATCGTCCGATAAGTCACCGGCAAACGGGCCGACCATTAGCAACAGGCCATTGGGGGCTTTGGTTTTCAATTCGCGGAACCGTTCACGCCAGCGAGCTACGCGGTATCCGCTTTCTTCCAACAACTGATAAAACGCCCGCGTACCCGTCGGCCCCGCGTTGAAACTCGAACGGCGCGGTTCGGCTTCGCTCTCGGCTTCCTGATAAAGTTCGACATTGCCCGCCAGACTCAACGCGATGAGTACGAGCAGTGCTAAACCGAAGGTTGCGATGGTTCCGAGATAACGACGCATAAGAAAGTGGCTAGTGGCTAGTGGCTAGTGGCTAGAAACGAACTAGCCATTAGCCACCAGCCACTACTTCAGCGTTTGTTGGTAGCCGTTGAGAAAGCCTTCAAAGTCGAATTGCGAAGCCTGCGTTTGGCCGTACCACACTTGCTCAAAGTGCAATGTGAGCGCGGCGAATGATGGATAGAGCAGCGTTTCGTGACGCAGCGCGTTCAGGTAATCGCGATTGGTTTTTGAACGATGCAGCCGCAGCTTGCCGCGCTGTTCAAGTTCATAAAGCAGCGCGATGTATGCGCGCCGAATCGCGCCGCGATAATCGCCTTGTTGGGCGAGCAAACGCGCAGCGGCGAGCAAGTCTTCGGTCGTAGTCTCATCAGTGATTTCAACACCGAGAATCTCTCGCGCCTTTTCTTTTTTGTCTTTGGGTTGGCGTTGCTGCCACCACCGCGACAACTGATAAAGCGCAAAGGCCAGCGCCGCAACCAGCAAGGTGACGATGATGACGCGGGCTACGTTGACCGTACCCTGTCCGGGCATCGTCGGCTCGCGTTCTGATTGTTTGAACAGCGCGCTCAACCATTTCCAAAATCGCGTCCACTGTTGCTTGAGCCAATGCTGAATGCCCGAAGCATTGCGCTCATCGGTCTGGTATTCAGGCCGCGCCAGAATGTTGTCGAGCTGGTTGCGTTCGAGTTTGAAATTCGTCGGCAGCGGCGCGTTGAGATCGTTCACGCGCGTGTTGAATGCGTTGAGGTAATCAACCAGTTCCTGCCATTCACCGATGCGAAATTCGATGTCCTCTTCGTCTTCTTCAGACGAGGCTTCGGGCAGTTGTGCGAGTTGTTCCTGCAACCATTCATTGTTGATGTGAATGACTTGTTCGTTTTCAGTGACTTCCTCTGAAGCGGGCAGCAACAGAGCCAGTCGCTTGAGCGTAGCCTCAGTTTCGGTGTCGGGCTTTTCAACGGCGCTTTGTGCGAGTTGGGCGGCTTCGTTGACGCGCCGTTGGTAATCGGCGCGCGGCGTGGCGGCCAGCTGCGTCGGACAAAGCCACAGCCAAAGCAGCATCGTGAGAACGGTAGCGCAATCTGCCGAGATTGCGCGGCTCTCGCATTT
>JAYSVR010000562.1:0-10579 GCA_043718445.1 Acidobacteriota bacterium | reverse complement strand
CTAACTCTGCCGCTTGTTGTTCGGCCTGAAGTTTTTCCTGCGCCAGTTGAGCGGCTCTTTGTTCCGCCGCCTCGCGCTTGCGAGTTTCTTCAAGCATCAGGCGCGCGGTTTCATCGGCTTTGGCTTGCGCCGTAGTTCGTGCGTTGCGTTCGATCTCTAGTTCGAGCGTCTTGCGCTCCTGTTCGAGCCGTGCGCGATCAGCGTCAGATTCCGCTTTACCAATCGAAACCTTCAACGCATTGATGGTCGCCGCGCGTTGATTGCGTTCGTTATCTAGTGCCGCCTGGAAGCTGCGTTCGCGCGCAAGTTTTTCGGCTTCGACTGACAGGCGCACCGTCTCGTGGCCCAAGATCATGAGTTGTTTGGGATCAACGTTGGCTTCGCTAGCTTCTAACGTTTTCTCTAGCGCGACGCGCGCTTTGTCGAGTTCGCTAACGGCGTAATCTTTAGCGCCAGCGCGCTCGGCCAACTTGACCGAAACCATCGCCTGCCTTACGTCCGAACGGGTTTCGCCTTTCGCTTCAGACTCGCCGGTCAGCGTTTCGCGCCGAAAGTCATAAGTTCCCTCATAAGCGCGATACTTGATGGTCGAATCTTTAATCATCTGACTCGTCAGATTCGAAGTCGGGCGCGTGTTTTCGACCACGACGAAACGGCTTGGGCTACTCACCAGAAAATGCGGCTCGGCGGTGACGAACATGGCAAAGGTTTGCTGCGGCGTCGAGACGTTCAGCTTGGCGCGATTGCCGCGCAAAACGAATTCGCCGACATTGTCGGTTTGTCCTTCGGGCGAGACGATCCACAACACATAGGTCGCGTAATCGCCGCCAAAAGAAGCGGCGGGTTTCATCTCATCGAGTTCGATTTCAATTTCGGTCGCTCCGCGTTTGCGTTCCACCTTGGCTTCGCCATTGGCTTTGGGCAAGCGATTCGTACCCTTGAATTTCACGCTAAGCGAAGGGCCTTCGGGATAGCTGATCGCCATCGCGGTGCGCCCTTCGACCGTCGTTGATTCGGGCGCGACGTTAATCTGTTGCGCCAGCGCCGCCGACGACGAAGCGCCGAGCAATACGCTCAACGCTGCTGCCGCGAAACCACTTCGCATCTGTCTTTTTTGTTTAAACATCATTTTTTTCTCCTTGTATCAAAACCGTCTTCCATTCGGTCACATCCGTTATCAAGTGTATTGCGGGTGTATGGCTGCGGCATCCAGGTAGTTACGATCTGCAACCTGACGCTACACAGCAGCAAGCACTTTCGTTTAGGTTTTGCTTGCACCTAGCAGTAGTGCAAGGAGTGTGCCGAGCTTGGCGTTTTTCATCGGCGCTTAAATTGCAATGAGTAACAGAGAAGAGGCTGGAAGGCTTTTATTCATTACATCGCTGACTCATGGCTGACAATACTTGTAACCCATCATTACGAAATCGTTCGCCCGCCATACAGTCAGCGTTCTTTTCGATTTCACGAGCTAAGGAAACAACAAGGAGAGTTATGGGAAACAACTTAATCGGTCAAATCATTTTCGGATTAGTCGTCGGCATTGTTGCCAAGTTTTTGATGCCAGGGCGCGATCCGGGCGGATTCATCATCACTGCCATTCTCGGTATGGTTGGCGCGGTCGTGGGCACGTTCATCGGTCAAGCGCTCTGGGGCGGAGCCAATTATCAGGCGGGATGGATCGCCGCTATTCTCGGCGCGATCATTTTGCTCATGGGTTATCGCTTCATGGTCACGGGCAAAAGCGTTACTTCTTCCTGAGCCTGAGCAGAGAGATTGAACCCTTGTTGCAGCCGCCGACTAGGCTGCTGCAACAAGGGTTTAACATTGTATGCACCAGCCTTCTTAGTCACATTCTCATTCGGCAGGAAATCATTCGCTTCGATTAAGGGAAAGGTAAGAACGAAGGTCGCGCCTTGTTGGTCGCCATCACTCTCGGCCCGCACCGCGCCGCCATGCAGTTCCATCAGGTGGCGCACAATCGCCATCCCTAATCCCAAGCCGCCATAAGCCCGCGTAGTCGAACTGTCCTGCTGACGAAAGCGATCAAACACGAATGGCAAAAATTCAGGGGTGATGCCCTGCCCTGAATCGCGAACGCGAATTTCAAGGTTTGAGCCAGAACGCTTTAATTCAACCGTCACGTGTCCGTCACGAGGCGTGAACTTCACGGCATTCGACAACACGTTCCAGAAGATTTGTTGCAAGCGTTCGGCATCGGCATAAATCAAATCGGTCTCGCGGCCGGCATCGCGTTCGAGGTCAGCGGCGAGCGCAATGCCTTTGGCGGCGGCGGCGGGCCGCACTGTTTCGAGGGCGGCTTCGATAAATTGCGCGGGCGATAACGGAAGCAGCTTGAGCTGAAACTTGCCCGTGATGACGCTCGACACGTCCAGCAAATCATTGATGATTCTATTTTGCGCGTGGGCGCTCTTGTCTATGGTCTCAAGCGCGCGCTCCGTTTCAACCGGATTTAACTGGCCCGTGCGCAGCAAGCTGGTCCAGCCTTGAATCGAATTCAGCGGCGCGCGCAATTCATGCGAAACCATACTGAGAAATTCGTCCTTCAGGCGACTGGCTTCTTCCGCGCGGCGGGTAGACGCTTCGAGTTCATCCACCATTTTCCGCAGCCGACCTTCAGCCGCGTGCATGCGCAACAAAGCCTTGATCGTCGCTATCAACTCGCCGCTTTCCACGGGCTTACACAGATATGCGTCAGCGCCGCATTCCAACCCGCGCACGCGGTCTTCGCCTTCGGTATAAACTCCTGAAAGCAACAGCACGGGAATCGCCGCCGTGGCCTCATCGTTTTTCAGTCGGCGACAGACTTCATATCCATTTTCATCTTCATATCCGGCGAGCGCGGGCAACTCGACATCAAGCAAAATCAATTGCGGAAGCACCGCCGCCGCTTGTTGCAAAGCCTCGCGGCCTGTTTGCGCTTCGATCACCTTGAATCCGGCATGGCGCAAAACAATGCTGGTGGCCTCACGTATTTCTGCATAATCGTCTACGTAAAGAATGGTGCTCTCAGGTGAGGCGGACATACAGCTACTTCCTCGTTCTTACGGTATCGTTTCATGCGCCTGGCTTAATGGCTGAGAGGTTGTATGCCAGACCGTTCAACAATGGGGTTTGGGGGTTTTGGGCTTAGGCTATTTTTATGGCCGCAAGCTCAGTGGATTGCCGCTGGCAGCAAGGGTGATAACCGCCAGCGACAATTAGAATCGGAACTGCGCGAAAAGCGCGAGCATTGCTGCTCGCGCCCTCAACGTGGCGTCGCATCGTGTCTGCCAGACCGAGGCAGACCGAGGCAGACCGAAGCGCACGACCTTTTAGCGGCGAAATAATTCTCCGGCAATCTCTGACAGCGCCGTCATCACTGGCGAAACGATGCGCTGCGAACGGCTGCGACTAGGGCTTAACACTCCGCTTGCCAGCAATACGCCCACGCCCACGCCCACGCCGAAAGCCATCAATGTCGCGGTGCCTGGATTCTCACGGCTATATTCTTTGGCCTGACCCAGCGTTTCGTTGACGGTGTCCGTAGCTTGGTGATAAGCCTCGTTCACAGCCTGTTTGGCGTGATCAACTATTTCATTTACGTCAGCCATTTTTCCGGCACTTTCCGATTTATTCGCCGTTTGCTCACCACTAATTGGCGTAGCTTTTTGCGGTGCGGTGGCCGTGCCGGTGCCGGTAAATTGCCCACCAGTCGCGCGACTGGATTCCTGCGTAGTTCTGTTAATTTCAGTCATTGTTTTAACTCCTTCTCGTAAATGAACAGATTCTCAAACGTGTTTGGCCGCGAGGCGGAACGCGCATAACAACCTGCCCTATAGTTATTGATAATTAGTAATTAGGCGGATGGCGTGGCGCGACGAAACGCGCCGCCGCCTCCGCGTCATCTGCGTAAAAACTTTCTTCTCCTGCTTGATTCTCGAACCGGTCTTTCTCTGCGAATTTATCGCGCGCAAAATCACCCGCCGCTGTGATCAGCGTGCCGAAGGCTGCCGCTCGCAGCGTTTGCCCCAACCCGGGACGCGGCAAGCCAACGTCACCCAGTTGCGTCTGAATGCGCTGTGTCGTGTCTTCAATCAAATCTGCTAACGCCGCGTGAATGCGCTGTCCCGGCGTAGCGCGGGGCTGGATAAAGTATCCCAGCAGAATCCCTAACCCCGCTGCCACACCGGTTGCCGCCAATGGGTAATCGGCGACATAGGTCTTCCAATCCAAAGTGCGTTGCACGCGCGAACTCAATTGATCAACGGTTTCGGTGATCGAATCGCGCGTGGCGGCGATGTTTTGACGAATCTCTTCCGCGCTTCGTTCATCGGTCACAGCATGGGTTGCGCCCAGAGCGGGCGCGCCGCCAGTCAACGAGCGGGATGGAGCCGTGGCAATTAAGTTATCTCTTGCAGCCATTCTTTGGTCTCCTCAATTGTTTCCATAGTTTGTTCAGGCATCAGGCGCGCCTGTTTCATTTGCGCGAGGCCGTTGAAGATGATTGCGCCTGCCACAACTGTCAGGCTTAAGCCCACTGCCAACGCGGCCTGCCACGGTTGCCAATACTGGCTCAATGCCAAAATGACGGAGGCCATTAAACTGAACACCGCCAACACGGCCCCCGCGATTCCTAACGCCACTTTTAGCAAGGCTGATTGCACCTGCTCAAAATCTTCGCGCAACTCGCGGCGCGCCAACATGACTTCTTCGCGCACGAGCATCGAAGACTGGCTCGCCAGCTCAACCAGCAAACCCGCGAACGATTCACGCGTGCTTACTTCTGTACGTACTGATTCAAGTTCCATTCGTGAACTCATGCGTTTACCTCCGGCGCAACAGCTTGCCTAAAATTAAACCGGCGGCTCCCACAATCAGCAGGCTGCGTCCGGGATTGCGCCGCACTTGCGTCGCAAGATCGTCTTTCAATTTTTGCGGCTCCATCGCGCTGACGTAATCAGCCGAACGTTCCAACCACCCGGCGGTTTTTTCTCCGAAGCGAGAAAGTTCAGAAGGACGCTCAACGCGCGCCGTTTGCTGATGCAAGGCGTCTGCCGCGCTCGACAGCTTTTGCGCCACCGTATGTTTGAGTTGATCTAATCCTGATGCTTCCGGGTTAGCGTAAGCGCCAGTTACCTCGAATTGCTTTTCCATAATTTGCCCTCAATAAAATTAAACGTGTTCCGTTTGCGAATTAACGTAAAGCAAACCTGAGGCCAAAAGGTTATGAAGGCAGTTACCGCCTGAGCTATCAGAAAAGTGCAATCCCCGAGTACGCGCCGCACCGGCTTCATACAGCCCGCCGTACGCTGGCGCGCTCGCGTACTCAAAACCACCTGTATTTGACTGCTACACCTCAATAAAACTGCGGCACGAAGATTGCGATTTACCCGTACAACAACATAAAAAACTTGTTGAAAAATTATGCCTGTTGAAAAAATATGCCTGTTGAAAAAATATGAATGATATTTCCCCGACTGAAACAGAGTCTTTCAAAAAAGACCCGAAGGAAGCCAAAAGCGAAGCCCGTTCGGGCGGCGAATGGTGGTTTGAAAAATATATCGAGCGCTGGCTGGCGAACTCGATTCACGTGTTTCTTTCGGTGTTGGCGTTGCTGACCTTCATCGCGGCGGCCATCGCTACGTGGGACATGCTGATTACCGATTTTCCGAAACTCTGGCACCGTTCGAGCAACGAGTATTCAGTTTTGCAAGACATCGTGCAGATGCTTTTGTTAATAGCCATTGCGGCGGAGTTGGGCTTGTTGCTGTTGTTTCATCGCACTTCGGCAGCGGTCGAAGTCATCATTTTTGTGATCGCACGTAAGCTCGTTACGCCCGACATCACCCCCGTCGGGATGTTGCTGGGTACTGTAGCGATTATCGCGCTGGTCGTTATGCGCGCGTGGTTTTTACCAGGTCGAGCGAAGTAAGCAGTACTCATCGCCGACCGCATCACCCTTAAAAGGAGAATCTGTTATGTCACTCGAATCTTTATTGATCCTGTTATTGATCGCGGCCATTTGCGGCGCGGTCGGACAAGCCATCGCCGGTTATTCGCTGGGCGGCTTGCTCGTCACCATCGGCGTCGGCTTTATCGGTGCCGTGCTGGGCATGTGGCTCTCAGGCGTGCTGGGGCTGCCTGAACTTTTCGCGCTGCGCGTCGGAGGCCGCTCCTTCCCGATTGTCTGGTCAATTCTGGGGTCGGCCTTGTTTGTCGCGCTCATCGCTGGCATTCGCGGCAATCGGTTTCGACGGGTGGTCTAAATTCCAACCGTAGGGCAGGTTCAAAACCTGCCCTACCTAATTTTTCAGGAGATAAAATGGATAAAAGTGCGAAAGCTCATGTACCCGCTGACAAAGCGGTCGTCGGTTTTTTTACGGATGGTGAAGCAGGCGAAAGAGGTTACCGGTTGTTGAAAGAAATGGAATATGGCGAAGATCAAATCAGTGTGCTGCTCTCGGACGAGTCGAAAAAATTATACTTTTCTGCGCCGGGTCTGCACGGGGAAGTCATCGGCGCTACCTCATCTTCGGGCAGCGGTCCCGCCGTGGGCGCAGCAATCGGGGCGAGTGCGGGTGCCTTGTTAGGTGGAGCCATCGCAGTGGCAGCAGTCGTTGCGTTACCTGGCATCAGCCTCATCGCCCTCGGGCCGCTGGCAGCGATTGTCGCCGGCTCCGGCTTTGGCGGATTGAGCGGCGGCTTGTTGGGCTCAGTCGTCGGCGTAGCGATTCCGCAAGACGAGGCCAACGGCTACGAAGAAAAATTGCGCAAAGGCCACATCCTGCTCGGCGTTTCTCCGCGTTCGCGCGAGGACCGCATACAAATCACGAACGAGTGGGAAATGCTCGGCGCAGAAGTCATTCGACAGCCTGAAATTCCTGATACGAACCCGAAAGAAGTTCCACCGAACCCGCCACTGGAACAAGCTGCATAACTAACTGATGTTACGCAGACACAAATTCAGTTTTGCGGTTGACACGAAATTGAACCAAACCGCAGAGTCTTTTCACCGCAGAGGCCCGCAGAGGTCTCGCAGAGATTCGCAGAGAGGAAAGAGCCGCAGAGAGAAGAATAAACTCTCTTTCTCTTTCTCTGCGTAACTCTGCGAGACCTCTCCGGTCTCTGCGGTGAAAAGGCTTCTCGTATCGCACGTTTTCAAGTCAAACGTACTCTTGCCGAGCTTTACTGCGTAACATCAGTAACTAAATAAAGTCGAGAATAAAAAATGGGCAGGGAAAATGAAGAGCCGTTGGTTAAGTTGCTCTCTATTTTCCCTGCCCTGTTTTTCTAATTAGTATTTCGTTGCTGAGGTCAGATAACAAAAGTTATTTCAAACCCGCTTTACGGTTATCGCTCGTGAGCGCCAATTCGTTCTTGACCGAAAAGACGCCTGAGATGCCGTTCACTCTGACATTGGCGAGGTTCCTGTCTCCTTCGCTATCCACAATGCCTTTGAGCGTCACGTTGCCATTTTTAACGATGATGTGAATCGAAGGCACAGCCCCCATCCCGTAGCGGTAAATCGGTGAATCAAAATTAAATAGCGTCTGGTAAATCGTGCGCCGGATGCGGTCATCATTGGGCGAAAGCGGTAATACCTCAATTTGGTTGTTCACCTTGGTGACGCTTTCGATTTCTTTGACCACATTCTCGGCGTCCGATTTCAAGGTCGGCCTCGTGACCTGGCCTTGCAACGTCACTGTGCCGTCGGGCAGCGCTTCGAATTGCAGCCAATCGAACACACCGTAATAAGGTAACGTGACCAACTCGTGGCGCACCTCTTTAATCAGAAAAGCCCGCGCGCGTGCTTCGCTGCTCATCTGGCCGTCGGCACGCCGCCCCTGTGGTGAAGCCATCGGCGCAATCATTAGTAGCGTAATCGCTACGACCAGGCCCGCTACGATAAGAATCGTACTCGGAATCATTGTGATAGATCGTTTCATCTTAGTTTTCTCCTAAACTTGAATTCGTGTGTCCGTAGCCCGACCGCATGGCAAACGTCGGTTCGCCTGGGTTGTAAGGCGGCAACGGGGGTTGCGGCACCGGGAAGTCAGGCAAGTCGCCGGGTTGCGGTATTGGATAATCAGGCAGATCGCCGGGCTTCGGTATCGGATAATCAGGCAAGTCGCCTGGTTTCGGCACCGGCAAATCAGGCGGGCCTGGAAAAGGTAAGTTAGGCAACACAGAAGTCATATCGAGTTGATAGTTCATGCTTATTCTCCTTACGTTCTCAACGCAGTTTTTTCAATGGGATAGAAAGCTAACATTTTCATAGGCGAGTCGTGCCGCTACGCTGTGTCCGTGGTAACTGAACACCAACGTAAATCCAACTTGCAACACCATAGCTGCCGCGACGGCGCTGACCGTGTTTGAACCAATAGACCCGCCATGTGTGAATTGATTGACGGCCAAGCCGACTAAACCCCACATCACCGCCAGCGCATAAGGGATATTGCCCTTGAGCGCGACCGTAACGGCAGAAGCAATTACGCCTGCCACCAAGACCGCCACGATGCCCCAGGTTTCAAGTTGCGCGCCCCAGCCGCTCCACTCATAAGCCGTCAAGACCTGCCCCACGTTAGCGACAGTGGCGATGGTGATCCAGCCCAGAAAGACGCTGAAATTTATGTAAACCAACCCTTGCTCCGCCAACGAAAAACCCCGCGTGTGATGAGCCAGGCGCGTCGCTACGACACTCAACGCGACCAACAAACTCGCCATCACTACCAGACTCAGGCCGAACAGTGAACGTTGAAACACCAGCATCCACAGTGAAGTCGCCGCCAGCGCCGGAGCCGTCCACCAACCTATGCGCCGCAACAGTTCGTTTTCGCGTTGCGCGGGCAGCGCCTGCCAGATGCCGTAACCCAGCGATAGCGCAAAAATTAAACTCCAAATCATGAAGGCGTAACCGGCAGGCACGACATAGGTCGGGTAACGGTTCGACACTTCGCCAATGCTCGGCCCGGTGACACCTGTGTTCGCCAACACCGCAACGACTGGTTGGGCGAGGGCGAGCAGCAGATTGAGCGCCTGCCTGAGTTTGTCGTTCAACATAAGTTTTCCTCCTGCGGTAAGCCGTTTTTGACGCACCATCTTTGAGCGCCGCCGCCCGTTCGCCTCAATGCAGCTTGTCCGTCCCACCGACAGCAAGGAACAACTGAAACGAAAGCGGCGGCGCTCAAAGATGGTGCGTCAGCGTTTGGCGGAGCTGGCTTGTGCCTGCTTGCCTTGCGTTGCTTTAGCGCCAGCATATTGCTCCGGCTGTTGGTCGAACTTCTTTTTGCAATCCGTAGCGCAAAAATAATAGTCCTGACCTTTATGTTGTGATTTGGCGGGGGCCTTCTGATCGTCAACCTGCATGCCGCACACAGGGTCTGTTTGCATTGCCATTACGTTTTTCTCCTTCATTGAAGTTTCAACCGATGCTGAACGGCTTCTGAAAACGGCCTGCGCTTCAACCGTTGCGTGCTTCGTCTCAGAGAGAGCAAAGCTGTATGCGGTGAAAACAAACCCGTCTGCCTTCCTGACACTGCGTCAGGCTCGCCGTCCGAAATTCATCTGTTTTTCAACATCCTGAGTAATTGCAAGAGCGATGCCAGAAATGTGCGATGTTCAATCGGTTGTATAAAAGCGAAAAGGCGCGCAGACGACGCGGATCAAAATCCGTGGTGGTTACGTCATCTGCGCGCCTCTTCACCCCGACGGCCCATCATCCACTCAACCCGTCGGTGCGAAAAAACTCATTTATGCGCCTCTTTTAGGCGTTAGCCGCTTTGGTGCGGTCACGCCAACTACGAATAGTGTCATGCGCCACGATGATGTCGTGATATTGACGGTTGACGAGATTCAGCACTTTCGGCGGCAAGGGTCCTTCCATTGCTTCCCGATAATTTTCCTTCGCTGAATCTTCGCCGCGCTCGCACTCTTCGAGAATGCTGTGTTCATTCTTCGCGGTCATAGCGGCTTTGATATTGATCCAGCCGCGATGCAAGGCTCCGGCGACGCTGCCCGTCGTTTCGGGGTCGCCGCCTAGCATGCGCACTTCGCTTTGCAACTCTGCCGCGAACTGGCTGCGCTGTTGTGCATACTTGTTAAACGCACCTTTCATCGCCGCGTCGGTGATGCCTTCGGCGGCTGATTCAAAACCGCTCTGGCCGTCGCGGCAGGTTGCGATCAGGTTGTTCAGCGTCGAGATCACGCTGCCTTCATCCATTGTGTCAGCGGTCGTGGCACCCATAGTCGTTGTTGTCGTTGTCATTCGATTGCTCCTCTCAAAGCTAATTATTTGATTTAATGATTCGCGCAACAGCCTTGCGCTGCCGAATCACACTGCAAGCTCCGCGCCAAACGTCAGCCAGTGCGGTTTCAAGCTGGGCTGGGTCGTTGAGTGTATGCCCTAACGACAGAGGTGTATGCGAATACGCCTCTGTACGTTCATAAAACGTACTACCCGCTGCTCGCCTCACTAACTAAAGCACGAAACAAAGAAGATGCGCGTATGGCACTACCTTTGCCTACCAACAGACAAGGGAAGGCGGAGCCTGTGGAGTGCGGCGGCTTTGACGCCGCTTTC
>JAYSVR010000561.1:0-10614 GCA_043718445.1 Acidobacteriota bacterium | reverse complement strand
TCTATCAGCTCGCCAGCGGCGGCGATAACGAAGTCAATCTGGATTCCATCGAGTTGCAGCGTAAGTCCGGCTGGAACGTGGGTTCAGACACCAAGCCGCTTACGTTTGATGGCATCGCCCCGACTGACAGTCGCAATCAGGCGTTCGCGCCGCAAGACGACAGCGCCTTGCTCGCCGTCTATCAACCGGCAAGCGCCGCGTGGCAGCCTTTCTTTGTACCGACGCTGATTCAATCAATGAAACAACCGACGCTGCAACAGCAAATGCGTCCGGTGAATAGTCAGGGGATGCGCGACACCTATGAACGCGCGACCGGTTTGCGCGAAGTGCTTTCGCAAGCGCAAAACAAAAAGAACACGCTGATCGTCGCCGACCTGCCCGGCCCTGAATCAATCGCGCTCGGCGCGGCGCTCGCCGACACGGCGGAACTCGTTCCGACTTTTGACAACTGGCCGCATCCGTTGGGCGTCGTCAAAGCGCACGAGACGCTCGGCGCGATGTTGTATTACGCCAACGAAGTGAAAGAGAAAAAGGCGCAACTCAAAGACGACGCGCCCGCGTTGCTGTTGCTCGACAATCGGCGGCTCGCGCCTTATCAGGACGAAGAAACGCAATTCGACAATCGCTATCTGGCGAAAATGCCACCGCCCGATCAACTCAAACAACGCGGCATCACCAACGTGATGTATGTCGTACGCGACGCGAGCCAGGGCAACGAACTCGATGACCTCAACGAAGATGTCGTCGCATGGCAACAGCAAGGCATCGGCGTGCAGTTGTTGCGGATGAGCGATTTTCAGCCTTACGAAGAAGACGTGACGAAGAAAAACGCTGACGGCACAACGGCGGTCGTGCGTGAACGTCATCATTACTATTACGGCTCGCCGTTTTCGCACTGGTGGTTTTATTCGCACTATGCCTATTCACCTTATTCGTCGCCTTCTTACTATCGCGGTGGCGGATACGCGCCAATGCCGCGCACTTCGCCACCGATGGCTAATAAGGTGAACTATCGTCCGGCGACGCGGCCTACGATGTTTAGCGGCACACGCGTCGGCGGCGGCGTCAATGGCACAGGCAGCGGCGTAGGCCGTTCCAAACCCACCGGCTTCGGACGCACCAGCGTGCGAGTCTCTTCGAGCGGACAAGTCACCGGCACGCGCGCCGGTCGCTCAGGTTCATACGGACGCAGCGGCGGCAGTTGGTTCGGCGGATAAGTCGAGTGCGGAATGCGGAGTGTGGAGTGCGGAATGAAGAAACTGAAACGCCAGTTGATTCGGTTCCTAATACTCCGCACTCCGCACTCCGCACTCCGCACTCCGCACTCCGCACTCCGCACTCCGCACTCCGCACTCCGCACTCACGCATATGCAATTAGCGATTTTCGATATTGACGGGACGTTGACCGATACCAGCGCGATGGATAATCGCTGCTTTGAGCGTGCGTTGACTGAACTATTCGGTTTTGGCGAGACCGCCGATCAATGGCACGAGTGTCCGCACGTGTCCGATTCGGGACTCGTGCAATTCATCTTTGAACAACAACTAAAGCGTCCGCCTGACGAAACAGAAATCGCGCGACTGCAAAAACACTTTCTCGCGTTGATGCATGAAGCCGTCGCGGCTGAACCACACACCGCCGCACCGATTAACGGCGCCGTCAACGCTTTCTCAAACATGCTCGACGAATCAAATTGGGGCGTAGCCATCGCCACCGGCTGTTGGCAGGCGTCGGCACATTTCAAATTGCAGCAGGCTTCAGTGGATTTTGCGCGCGTACCGCTCGCGCATTCCGATCACTTGACCGCGCGCGAAGACATCCTCACTGATGCCGTCGCGCAAGCCGAGTCGCATTATCGAACCAGTTTTGGACGGGCCAGTTTTGAACGCATCGTCTATATCGGCGACGCGCTGTGGGACGTACGCACGACGCGCAACCTGCGCATGCCTTTCGTAGGCATCGCGCACGGCGAACGCGCCGAGCATTTGCGTGACGCAGGCGCTTCGCACGTCTTGCCCGATTACACCGATTACCCGCGTTTTCTCGCCGCGCTGCACAGCGCAGAGGTTCCCCGCTTATGATTCCTGTTTTCTTACCCGCTTTATTATTAGCAACCAGCCTGTTTCTCTTTTTGTTATTCGCACTCGCCCTCGTAGCGGCTGGTGGCTTTGCCCTCGCGCGCAGCGGCAATAAGCAACTCAGTGCCGGACGCCGCAGCTTTCTGACCGGACGCGAAGAGCAAAGCCACGCGCTGTTCTTTGGCGTACAGATGGTCTTGCAAACTTTCGGCAACGACCGGCTGCGCGCGCAACTCGCGCAACTCGTCGCCGCGACCGAAGCGCAGGATTCAGCCCGCGCCAAAGACCGTTTCGTAGATTCAACCGTCGCGTTGTTGCTCGAAAACAATTACGCGTGGGAGTTCGGCTATTGGGAATATCAGGCGGACGCGGCGACGGCGATGACGACTTTCAATCAATGGCGCAACGAGGTTGACGCTTCGATGGCAGAGGACGAAGACGAAATCGGCAGCGAGATTGATCGCTTGCATCGGTTCTCTGACCAGAAGGAATACTTGATCGTCACGTTGATGTTCGTACTCGACAACCGCGATGAAAAGGTCGAAGACGATCCGGGCGCTTATGAGTTCAGGCCGACGTATGCGCAAATTCTGCAACCGTTCAAAACGCTGGTCGAGAGCGTCGGCACGAGCGATTATTTCAAACACGAGACCTTCAGCAACGTGCTTTACGGCCTGCGCACGCTCGACGTACGCGCCATTGAACGCGATGCCTTTTTCGTTTTTCCCGGCACGGCAGAAGACGGCTTGTCCACCATGGATTTGCTCGGCGAAGCAGGTTGGAAGTACCTGACCGATAACAGCATTCGTGTCGGCTGAAGCGCCAAAGCAGGGGTTGTCAGAACAAAGGCTTCCGCTTAAACTCGCCCGCGAATTGCCGGGGTGACGGAATTGGTAGACGTAGAGGACTTAAACTGTTTGAAAAATTTGAGCACGTCAGAGCGGAAACACTGACGTGAATGGAGTCAAAGTCGGTGAAACCTTCCAGTGCTTTTTAAGCCAGTGCTTTTTAGTACTGATGGCAACGCCGAGCTAAGGCAGCTTCGCCATTTCAAATTCTCGATTTGAAATGGCGAAGCCGCAAAGTGTAGAGACGAGACGGCTCCCTCCTAAACATCAACGCTCTATGAGATGTAGAACAAGATGGCATATTGTTCTACATCTCATAGAGCGTTGATGCACGGAGAAGGCATCGTCCAGACCACAAACGGCGACCGCTCTGGTCGCAGGTAGCGAAAGTTATAGTGGTAAGAAAATCCTCTGTCCGTAAGGGCGTGCGGGTTCGAGTCCCGCCCTCGGCATTCAAAATTTCAACCCCTTTTTTCAGCGCATTACCCCCATACGACTTACACAACTCACGGAGTTTTTATGAAATTGAAACGACATCCTCTGGCTCTTAGTCTGGCTTTGTTTTGCACACTGTTCGGCGCGACGGCTCACGCGCAAGACGTACCGCGGGTGGAAATTGGGGTACAAGCGACCTGGCTCAAGGTTGGCAGCTTCCGCCTTGAAATCCCTGGCTTTGACGAAACCCAACGTGGTTTTGGCGGACGCGTCACCGTCAACGTAACCGAACACTTTTCTATCGAAGGGGAAGTGAATGCGTTTCCCAAAGACTTTCGTTTGAGCATAAACAAGTTCAGCAACGTGCTGAACGAAAAGCTAACGCAGGATGGTGTAGTGCAAGTACTGGGCGGGATTAAATATGGTGTGCGCAGCAATCGCTTCGGCTTGTTCGCCAAAGCGCGTCCGGGCTTTACGCGAGTGCTTCTGATCACCGAGCGAAAAGACCTGCCGGGCGCGCCTACGCCAATCAACGACATCTTTCGCTTTCAGGGCGGTTATTGCCTGGACATTGGCGGCGTCTTCGAAATTTATCCCAGCAAGCACACGCAGATTCGCTTTGATGTCGGCGACACGCGCATCCGTTACAAAGAACGCAAGCTCGCTTCGCCGGGCGGCCCTGAACTGCCGAACTTCAACCCGAATTACACGCGCAACAATTTGCAGTTCGGCATGGGTTTCGGCTTACGTTTTTAATCAGACTATCAATCATTCGCGTAACCAAGCATGGGCAACCTCGATAGGGTTGCCCTACTTTTTGCCAAACACTTCCTGCAAAATCGAAGTCACGCGCGCCAGCGGGTCTTTGCGAATCTTTTTTTCTTCTTCACCCACCATATAAAACAGTCCGTCGAGCGCTTTGCCGACGACGTAATCGTCCAAGTCAAAAGATTGCCTGCGCATAAACGGCAGTTGGGCGAGTCCGCCCGTCATCTCTTTATATTTGCGCGTAGCCCCCACGTCTTCGAGCGCGCGGCTGATGATCGGCTTGAACGATTCGCCAATGCGCAGCGCCGTTTTGCCTTTGAAATAATCGGTCGCCGCCGTGTCATTGTTGCCGAACAAAATCTTGCGCGCGTCGTCAAAGCTCATCTCGCGTAACGTGCTCACAAAAAAGCGCCGCGCTTCGGGCGCCGCCCGTTCTGCCGCGCGATTCATGCTCATCACGAACTCATCCACCAAAGCGTTTTGGCCGAGCGTACGCAACGTCTTCTCGACGGTACGCAATTTCGGCGGCATCAAAATCTTGATGACGGCGTGTTTGAAAAATCCGTCCAGCCGTCCGGTGAAATTCACCGCATTGCCCGTGCCGATTTCCAAAGCCTCTTTGAGTCCGGCAATGATCTTGCTGTCGCTCAAGCCGCCCAGCGAAGGCAGCGGAAACGGCAAGCGCGGACGGCGCGTTTGCGCTATCGCCGTCGTCGAACTCATCCCAATAACCAACAGAAAATTACGTCGTAACATCTCTACCTCCTTGCGCGCTTGACAGTCTGGAACGCTGCCCAAGAGAATCGCGCATCACATTTTTCAACCAAAGGAATCTTTCATGACCGAATCTGTCACGGCCTCAATTTATCAAGGCGACCTCGCCAAATTTTTCGCCTGGGCGCGCCCGCGCGCTTACGCCGAATTCGACCAACGCATGGCCGCCCAACCCGAACTTGATCCGAACTGGACGTTCTCCGACATTATGCAGGAACTCCTGGTCGAATATCAGGCCGAAGCTCAGAATAAATCGGTCAAGTAATTTGCCATGCAAAACGAACCTGAACTAACGCCGCCGCCATTGCCTTCCAACGCAACCAACTATGACTGGCTGCTGGGCATTGGGTTGTTGCTCTTGCTGCATCTGATTCAAATTCCGCTGGCAGGCATGACAATGGCGATGTCGCTCCTCGCCATCGGTCTCACACAACTCGTTTATGTGATTCCCTTCGTCATTCACTTCAGGAAGAAAGGGCGTCCGGGCATCGCCAAAGGCTTGATTATTGGCGCGGCGATTACGTTTCTGCTCAACGGCACCTGTACGGCGCTGTTCTTTCTGAATCCGCCGAACTTTCATTAAGGTGTTTGATGGAAAACTTACCCAACGAAGCAACGCAAAACAGTGCAAATTCGCGCAAAGAAATCTGGCAAGGCTTAGGGATGCTGGCGCTGCTACATGTTCTATTCGTCCTGCTGTGTCTGGCTGCCACGATTGTCGGCTTGGGCGACGCTTATGCAGGCATTGCCTATGCCGCCTTTATCGGCTTCACGCAATTTGTCTACGTTATTCCCGCTCTCTTGATTACCTGGCGCATGCGGCGCATCGGCTGGCTCAAAGGCATATTGATCGGCGCGGCGATTACGTTTTTGGTGACAAGTACGTGTGCACTGGCTTTCAAATACGGCAATTTATGAGGCGCGACGATTAGTGCGAAAGAAAGCCTAGCAGCAACGCGACGCCGAGTGCCGCATAAAGCCCTGCGACGATGTCGTCCATCATCACGCCTACGCCGCCGGTGAGCGATTGCAGTTGGTTGATCGGGTAAGGCTTAAAAATATCGAAGAGCCGAAACAACGCGAAGCCCGCAATCAACGCCCACCAAAACTTATCGCCCAACGGCCAAAACGGAGCGACGAAAACATAAGCGATCAATTGCCCGGCGACTTCGTCAATGACGATCTGGCTGGCGTCTTTGCGTTGCATGATTTTCTCGGCGCGTTCGCTCGACCAAAAACCTAGCCAAGTGAATAGCAAACACGTGAGCAGCATTCCGCACAACATCATTAACGGCGCGTTCGCGTGCGTCACGAAGATGGCATAAGCAATCGCCACGCCCACCAGTGAGCCGAACGTACCCGGCGCATAAGGCATCAACCCGGAGCCAAAGCCGGTTGCGACAAAAGCCGCCAGCCAGTCGAGCGCGCTTTGCGGACGGGCGAACTTGCCGCGTTTGTTGGTGAATGGATCGTGCGTATCGTTCATAGGTTCAGGCATCAGATTCAGGCCGTGCGGCGGCGTTGTTTCTCTTTGGTTTCATCGTTTTTCACGGCAGGCTTTTTGCTTGAGATTCGCCTTACCCGTTCCGCTACGGCTTCGATAAATTTTGTATTGTCGAGTAAGGCGTCAGCTTGAGCAGGTAACGGCTGCGGGCGGCCTTGTTCCATCGCGGTCTGCAACACTTGCTTGATTACGGTTTGATATGAATCAGCATTGGAGTCTTTCGCTAACTGTTTGAAATACTCCAGCACTTCCAAATCAAGCCCAAGGTGAATTTCCACTGTGGTCTTAACGGTCGCCGGATCGAAATTCGGGAAGCGTTGGCGGAAACCGCCGCGAATGAATTTGTGCCGCCCTGGTTTGATCGTCTCATCTTCGGTGAGACCAGAGGCCAAATCTTCGCGGTACTCTTCCTCAGTGATTTCAAAATAACCTTCGTTTTTACCAGTCTTCACGATGTTCATAGTAAATTTTTTTCTCGTATTTATTCGGTTCACGAGCGGAAATGATGCGAAAGAAATCCTCCCGGATTTCAACGTATACGACCAATAACAATTGCTTGCGTGTCGCGCCCACCAACTTCATGCGCTGCTCTTCCCACGAATGCTCGTCATCGGGATACGTCACGAAATAAGGATCGTAAAAGGCTTCTTCCGCTTCGGCAAACCTGACGCCGTGTTTCGTTTGATTCGTCTCAGCCTTTTCATCATCCCAAATGAAGTCCATCTCAAATCACCTGGCTCAAATCACCTGGCTCAAACCACCTGCGCCACCAAATCATATTCGTGCGCTTCGGTGATCTCAATTTCGATCAAATCGCCCGGCTGGTGGTTGAATCCGTCGGGCACGTCGTTGATGAGAATGTGACCGTCTACTTCGGGCGCTTGCGAGGCGAGGCGCGCTTGCAGCAGCAAATCGGTTTCCTGCGAAACGCCTTCGAGCATGGCGGTGAAGCGTTGGCCGATGAGTGCTTTGTTTTTGCGTTTAGAGATTTTGGCCTGTTCGCGCATCAGCTTGGCGCGACGCGAACGCATCAATGTGGCAGAGACTTTGCCGTCGAGATCAAAGCCGTGCGTGCCTTCTTCATCGGAGTAAGTGAAAACGCCAACGCGGTCGAATTCGAGGTCGCGGACGAATTGCAACAACTCGGCGAAGTCCTCATCCGTCTCGCCGGGAAAGCCCACGACAAACGTAGTCCGTAGCGCGATGCCTGGCACAATGTCTTTGGCGCGGTTCAATAGTTTTTCGAGAAACTGGCGATGGCCGCCGCGCCGCATGCGTTTGAGAACGTTGGCGCTGGCGTGTTGCAACGGCATGTCCAGATAGTTGCAAACCTTTTCTTCCGCCGCCATTACGCGCAGCGTCGCATCGCTCAGACTATTCGGATAGGTATACATCACGCGAATCCATGCGATGCCTGCGACGCGCGCCAACGCCGTGAGCAAAGCGGCGAGGCCGTCTTTCAAGCCCAAATCCAAACCGTACTGCGTCGAGTCCTGCGAAATCAGCACCAGTTCTTTGACGCCTTGTGCGGCGAGTTGTTCGGCTTCGGCGACAATCGAAGCCGCGCGGCGCGAACGATAGTTGCCGCGCATTTGCGGAATCGCGCAAAACGCACAGGTATGATCGCAGCCTTCGGCAATTTTGACGTAAGCGAAATGTTTCGGCGTGGCGAGTACGCGCGGCGAAGCTTCGTCGTAAAGGTAAGTCGGCAAGCCGCGCGTCATCCATGCATTCGAGGCGACAAAGGCTGCGTCGGCGGCGCTGACGGCGGCGGGGTCTACAGCGGCGATGATTTTTTCAATCTCGCTCGTACCGAGTACGGCATCAACTTCGGGCAATTGCGTGAGCAAGTCTTGCCGATAACGTTCGACGAGACAGCCCGCGACTACGAGGCGTTTGAGGTTGGCGGTATTTTTGAGTTCGGCCATTTCAAGAATCGTATTGATGGATTCTTCTTTGGCCGATTGAATGAAGCCGCAGGTATTGACGACCATCACGTCGGCGGCTTCGCGGTCGGTGGTCAGTTCGTAGCCGTGCTTTTGCAACTGGCCCATCATGACTTCGCTGTCTACGAGGTTTTTCGGGCAGCCCAAACTGACGAAGCCGATCTTTTGCGTCTTTTCTTTCATGCGATGCTTTCAGGCGATGCTTTCAGGCGTTAAACGATGTGCAAACTAGCGTTGGAAATTCGGTAAGCAAAATCCATCGTAGCCGTTCGCACATCGTCATCGCAACAACGCGAAAAGCCCGCTGCCCTATCAGGTTTGGCGCAATTCGGCCTCACGCGCTACGATGCGCGCATCCCCACGACTAATTTTCAAAGGAAGAAAACACCATGAAAAAGACCATCGCATTTGGCAGCATCGCCGCTTGTTTGCTTTTCGCCCTGTTGGCTAATGCGCAAGTGAACACCAAGACTAATACTGTGACATGGACAAAACTGTTCGACGGCAAGACGCTGACGGGCTGGCAAAAGAAAGCCGTACACGGTGGCAACGGCGGCGTCTGGACGGTTGAGAAAGGCGTCATCGTCGCCAATCAGGAACCCGACCACAAAGGCGGTTTGCTCGGTACTGAAAAGCAATACACCGACTTTGAAATCGAACTCGAATTCATGGCCGACGACCCGGTAGACACCGGCCTGTTCCTGCGCGTGCGCCCCGACGGCATGGGTTATCAGGTCACGATTGATAATCATAAGACCGGTTTTGTCGGCAGCCTTTACGCTTCGGCAGAAGGCGGCTTCGTCCAGCAAAACAAGGCCTGGCGCGATTATTTTAAGGTAGGCAAATGGAACAAACTGCGCGCTCGCATCGAAGGCCAACCCGCCCACGTCACCGCCTGGCTCAACGACATCAAGACGACAGATTTTACTGATTACAAAGAACGCTTCCCGCGCACGGGCTACATCGGCTTGCAGGTACACGGCGGACAAGGCTCGTGGGGCGACACGGCGCGGGCGCGGTTTCGCAATATCAAGCTCAACGAACTCAGCCGATAGTTTCAGCCCGACGGCTAACGCTTACTGACACCGGTTGCCGTTCGCATCTGTCGCGTGTACTTTGTCGCCATTGTGACGAATGGTGATGAGCTATTTTGCTTTCCCACTCACTGCTTCAGCCGTCTCGCAAGAGACCAACGCAAACAATTTAAGAATGTTCACCTCGCCAGCGGCGCATTGTCGCTGCTGGCTCATTGTTACAGGAGTTTCACGATGAAATACCCCCAGATGATTTTCGCAGTATGCCTGACGCTGACGTTATGCGTTACGAGTTGGGCACAAAGCACTAACGCAGCCTTGACCGGAACCGTGGCCGACACGTCACAGGCCGTAGTGCCGGGCGCAATGGTATCGGCGCAAAACACGCTGACCGGCGTTATGCTCACGACAACGACGAACGAATCCGGCGTTTATAACTTTCCTAGTTTGCAACCCAGCAAGTATCGCGTGACCGCCGAGAAAGACGGATTCAAAAAACTGTCTTTCACCGACGTTACGCTTGAGTTGTCTGATCGCGTCACCTTGAATTTCGCTTTGGAGATTGGCGCGATTACGAGTGAGGTCGTGGAAGTGAATGCGGCGCTTGATACGCGGTTGGCGATTGGCAATAACTCAGTCGGCGGCGTGATCTCAGGGCAGAGAGTGCAAGAGCTTCCTTTGCCGGGACGTGATGCGTTGGGCTTGGTGCTCACGCAATCGGGCATCATCGGCAGCAATTTCAGCGGCGCGCGCATCGGTACGCTCAACATCAGCCGTGATGGCGTCAACATACAGGATCAACGCATCAACGTCGGATTGGCTTCGACGATTTTCACCAGCGTAGATTTGGTGCAGGAAGTGCGCGTCGTGACTTCGCCCGCCGACGCCGAGTTCGGACGCGGGTCGGGGCAGGTGCAGATGATTACGCGCTCTGGCACGAACGACTTTCACGGCAGCGTCTTTGAGGCGCATCGCAACACGGCGCTTAACGCCAACACCTGGTTTAACAATCAGCGCGGTGTCAATCCGCGAGGGGAAGAAGTTTCTCCGCGCAATTTTCTGATTCGCAATCAATTCGGCGGACGAATGGGCGGCCCCATCTGGAAGAACAAGACTTTCTTTCACGCGCTGTATGAAGGCCAACGCATCGCCGCGCGCGATGCCATCACGACCACCGTATTCACCGAAACCATGCGACGCGGCCTGTTCCGCTTTTTCCCCGGCGT
>JAYSVR010000057.1:0-8105 GCA_043718445.1 Acidobacteriota bacterium | reverse complement strand
GCTTCAGCCAACGAAGAATTGCAAAAGCTCTCGCGTTATCTCGAAGTCAATCAGGCCTTCAAACATTCGCTCAACCCCGACGACGTGCTGTGCCTGATTGTGGATGCCGCCATCGAAATGGCACTGGCCGAACGCGGTTTCCTGATGTTGCTCAACCAGAAAGGCGAACTCGAATTCAAAGTTGCGCGCGACAAAGACCACCACTGGCTGGTCGGCAACGAATTCGCCATGAGCCGTTCAGTCGTCGAAGAAGTCTTCAAACAAAACCGCGCCGTCATCGTCAACGAAAGCACGCAAGCCGCCGAACTCGCGCGCCACAGCGTCAGGGCGTTGGACTTGCGCACCATCGCCTGCATTCCGCTGCGCCGCTTTCGCATGAGCGAAAAGATGGATGCGACCGCCGTGTTGCAAAGCGACGTGATCGGCGTGCTATACGTTGACAGCCATTTCACGCGCCAGCCCCTCACCAACACCGCTGTGCGCTTGCTCGAATCGCTCGCTTTCGAGGCGACCAAAACGCTCGAAAGCATGCGCCTGATGCACGAAGAGCGCGAGAAAAAACAACTCGAAGAAGAACTGCAACTCGCCGCGCAGGTGCAAAGCGCACTCGCGCCGACCAATTTCAAGCAGCCCGCGCACTTTGAAGTCGCGGCGGCCATGTTGCCTTCGCGCGAAGTCGGCGGCGACTTTTATGAATTGATTACGCTCAAAGACGGACGCTGCGTCTTTGCGCTGGGCGACGTGTCGGGCAAAGGCATCGCCGCCGCCATCCTCGCGGGCATGGCGCAAGGCGCGCTGCAGGCACAATTCATCGCCAATCTGCCGCTCACCGACGTCATCACCAATCTCAACAAAACCATCGCCCAACGCTCTGACGCGAATCGTTTCCTTACGATGTTCTGCGCTACGATTGATGCCGACGGCCATCTGACTTACATCAACGCCGGACACAATCCGCCGCTGTTGTTGCGCGCGAACGGTACGCTCGAAAAGCTCACGACTAAATCTGTAGTGTTGGGCGCGTTCGATTTTGCCAAGTACGAAGCGAAACAAACGCGGATGCAAGCGGGCGATGCGCTGGTGATTTACAGCGACGGCGTGACCGAAGCCGCCGACGCACAAGGCGAGATGTTTGGCGAAGATAAGTTGGATTCACTCGTGCAAGCGCACGGCGCGCTCGCGGCTGAGGCTCTCAAAACCAAACTGCTCGATGAAGTCGTCCGCTTCACCAAAGGCGAACCGCAGAGCGACGACATTACGTTGATTGCGGTGAAGTTTTTGAGTTGATTGCGATTCCCGCCCATTGAACCATGTGATGAGCGCAAAGGTAACAAAATGAACTCAGAAATGAAGGAAGCCGACCAACCGCTTCTACTCACCATAAACGACGGCACGCAGGAAGCAGGCAGTCATCAAACACTGCTCGAAGAACTCGACCGACTCGATGCGTTGAAAGGTATTCAGCGCGGTATTGAAGCAATGGAAGCCGGACGCACACGACCGCTTCACGAGTTTCTTGCTGAACTGCAACAGGAATTCGGCTTCAGGGACGCTCCCAACTCGAACCATCCACAAACTCAATCCGTTTGATCGCCACTGGCTCCGGCTTTTCTTTCAACAACGAAGGGTCGGCGAAACCGCGTCCGCAAACGTATTCCGGCACGACCACCTTGCCGTTTTCCTGCTGCACGCTCACCACCTTGCACCGCGAAGCCCCCGCTGGCAGCGGCTGACGAAAGGTTTTCTGTTTATCCGGCTTGAGTTCGACTTCGTTCGTCACGGTTTGTTGCAACACCAACTGGCCTTGTTCCATGCGCAGAAAAGCGAACTCCCACACGATGCGCTTGATCGCTTTGCCGCTGGTATTTTTCACCGTGAAATAAACCCACTCCGCCGGACTGACGTGCTTGAGTCGCGGAGCCGCGCCGGGCGCGATACCGATTTCGTTGGCGCGCTCCTGCGGCGTACGCGGCGTGGTGCGATTGGCGGCGGCGACTTTTTCAGCAGGCGTACGTTCGAGCTCGCGCCCGCCCGCATCCATCGGCGCGCTGCGTTCGAGCAAGGGGTTGTAATAAGAAACGATCTTGAAGCTGACGATTTCAAACAGCGGGCGGTCGTTTGCGCTCTGGCACAGCACAACAGACGACGCTGAAATGAGGATGGCTCCAAGCATAATGATCAGCCGTTTCATCTTTGCCTCCGGTCACAGCAAAATGTTGAAGCCTTCCTGAGAAAAGTGATGATCGTGAGTCAGCACATCGGTGATGCCGCGCTCACGCATAATGTTCATCGAGATGCAATCCGTCAGGCTGTAGCCCTTGTCGAGCCGCGCGGCATACAGTTCCGCACCGAGCAGAAAAGCATTGTGCGTGTGCAGGACAATTTCGATTTCGTCATCAACCAGAAGGTCCAGAACCGATTCGACCACCCCTCGCTTGACCTCGTAGCGAAAGGCGCTGAAATAATTAAGCACTTCCGTCAAAACCATTTCACTGGTAACCAACTTGACGGAGCCTAAGCCCTCTTCGACTTCAACGATCAGATCGTGCAACTCGTCTTTCGCATTGAAGCTGGCGACAAAATGGTAAGTGTCAATGAAGACCTGTCTCATGTCCGTTTCGGTGTCCCATATAAATAATGGTCAACATTGGCCGCACCGTCCGTCGGTACTTCATCCCAGGCTTCAGGCGGAATGGCTTCCATCCGGTCTTTAACCTTGTCCCAGATCGTGAGCCGGCGCGGCGCAGTTGGTGATTCCAGGCCATTGATGAATTGCAGCACCTGCCCTTGCTGCTCTGGTGACAGGGTCTGCAATTTTTCAATGGCGGTTTGTTCGATATTCGGTTCCATGCTGGTTTCCTCCTTTTGAGTGCGCGCCATTCTATCGCCGCTTGCGACAGCGGCACAAAAGTAACTGCGAGCAAATAACAATAGCCCGCCCGGTACGTGACCGGACGGGCTATAAAGGGCTTGGTTAGAGCCTGATGGTTAGAATGAGTAGCGCAAAGCTACCTGCATTTGACGCTCGCCGTTCTTGGTCGTGACCTTGCCGAAGGTCGTCGCCAGATTGTTCGGATTAGTGTCCGGGTTATTCCAGTTCGGATGGTTCAACCAGTTGAAGCCTTCCACTACGAATTGGAGAGCATGGCCTTCCTTGACGATGAACTCTTTCGTCATACGCAGGTTGTGGTTTTGGAACCCAACTCCGTAAATCAGGCCGCGTCCTCGTTGAGTCGAAATCGTGCCTGCTGCCGGTCTGGTGAAGATTGCCGTGCCATCCGCGTTGAAGGGATTGAACCAGTAAGAAGCGTCTCCGTTGTTATTTGCGAACTGGCCTTTAATTTCCGGCTTTCCAGTAAAGAGCCACTGTTGAAACCCGCTGCCCCGCCCAACGCCCGCAAAGTCGTCGTTGGTCGCGATGCCAAGCCCAGGATCATTCCCCCCATTATTGAGCGGACTACCCGTTGCCATTTGCGAGACTCCGCTCATAACCCAACCACCCAACAACTTGCCGCTTAACTTCGATTGATCTTTGAAAATCGGCAGTTGGTAAGCAAAGGTAAGTACGATCTGATGGCGGCGGTCAAAATTTGACCCTCCCCAAAGATTACTCGTATCAAAGGCATTCGGTACGACGTTGCGTTGCGCCGATCCGTCATCCTCTGATTTCGACAACGTATAAGCGAAGGTATAAGCCAGCCCTTTGCTGAAGCGGCGTTCCACCCCAACCTGGAAGCTGTTGTAAGTCGAGTTCGCGTCATTGTTGGTGACGCGAATAATGTTGTAACCCTTAAACGGACGCAGCGAGTCGGCATTGACGCCAGGGTTTCTCTGAAGCGTACCAACCGCCAATTGGTTGATGTTGCGTTCGCGTTGCGCGTGCAAGCCGCGACGGCCTACGTAACTAAGTTCCACCTTCGTACCAAAACCAATCTCACGTTCGTAAGTTCCGTTCCAAGTCCAGGCTTCAGGATTCTTGAAGATCTTGTCCTGCGACGTAACCTGTTGCGTAAATACATTGCCAGGTTTGCCGCCGGGGTTATCTACGAGACCGTTGGTCACTGAAACCGTCGGTTGCAACGGCGGATTACCACCAAGGAAAACCGAGTCGCTGACACCCAGGCGCGTCATAAAGCGACCAGCACCCGCACGAAACACGCTCTTGTCATTAATCGCATAAGCCACGCCAAAGCGCGGTTGGAAGGTGTTCTTGTGAATCTGTGAGAACGATTTGCTTTCGCCCCGGAAGAGGAAATCGAACTGACCAGTGGTTGCAATAGCGATGCGGCCAGGGCCTTTCGCCGAATCAGGCCAGCCGCTGCCGGGAATAACCAGGCCGTTGTATAGCGATTGCAGATTGGTCGCGCTTGAAGTGATGAACCCGGTCGTCGGGCTGACCGTCGGAGCCAACGCCGGATTGTAGTACTGCGCATCAAACACAACCATATTCCGCCACAAGCTGTAATAGGGTTGAATGATGCTGTGGCGAATGCCCCCTTCGATGCGCAGCTTGGGCGTCATCTTCCACGAGTCTTGCGCGAACCATTCGAACATGTGTCCGCGATAGGGTGTGTAAGAGCGGTCGCCGATTTCGGCGTAAGTGTCGAACAAGCCTAACGCCACGTTTGCCGCCGCAACGCCCGTCTTGCCGTCCGCCGACGAGTTGGAAAACTCGAAGCGACCGTTCTGGTTGTTCGTGCCACCTGGCGTACCCGCGACGTTGATCTGGTCGAAGTCGTTCTGCCCAGCACGTTCAAAGTAACCGCCGAATTTGATCGTGTGGTTGCCGCGAATGTTCGTCCAGTTATTGTTGATCTGATAGATCGGGCCGGTCGAACTGGCCGGATAAGGGCCGCCATCCAGGTCACTGAATAGATCAAGACCCGCAACCGTCGGAATTTTATCCTGAATCTCTTTGGGTGAACTGAAGATGTAAGGATAGTTGATGCCGTAATTGCTGCGTTTGAAGCGTTCGCCGCGTTGGTCAACCGCGATGTCTACTTGATCGCGGCTGCCCGCCACCAACGTTTCTGAAATCCACGTCGGTGACCAGGTGCGCGTCCAGCCGATAGAAAGCGTTTGATTGGGGCGCGTGATGATTTGCGGTGCGCGGTCAAAGTTGCCGCGGAATGCGTCCACATTCACAAAGTGATAAAGCGCCAACCGAGCTTTGATCTGGTTGTTCTCGTTCGGCAGAAAATCAATATTAACGTTTTCTTTGCGCTGATTGGTCTGCGCCGGACGGCTCTGGAAGAAATTCGCACCGGCTGAAAAGAATCCTGGAACCGGATCGGGATAAGCCTTGAGCAAGGCCAAACCATTCGCACTCAAACGATTGGTAGGAATTTTGTTGATGATGCCTTGATCGTTGAAACACGCGGTTTGATCGGTGGCATTGCACGCACCAGTTTTCAGCGGGTCTCTAACAAAACGCGTCTGGGCGAGTCCCGCGACAAAATTCGGGCCGCCGGGGAACAGTTCGCTGAAATCGCCCGCTTTCATGCGAGCTGTTGGTACGCGCGTCGTGACATTGCTGGTCTGACGCACCTTGACCCATTCCATGCTGTAAAGCCAAAACAGTTTGTTGCGATCTTTGTTAAAGCCAGTGCCGGGGATAATGACCGGGCCGCTCAGATTGAAACCGAACTGGTTATAACGAAACGGATTCGGGCGGCAGGCATTGTCTTTTTTGAAGGCTTCCTGATCGCAAGGACGCGCCGGATTAAACGTGCGGTTGCGATCCCAACTGTTGGTGTTGAGCGCCGCGTTGCGCAGATATTCATAAGCCACGCCGTGAAAATCGCGTCCGCCGCTTTTGGTGATGATACGCACTTGACCGCCCGCCGAACGTCCGTATTCAGCGTTGTAGTTGGCCGTTAAAACTTGAACCTCCTGCGTCGAATCTACATCGGCCACGCCGATACTGGTGCCGTTTGAACGGGTACGCACACCGACTGCGCCATCGAAGGTGATCAACGTGTCCTGAGAACGGGCACCGTTAATGATTAGACCGGCGTTCGTTAGGCCGAAACTATTGCCGCCCAACGAACCGCCCAGCACACCGGGTTTCGTCACCGCCAGCAAGAGCGGATTGCGTCCGTTGAGTTGGGTGTTCTTGATTGTTTGTTCGTCAATCAGTTTGCTGATGGCAGCGGTTTCGGTTTGCACGCCGACTGCCGTCGCCGTGATGTTGACGATTTCGGTGAGCGCGCCGGTTTGCAACGCGGCATCGAGTTTGGTGGGTACGTTGGGATCGAGCTTTTTATTGCTCTCTTTGTAAGTCTTGAAGCCTTGCGCTTCAATCGTCACGGTGTAAAAGCCCGAAGGCAATTGCGTGATGACGTAATAGCCATCGCCATTCGTCATCGTGGTACGCTCTAAACCATTGGTTTCGTTTTTCGCGGCGACTTTGGCGTTGGCGACAACTGCGCCCGCCGAGTCTTTTACGAAACCTGTGATCTGCGTGTTGTCTGATTGTGCGAAACTCATCGCACAAGCCAGACTGAGCATTGCCATAATGCTCAGTCTGCGCGCGATTAACGCATGAAATCTGGTACTCATATTCGCTCCTGAAAAAGTTGTCCTGACAAGCAGGATTGGGTAAGCAAACGCCCCAGACGTAATCCGCCTCAGCGTTTGCCCAAATTGGAAAATGCCAAATTGAAAATTGGAAGATGCCTTGAATTCGTCCCAGCGCGGTTCAACGGTGCAAAGCTTGAATCAGTCTTTTTGGTGGTATGTTTTTATATCGTTGCCGTTGAATGGGCGGATTATCAGAATGGCTTTACCAAGTGTCAAGCTCAAGTTGGAAAACGAAGGCGGTTGCCTGATGAAGCTGAGACTGAGCCATTCGCATTTTTCTTCAGCCCGTGAAGCGGGCTTTCCGCGTGGCGGCAGTTAGGCCAGTCGTTCACGACTGGTAAACTGACGAACGCATAGCGCAAGGGCGTTTTTAACGTCCTTGCTCGACGGGCTTAAGCCGAAATGCCTTGCGGCTAAAGCCCGTTGAGCAAGCACGCTGAAGCGCGCTAACAATCCTTCTTTCCGCTAACCAGTCGTCAACGACTGGCCTAATTGCCCTGCGGGAAAGCCCGTTGCCACGGGCTGGCAGATAAAAACTCATAGCCCATAACCGCCAACCAACCTCATTCGCTTTCTTCTTCAATCAACACGGCGCAAACGTGAACACAATCACGCCCAGCACAAACCACAGCGCCGCATAGATCATTCCGTAACCGATAAATTCACGAAAGCTGACGCGCGCGATGCTGGCGATGATGGTCGCCCAGAAAGGCGTGCAAAGATTGCCTACGTGATCGCCGACGCTGAGGGCGAGCAAGCCGCGTTGGACGGTGACGCCTACGGCGAGCGCGGCTTTGGCGGTGACGAAGCCCTGAATCGCCCATTGCCCTCCGCTCGAGGGAATGAAAAACGACACCACCGCGCCTGACACTGCCGCGAGCAGCGGGAAGCTATACGCCGTCGAGACTGCGGCAATCATGCTCGCCATCTTTTCGCCCAACGTCGTGAATTGAATCAACCCGGCGACGCCTGCATACAAGTGATAAATGACTACGACCGGCCAGGCCGCATGAATCGCGTGTTGCAACGCGCGCGTGAACCGATGCACGTTGCGGTGCAACGCAAAGCTCAATAACAAAAACGTAGCGTTGAGCGAATTGATGTCCAGCCCCAGCCGCTTGCTCACGAAATGCAGGTAAAGCCACGCGCCCAACGCGAGGCAAATAATCATCGTGATAATCGAAGACCGTTCTAACCGTTCAGAGAAATTGGTGGCGGGCGTTTCAGGCTCGGGTTCAGACTCGGCCAGTTTGAGGGCTTCGGGAAAGGCCGAGAGCGGACGTTTGTTTTTCGGCATCAGCCAGCAACCTGACACCATCAATACGACGGCGAAACTGAGCGTGTGAATGATCGCGGCGGGCGACCAGATCGTAGTGCGCAAGGGCAACACACCGATTTGGGCTTCGAGAAAGTGTCCGGGCGTCGCCATCAACAGCGCCGCGCTCGACGACAGTCCGAATTGCCACAACGCATTCGACGCCCAGACGGTCGCCAGCAGGAACAGAAAGTCTACGGGAATCTTT
>JAYSVR010000560.1:0-3446 GCA_043718445.1 Acidobacteriota bacterium | reverse complement strand
GGCGGCGGTCGTGATAATCCAGCACGGGTTGCAACGCGACTTTGAGTCGGTCAACGCGCTGGCCCGTAGCAACCGTCAACGGTTGTGACGCGACGATGTGGTCGGCTACAGCCCGCGAGAGATTGTTCAACGGACGCATCTGCCGCAGCCGTTCGCGCAGCGCGGGCAGCGAGAGTTCGCCCAGGCGCGCAAGGGCGTGGCGGGCTTCGGCGCTTTCGGGCATCTCGGCGGGTTTGTGGCTCAGCGGTTGTCCACTGATGGCAATGGCGACAGCGATGATGATGGCGGCGAACGTGATGGACTGGCGCATGGGCGGCTCCTTTCGTCACGCCGTCCGGGCACACTTCGGCCAGCGGCTGGGCAAGCCAGCCGGGCGACGTGGGCGGCGTGATTGCGGTGAAAAACTGCGTGGCAACGCAGGGGCTTGGGTCAGCGTTGACGGCCTCTGACTGCCTTCATCGCCTAACGCGAGAAGCGCGGCAAAACCACATCACGGTTTTAGAAGTTTTTTTGCGAGGTTGCTGAAGGTTGGCGAAACGCTTATGGAGTGCGGTCGGCTCGCCGCCGCTTTTCGTTCGCGGCGCGGGGCTTCCGCTCAAACGCGAATGGCCCGAATGGCTCGAATAGTTTGATAACGAAAACCAAAGCGGCGGCAAGCCGACCGCACTCCATAAACAAAAAGCCCCGCCGCAGCTTGGAAGGGCTGCGGCGGGGCTGATGATTGGTAAGGCACGTTGGGCTATTCGTTGACGAAGGGATTACGCAGCGTTTCGCATCCGTCAATTTTGATTTCAAACACATCGCCGTCTTTGAGCAATACCGGCGGAGTGCGGAATACGCCGACGCCTTCGGGCGTACCCGTGGCAATCACATCACCCGGTTCGAGCGTGATGGCTTGCGTGATGTAATGAATCAGATAAGCCACGTTAAAAATCATCTTGTCGGTGTTGGATGATTGCATGACTTCGCCGTTGAGCAGCCCTTCGATCTTGAGCTTTTGCGGATCGGCGATTTCGTCTTTGGTCGTGATGAAGGGGCCAAGCGGACAGAAGCCATCAAGCCCTTTGCCGCGTACCCATTGGCCGTCAGCGAATTGCAAATCGCGCGCGCTCACGTCGTGCAAGCAGGCGTAACCGAATACGTAATCCAACGCTTCGTCCTGTTTGACCTTGCTGGCACGGCGCGAGATGACGACGGCGAGTTCGGCTTCGAAATCAATTTTCTCGCTGATCTTGTGCAGCGTGACCGGTTGGTTATGACCCGTGAGCGAATTGATGAACTTGGTAAAAATCATCGGCGAGGTCGGCGGTTCGCTGCCGCCTTCGACCGCGTGATCGTGATAATTGCGTCCGATGGCGATCACCTTGCCCGCGTTGACTGCGGGCAGATATTCAACCGCGCCGCGTTGGTAGGCCGTCGTCGCCGTGACATTCGCCGCTGCTTGCAACGCCGCCGAACCTTTCTTGATGAAATCGAGCGCGGTGGCCGCGACCGAAGTGATGTCAATGATTACGTCGCCATCGAGCTTGCCGAGACGCGCTTCGTCTGATGTTTTGGTTTTGAATTGTGCGATTTTCATGATGATCCAAAAGGGTGAAGTGATTAGGCCGTCTTCCGTTTGGAAGCGGGTTTTGTAGTAGATGAATGTCCGTTCGCCTTGCCGTCAGCTTGCGCGCGCAGCCATTGCGTCAAGTCGCGGGAATTTTTGAAATCAAGTAACGCGAGGGCGAGGTTTTCAACCTGTTCGACTGGAAGCCGTTTAACGGTAGCCGTCGTGCGTTGACTTAGGGTGCCAATGCGATGTTCCAATTGCCGCATGACTAATTCGCATTCATGTTGCAAACCGCGCTCCCAGCCCATGCGTTCCCAACTGCCCATTAATTCCATACTTTTCTCCTTTTCTTGCTCCGGCAGGTTTTCGACTGCTGCGCGAAACTGTTTTTCCTCTAGCGCATTCAATTGCAAATAAGTGTCAATGAAATTGCTGAGAAAGATCGAACGCTCACGATTCAATCGCAAGCGCGCGATCATGCGCAAACATTCCTTTTTGACTTCAACTCGTTCCTCTGCCGCGAAGCCCATCTTCACCATCAACGCACTGGCGACCGGATTGTCGTGACGCAAATAATCGCGCCAGTTCAATCGGTTGAGCTGAATGATCGTGAAGCGAAATTCGAGTATCTGTTTGTCAGGGAAGATGACGCTGAACGTCTCTGACTCAGCATCGCGCGGGCTATCGTAAGACAGCAGCGCAATCGGGTAAACCGGCAGCCGCGATTGCCGCGTGAGCATGGCGAAGTAATCGAACATTCGCCGCGCGAATGCTCCGCGCCGTTTGCGGCGCGCGCTTTCGGGTTCGATGTGAACGAGAAACTGAGTGGTGGTGCCTTTGAATCTGACTTGCGCTACGAGGTCGGCGTTGCGTTTATCGCGCGACGCGAGCGCGGCAAAAATTTCCTTGTCGAGAAATTTGATTTCCGACGTATCGAGAAAAGCGGCGACTTCAGGCAGAAACAACTCGATGAATTCACTGAAGAATTCGCGCAACAGTTTCTTGAAGAGTTGATCGTGGTCAATCATTGAGGTTTTGGCATTAGGCTTCTGCACTTTCAAACCGCCTGCGTTGAAATTCATCGAACGTCACCGCCGCGATGATGACTGTGCCGATGATGATCTTTTGAATGAAGGGCGAAATTTGCAGCAGGTTTCCGCCGTTCGCCAGCACACCCATAATCAGCGAGCCGATGATCGTGCCGATGACCGTACCCTGTCCGCCGTTCAAACTGCCGCCGCCGATGACGACTGCTGCGATGACGTTGAGTTCGTAACCTTCGCCTCCGTTGGGTTGCCCCGTAACCAAACGCGCCGTCTCAACCGCGCCTGCCAGTCCCGCCAGGCCGCCGAGAATGACATAGTAAATAATTTGATAGCGCGACGTGCGAATGCCTGCGTAACGAGCGGCTTCGAGGTTGCTGCCCATCGCGTAACAATACCGTCCCATCCGCGTGCGGCTCAGGGTGAAATGAATCAGCAACGCAATCAGGATGACAATCAGCAAAGGCAGCGGTAAGCCCAGATAACTTTTCTCCGCCAAAAAACCGAAGCTCGACGGAATGCCCGTCACCGCGTTGCCATCGCAGATATACAAACCGAGTCCGCGAAAGATGCCCATCGTGCCGAGCGTGACGATGAAAGCCGGAATTTTCAGCGTCGTGACGGCGGCTCCGTTGAACAGCCCGCACGCCGCGCCGATGGCGATGCACACGAGCAAGCCCGTGACGGGCGAAGCGCCTGCGACCCCCGATACCATGGACATCGCTCCGACGACGCCGGTGAGTCCGACGATAGAACCGACCGACAGATCAATCGCGCCCGACACCATCACCATCGTCATCCCCATCGCCATAATCGTAATCACCGCCGTTTGCCGCGCGATGGCCGACAGA
>JAYSVR010000559.1:0-3449 GCA_043718445.1 Acidobacteriota bacterium | reverse complement strand
TTTAGTCCGCGCGATATAGAACTGCCAGTCGGTGTCGCGGACTAAAGTCCACACAACGGGTCACAGACTGAAGTCTGCGCCACGTCTATGCTGAAATGTGTAGACTGAATTATGATCTGGCAAGGCGAATGAGGCGAACGCTAATCAGCAAGTTTTATAACGCACTAAACCAACTTACCGATGAAACCACGCATAGCAATTTTTTTTACCGGCGGCACGATTTCGATGCGCATTGAAAACGAGACGGGCGGAGCCGTTCCCAAACTGTCAGGCGCAGAGATTCTCGCGCAAGTGCCCGGCCTTGAAACCATCGCTGAAATTGAAACGATTGATTTCGCGCGGCTGCCCGGCCCGCACTGGACGCCCGCGCGTATGCTCGAACTCGCGCAAGCCGTCCGCGCCAAACTCGCTAACGTTGATGGCGTAGTCATTACGCACGGAACGGATACGCTCGAAGAGACGGCTTATGCATTGGACTTGCTGATTCCATCAGACCAACTGGCAGACCAGCCGGTCGTATTCGTCGGCGCGATGCGCAACAGTTCGGAACTCAGTTGGGACGGCCCGGCTAATTTGAAAGCCGCCGTGCGCGTGGCGGCTTCGACCGAAGCGCGCGAACTTGGCGTGCTGGTCGTGATGAACGAAGAAATCATCGCGGCGGGCGAAGTCACCAAGACGCATACTGAAAAGACCGATACGTTTCAGAGCCGCGATTTCGGTGCGTTGGGGATGGTGGATAAAGATCAAGTCATCGTCGCGCGACGGCCTGCGCTGCGTGAACACATCAAGACTAACGCTGTCGAGCCACGCGTCGAGATCATCAAGATGTACGCCGGAGCCGATGGCAAGTTTATTGACTTCGCCGTGAAAGAAGGCGCGCGTGGTTTGATCATAGAAGCGTTAGGACGCGGCAATGTGACGCCGCTGGCATTGGCGGCGATCAAGCGCGCGATTGCGCAAGACGTGCCGGTAGTGATTACGTCGCGTTGTCCGCGTGGGCGCGTGCTGGATACTTACGCTTATGAAGGCGGCGGCAAACAACTCACGCAGGCCGGAGCTATTCTCGGCGGCTTGTTGCCCAGTCACAAAGCCCGCGTGAAATTGATGTTGATGTTGGGAGCTGGCTGGTCGCACGAAAAAATCCGTGCGGCTTTTACCGCCTGAACGAAACTCTTTTCAGTCATCAGAGACTGAATCTGCCGACTTATTCCTGCCACGTGAGAATTTGCCCGCCTTGTCCAAACAAAAAACTGCCGGGAAAGACACGCAAGCGCCACGGCTCTACGCGCAAGGCGACAAAGGCTTCGCACGTGGGACTCGTCCAGCCCGGAATGATTTTGGGATCGTAACCAACCGGCGGCGGCGTGTTAGCAAAGAGATTCCACACCGTTGTGCGAATTTCTTCGTTAAAGACCAATTCTGCGCGACACTCGGCGACGCAGGTGTCTTGATTGCTCGCCCAATAATTCAACGAGATGAAAGGACTGGCTTGCAGATGCGCGCGCTTGGTCGGCGTCGCGCTCGTGCCGATCCACCCAATCAATTTTTCGCCGTCCCATTGCCAGACCGGATGCAGCACGCGCGAACGCGGACGGCCTTGCGCGTCAACGGTAGCGGCGCTGCACCAGACGATGCGATGCGCCATTGCGACAAAAGCGGGAGCGGTTTCGAGCAGGGTGTTCATAGCTTCAGTTAGGTTAGGTAGGTTCAGTGAGTTCATCAGCTTCATCGTAAGGAAACTGATTCCAGATTTCCGCGCTGAGCGATTGCCAGGCCGCTAACTCTTCTTGCAAAGCCTCGCTCATCGGCGCGTCAGTAAGTGGAACGAGCAAAAACGCCACCGTTAGTTTCAACCACGCGAATCGGAACGTTTTGTGCGAACCCATAACGCTTTCTCAACGGTTCAGGCAGCGTCACTTTTCCATCTGCTTCGAGCAATAAATTAGCCTGCATATTTCTCCTGTTACCGTCGCCGCCGCGTAGTGCCGCCGCCAAAAATGCCGCCTAGTAAGCCGCGTGTAATTTCGCGCGCCACCTGTGTGCCAATCGAACGCGCTGCGCTTTTGGCGAACGCGCCGAAGAGTCCGCCCGCCGCTCCCATCACACCAGACATCATGCCGCTTTCCTGTTGCGGAGCTTCTTCCTGCGCGGGCGCTTCCTGCGCTTTGCGTTGCAGCATTTCATAAGCGGACTCGCGGTCTACGGCTTTTTCGTAGTGTCCGTAAAACGCCGAGCCTTGAATCACCGCTTGCCGTTCTTGCGGCGTAATCGCTCCCAAACGGCTTTCGGGCGGCGCGATCAACGCACGGCGCACAATCGTCGGCGTGCCTTTTTCATCCAGCACTGAAACGAGGGCTTCGCCTACGCCGAGTTCGGTGATGGCGGATTCGGTGTCGAGCGCGGGGTTGACGCGAAACGTAGTCGCAGCCGATTTGACCGCTTTTTGATCGCGCGGCGTGAAGGCGCGCAAGGCGTGCTGTACGCGATTGCCCAACTGCCCCAACACGAGGTCGGGAATGTCGAGCGGATTTTGCGAGACGAAATAAACGCCTATACCTTTTGAGCGGATGAGACGCACGACTTGTTCGACTTTGGTGAGCAAGGCGGTCGGTGCGTCGTTGAAAAGCAGGTGGGCTTCGTCAAAGAAGAAAACCATTTTGGGCTTATCGAGGTCGCCGACTTCGGGCAACATTTCATAAAGCTCAGACAACAGCCACAGCAAAAACGTCGCATAGAGTTGCGGTGAACTCAGCAACTTATCCGCCGCGAGAATGTTGATGACGCCGCGTCCGCCGTCGCCGGTTTGCATCATGTCGCTCAGGTCAAGCGCGGGTTCGCCGAAGAATTTGTCTGCGCCTTGCGTTTCGAGTTCGAGCAAACGGCGTTGAATGGCTCCGACGCTGGCTGCCGATACGTTGCCGTAACTCGTCGTCAATTCTTTGGCGTTGTCGGCGACGTGCTGCAACATCGCGCGCAAGTCTTTGAGGTCAAGCAACAGCAAGCCGCCATCGTCGGCTACTTTGAATACGAGATTGAGTACGCCGCTTTGCGTGTCGTTCAAATTCAACACGCGATTCAAAAGCAACGGCCCCATTTCAGAAATCGTTGCTCGCAACGGATGCCCTTGTTCGCCGAACACATCCCAAAAGGCGACGGGATAGCTGCGAAACTGATGATCGGTTAAGCCGAATTGAGTTACGCGGTCAGTCACTTTCGGATTGTCTCCGCCCGCTTGCGAAATGCCCGCGAGATCGCCTTTCACGTCCGCCATAAACACGGGAATGCCCTGACGACTGAAGTTTTCAGCGAGTACGCGCAGGGTGACGCTTTTGCCGGTGCCGGTTGCGCCCGCAATCATGCCGTGGCGATTCGCCATCTTGGGCAGCAGAAAAATTTCTTCGGTGTCTTTAGCGAGCAAGATCGGATTTGCCATGTGTTTTTAAGTTCCT
>JAYSVR010000558.1:0-10623 GCA_043718445.1 Acidobacteriota bacterium | reverse complement strand
TGTGGACTTTAGTCCGCACGATAACTCTCAAAATGTGTTGTGCAGACTAAAGTCCACACAACGGGTCGCAGACTGAAGTCCGCGCTACGATTAAGGAGGCTCAATGTCACAACCCAAACTCAATCGGCGCAGTTTTATTAAACAAACTTCAGGCGCATCTGCCGCTGCGGGACTCGTGCTGAGTGCCAACAGCGCATCGGCAATCAGCCCGACGAGCAATTTAGCTGACAGTCCGAACGGACGCATCACGGTTGGATTCATCGGCACAGGCGCGCGCGCGCAAGACGTGATGAACGATATGTTGTCGATGCCGGGCTTTGAGGTCGTAGCCTTCACCGACGCCTATCAAGGCCGTCTCGAACGCGCGGGCGAACGCACCAAAGGCCGCGCGAAGGCTTTTCGCAACATTGATGAACTGCTCGCCTCGCCCGGCATTGATGCCGTCTATATCGGTACGCCCGATCACTGGCACAAGAACCACGCCATCGCGGCAGCCAATGCAGGCAAGGACATTTACATCGAAAAGCCGCTGTCTTACACCGTTGACGAAGGCCTTGAAATCGCTGCCGCCGTCGAGAAAAACAAACGCATTCTGCAAGTCGGCAGCCAATCAATCAGCACGCCGATTCAGCAAAAAGCCCGCGAAATTATCGCTTCGGGCAAGCTCGGACAGATTACGCAAATTCGCGCGATGAACAATCGCAACGGCGCGAGTGGCGCGTGGCTCTATCCGATTCCGCCCGACGCGAATAAGCAATCCGTCAACTGGGAGATGTTTCAAGGCCCAGCGCCGAAGCGCGATTTCAGTCTCGAACGATTCTTCCGCTGGCGCTGTTACAACGATTATTCGGGCGGGATGGCGACCGATTTGTTCGTACACATCATGACGACGATTCATTACGTGATGAACGCGCAAGCGCCTGAGATGGTGGTGGCGACCGGCTCGCTCTATCGCTGGAAAGGCACGCACGAAGTGCCCGATACGCTTGATGCGCTGTTGCAATATCCCGAAGGCTTCACCGTGAATTTGAGCGGTACGTTTAACAGCGGCGCGGCGGGCGAACGCGGCATACAGATTTTGGGTACGAAAGGCGCGCTCACCATCGGACGCGACTTGACCTTCACGCCCGATCGCACTATCGAGAGCAACGGCTGGATCGTGATGTCGTGGCCGAGCGCACTGGAAAAAGGTTATTACCAAGACCCGAAAGTCATCGCATCGGAACGTCCTGATTCTTTAGGCGCGTCGGTTCACGAATCAGGCGACGAACGCTGGATCGGCCAGGGCGCAGACGCGAACGTGTTGCACCTCGAATCGTTTCAACGCGCCGTGCGCGACCGCAAACAGCCCGTCGAAGACGTATGGTTCGGGCATCGCGCCGCTTCGGTGGCGCATATGATTAACCAGTCGGCGCGCGAGAAACGTGCGTTGTATTGGGATCGCTCGCGTGACCGGCTCAAGGCCTAACGCAGGAGGGGAAGGTGTGGACATTCATTCATCAGACAACAGCAGCGTAGATGATTTGCAGGCCTTGCGGATTTCAGAAGAACGCTATCGGCATATCTCGCGGCTGGCGTCTGATTACGCTTACATTTATCGCGTGGCTTACGACCTGACGATGGAAGTGGAATGGGTCAGCGATGCATTCATGAAAATGACGGGCTTTTCTTCTGCCGAAGAAGTGCTTTCTATCGGCGGTTGGCGCGTCTTGATTCATCCCGATGACTTGCCCGTATTGCTGACTTATCGGCAGCGTTTGCTTGAGGGTGAAACCGTCGAGAGCGATTATCGCGTGCTGGCAAAAAACGGCGAAGCGCATTGGGTTCATAACATTGAACAACAAATCGGCGGCCCCAACGGCGCATATCTTTCGCGCGTCGCGGGCGCTTCGCACGAAATCACCGCACGCAAGCTAGCCGAAGATTCGCTGCGCGAAAAAGAAGAGCGGCTGCGCATGGCGTTGGATGCCGCGCATATGTCCAGTTGGGAATGGACGCCCTCAGACGATGGAATAGTCGCAGCTCCTATGTTTCATGAGATGTTGCAAGGGCGGCCCGCAACGCGCGAATCTTTTTTGTTGCTCGTTCATCCAGATGACCGCGAGGTGGTGCGTGACGCGAAAGACCGCGCAGTACGCGAAGGGACGGAATACGAACAGGAGTTTCGTTTGATGGTGGGTGACGGGCGCGTCATTTGGTTGTCTTCAACCGCGCGGCCTTTTTACGACGAGCAGGGGCAGTGCGACCGACTGATTGGCGTAGTGCAGGAAATCACCGAACGCAAACAAGCCGAAGCGGCTTTGTCTGAACAACAAGCGCGCTTGCGGCTGGCGTTAGAAGCCGCCGAAATGTCTGCGTGGGAATGGCGACTAGCCGATGACACGATTGTCACCGACACCAACCATTTGCATCTGATGGGAGCGCAACCCGCTACGCGCGCGTCGTTTCAGGCGCTGTTGCACAAAGAAGACCGCGAGCGTGTGCAACTGTCAGGCGACCGCGCAGTAGCTGACCGGGCAGACTTTTCCGGCGAATTTCGCGTGCGCCAATCGCACGGCGAAATGCGTTGGTATTTCAGCCACGGACGCCCGCTGCCCAATGCTGCCGGCGAAATCGAACGCTTGATCGGCGTGACATACGAAATCACTGACCGCAAAAAGACCGAAGAGATGTTGCGTGAAGGCCGCGATCAATTGCGTACGTTGTCGCGCCGTTTGATGGACGCGCAAGAAACCGAACGCCGCCGCATCGCGCGCGAGTTACACGACGAGACGGGCCAGGCGCTCACGGCGGTGAAACTCAATTTGCAAAGCCTCAAGCGTCATACAGGTAATTTGCAACTGGCGGGCGACTTGCAGCTCGGCGCACGTTTAGAAGAAAGCATCAAGATTGTCGAGGAATCGCTCAACAGCATCCGCAACATTTCGCATGAATTGCGCCCTTCGATTTTGGACGATCTCGGCTTGGTCGCGGCCTTGCGCTGGTATGTTGACCGCCAGTCGCAACGCGCCGAATTCACGCCGCACTTTCGCGCCGAGGTGATCGAAGAGCGCTTGCCGACCGAAATCGAAACCGCCTGCTTTCGCATCGTGCAAGAAGCGCTGACCAACATCATTCGCCACGCCGCCGCCCGCAATATCTGGGTCGAGTTGTCGCAAACGCCGCATGAATTCCGCCTGTCGGTGCGGGACGACGGCATCGGCTTTAACGTAAAAGCGGCCCGCGATTTCGCGGCGCAAGGCCACAGCCTGGGCGTACTCGGCATGCAAGAACGCGCGCAATTGGCGGGCGGTCAGTTCGAATTGAAATCAGGTAAACGCGGCGGCGCAGAGGTCAGGGTGCGGTTCGCTCACACAGCGAATCTGCGTTCCCAAACCGCGAGATAAAAAGGACGGAACTTACGGGCTCCCCCCTCGTAAGCAGGTGAAATTCGCATGAAGCCCATTCGTATCGTGATCGCAGACGATCACAATCTGGTGCGCGCCGGTTTGGTGGCGCTGCTCAACACCATTGATGGCGTCACCGTCGTCGCTCAGGCCGGCGACGGGCGCGAAGCCCTCGAAACCATCGAACGCGTACGTCCCGACATCGCCTTGCTCGACATTGCCATGCCGCGCTTAAACGGCATGGAAGTCGCGGCGCGCGTCGCCAAAGACATTCCCGGTGTGCGCGTGCTGATGCTTTCGACTTATGTCAACGAAGAATACGTCTTGCGAGCTTTGCGCGCCGGAGCCGCCGGTTATCTGATCAAAGGTGCCGATACGCCCGAACTCGAAATCGCGCTGCGCGCCTTGATGCGCGGCGAAAGCTATCTCAGCCCCGCCGTCTCGAAACACCTGATTTCTGATTATGCCAAACGCATCGGCGGCGAAGCTGGCAAACTCGAATTGCTCACCGCGCGGCAACGCGAAATTTTGCAATTGATCGCCGAAGGCCATTCCACCCGCGACATCGCGCTGCAACTCAAGATCAGCGTAAAAACCGTAGAAACCCACCGCGCCGTGGTGATGGAACGCCTAGACATTCACGACGTACCCGGCCTGGTGCGGTTCGCCGTTCGCGCGGGAGTGGTTCCTACTGAAGAGTGAAATAAGTCACACCTGAGATGAATATAGGCGGTAAAAACTTAGCTCTAGGGGATATTTCTATCGTTTCTAAGGGATTCCCTGATACCGCCGTGAAAACCCATAGCGTATAAACACTCCACCGGTAGGTCAGTTTGGCGTTGCGTCAGTAAATTATAAGAGACCGACTAGTGTATTTACTGGCTTGGGGGAGGTTCTCGCCCTTTGGGAGGACACCAACAAACTGACCTATCCAGTCTTTTTAACTCAAGCGGCCCGCTTAATGCATCCCATTGCAAGCGCCGCTTCCCACGACAGCGACGAAGGCTCTCCACTTGATAGCGCCTCTGGAGCATCGTCGCTGTCGCGCAGGTTTGCCGTATGAGGCTTCAGCAATTCATTTCGAATAACGGCTTTTCCCTCTAACAGTGTTTAGCTGCCTGCCTGCCTGCCTGCCTGCCTCTTTCTAGAACCATACCTAAAAATCAGGTTGTTACGACAAATAAGTCTTGTTAGACTGCCAATCGAATCTGCGAAATACTTATTGCAACTCATCTTGGAAGTTGCACCTACCCACATTTGCCTTTGAATTATGCAAGGTCATTTTGCTTGCGCGCGCGGCGTGAGAAGCAATATCTGTGTTTGAAGTAGTAACTGGAGTAACTAGGATGAAGAAATACTTGAAGAAATACCTGTTGATAATTGGGGCATTTTTGGCCGTGTCTTTAGGTTGGGGATGGAGCCGAGGGGCCAATCGTTTAACGGCTTGGTACGCCAAATTAGCAGCCACTCGCGCGGCTAACTATGCACGAGCCATCGAACCTTTAGCTTTACCCAAAAACGCTGCTGGCACAGAAGCCGTAAATTCGGTGACCTCGGCGAGCTCAGTAATTTGGGCGAATGTGGCGAATTGCACGCTCACCGAGCGTACCTTGCGCAAAACGCGCGGCAGCAACGAATTATGTGATGCTGGTGCTAATTCAACCCAAACTATCGGTAGCCCGGGAAACTCGAAAGTAAATGGTTTTGTTGAATTTCGCGCGCTCGAAAGTAACAGGAATCGTTACCTCGGCTTGACCCACGATTTTGCCGGCACATCGGCTGCAACGATTGATTTTGCCATTCATTTGGGCAGCGTGCCTTATCGAGGCGCCAGTGTCGCTGAAGTGCGCGAAAACGATGTGTATAAAGCTGAAGTAGCTTATCAGTCGAATGATATTTTTCGCATCGCGGTGGAAAACGGCCTCGTGCATTATTACCACAACGATGCGCTTTTTTATTCCAGCCAAGCCAAGCCTGCTTACCCACTGGTCGTTGACTGTTCGATGTTGCACATCGGTGCCACCCTCGCTGAGGTCATGATTGCGACGAATGGCGTTAAGACGCCTTCCGCTAAACCTCTTACACTCTCAGGCTCAGGCTCTCAACCAGCGGTAATGGCTAATATGCCCGCAATGGTTGCGCGCGATGCGGCGGGTGGCCCCGGATTACTGGATAAACATCAGGTGTTGGTTCCGGCGAGTTATACGGCTTTTTCGCCCCCACCGTTGGGCGGGCAATATGTTGATTCGGTTTTCGGTACCACGGTGACGCGGTTGAGCGATGGCTGGCAGACTTTCAAAGATGGCGTACATCACGAATATGCCACGATGTCGCCGTTTAATCTCGATAATTCGATGATTTTATTGCAGGGAGATAATACCGGGTTTTTTATCGTAGACCGTAAGGGGAAAATCATTACTCGCCTGGATTTTAGTAACTCAGCCGAGCCACGCTGGAGCCATGCTGAAAAAGACGCTTTTTATTACCATGAAGAGAATCGGCTGATGAAATACAACGTCACAGCGCGGCGCGCGACGACATTGGTTACTTTCAACCAGTATGAGCGCATTACTTTTGGGGGCGGTGAATGCGATGTTTCAGAAGATGGCGATCATTTAGTGGTTGCCGGTGATATGCGTCACGTAGGTTTGTTTCAACTCAGCACGGGGAAAATGAAACGGGTAATTGATTTAACCGCGCTTAAACCCTGGGCGGAAGCCTATATCACGGCAAATAATAATATCGCCGTGCGCTTTGAAGAAGACGGAGAAGGGAAATATCAAGGGTTAGGTTTGTTTGATAGCAATATGAATTTCATCCGCAAGGTCTTGTCTTTCGGCGCTCACAGTGACCAGACGCGTGACGTGAATGGCGACGAAATCATTGTGATGGGAGCTTATCGTGATTCCCATCCTCCTGCCGGTTGTGAAAATAACGGCGTGATGAAAGTCAGGCTGTCTGACAGCAAAAAAACTTGCATTGTCCCGCTTGATTGGGGGCAAGAGTTACACGTGAGCGCCAACACGAACGGCAAACATCGCTGGGTATTGGTTTCAGGTACCGATGTTAAAGGTACTGCGGACTTGCCGAACAAGTTACAACCTACTTGGCAAAAGCAGTGGCGTCCGCGCGTAAATGAATTAATTCTGGTGAAGCCGGACGGCTCTGAACGACGCCGCATCGTGCATCATCGCGGACGTGCGGCGGAATTTTATTGGTGGCAGCCGCGCGCTACGATCAGCAAGGACGGCAGCTACGCTATTTTTGACAGTAACTTCGGCTTTAATCCGATTAAGGATTATACCGACGCTTATTTAGTAAACTTAACCAACCGTCCTTAAAGAAAAAGGCCGGGCAAGGTTGGAACCTTGCCCGGCCTTCGCTTGTTGCTCAAGCAAAGTGTTTTTTTAGTTTTAGAAAAGGCCCTTCAATAAATCGCAATGACAGCAGGGCCAGTATCCAGGAAATGACCAGAATAATCAGCCCGCGTAACGTAACCCAACCGAAGCTGCCGAAGCGTCCGTAAAGCGCCGGATCGTGTGCGGTGGTGAGTTGATATACTGCGTCGCCCACCGCAAGGTGAACCAGATAAAGGCAATAGCTTAATTTCCCGCTTAACTCAGTAAACCAGGTACGTAGCAAGGCCGTCGCCCTCGAACCCCGCAAAGTAACTACCGTAAGCACGAAAGCCGCGAACCCCAGTGTAACTTGCGTATAACGTAACCCTACGCCCACGGCAGTTTTTCCCATAATGCCGTAGGGGCGTCCGACGATGGTGATAATTGCTGCCACTACGATGAAAAATGCCGCTAGTAAAAAAGAATTACGCGCCGAAGCAAATTTCGATCTAACCCAAAGTGCCAGCAATGCGCCCATTGCCAGCCCGTCAAAGCGGAACCAGGAATAGCTATAGACTTCCATATCAATGCTCATGCCGCGCGTTACTGCCCACCAACGCAAAGCGGGAGTTAAAGCCACGATCAGCAGCGCCAGCAACGCCAGGCGAGGGCGCGTCAGGTATCGCACGAGGAACGGCCAGAGCAAATAAAAATGCTCTTCGATGCACAGCGACCAGAATACGCCCGGGCCGTGTGGGGTGGGTACGCCCAGACCTTCGGCAAAGTTAGCCAGAAAAAAGAGGCTTAATAAAAAATAAGCCGCGTGGCCGTAAAAGATACTCATCACCACAATGCAGATAAAAAATATCGGCATAATGCGCAATACCCGGCGCCCGTAAAAGGTGCGGAAATAATTCTCGCGTCCTTTGGAATCAAGCAGAATTCCCGTGATCAAAAAGCCGGAAAGCACGAAAAATAGGTCTACGCCCAGCCAACCGTGGCCGAGGATTTCGTAAATCACTTTCGGCATGTGATCGAAAGTATCGGGCGGGTATTTATAGCCCCAATAAAGGTGGCTGATGATGACCATCCAAACCGCAATCGCACGCACTCCGTCCAGTTCGGCGATGTGCGTATGACTCAAGTCAGCCACTGTCGCCGCCTCTTTGGCGTTAACCGTGAGCGGTTTTTCAAAAATAGCTTCCATAAATAGTTCCAGCGGGAGGGATTCGTTAGGCACGTAGCAGGTTAGGCTTTTTATTCAAACCTAATAACTTGCGGGGTAATTTCGCCAGCACCTTGAACAGGGATAACTCACCGCGAGAAATCATGCCGGTCGTATAACCGGCGCGACGGGTAAGCAAATAAACTTGCTGGCATAATTGCGCGTTGGGGATGAGCATCGCCAGCAGCCAAAGTCGAGCGACCCGCGCCTTTTCCGGCGAGTTGTGCCAGGCTTGCTGGAGGTAAGGCAGCGCTTCGTCGCGCAGCCCTCGCGCGAGTTGCACTTGCGCCAGATAGTATTGTTTGTGGCTGCGCAACGCGGCTAATTCGGCATCGTCAGGGAATAAGTTACAATAGTTGTTTTCGAGGTGATGCAACATATCGAGCGCAGCAACGCTGGCGGTTTTGTCTTTGGCGATATGGCCTTCAGAGAGTTTTTTGCCGCCGACGGCCAAGTCGTGCTTAATGCCGGTAGGAACGCTCAAAAAATGCATAGGGTAATGGCGGCAGGCTTCGGCCATCCAATCGAAATCGGAGCAGATCGGATAATGCTGGCTGAACTCGCCGATTTTTTCTACCGCTTCGCGGCGCAGGACTGTGGTAGGTAACCACATCAAAAAGCCCCAGCGCCAGGCTTGAAAAATGTTACCTTCGTAATGCGCGCCGCTGGTTACGTTCCACCTTTGCAAAATATCTTGCCCCCAGTCACCAATGGCATGGCGCTGTTGATAAACCCGCAGGTAACAATCCTGTTCTCCGGCCTGCTCTCCAGCGGGTAAGTCGAGTAACCTGGAGCCGACTAATTGCGCGGTATAAACATACCAATGCGATAACTCAACTTGATAATGGGTCAGGATGCGCCCATCGCCGAAATCTTCATGTAACTCGCAACTCACTAACTTGGCTTGCGGGTGAGCTTGAAGAAAAGCCAGGCATAATTCGAGGTGATAGCTGCGCCATTGGTCGTCAGAGTCAAGGAACGCGAAAATCTCGCCGGTGGCGTGGCGCAACCCGGTATTGCGTGCAGCAGTAACCCCGCCGTTCGGCTGATGGATGACTTTTATGCGTGAGTCCAGTCCGACCAGCAGTTGCGACGTGTTATCGGTGGAACCATCATTAACGATGATGAGTTCCCAATCTACATAAGTTTGCGCGAGTACGCTGTCAATGGCGCGCAAAATTGTGTCGGCACGATTATAAGTAGGAATGATGATAGAAACTTGTGGCACGAAACCTCCCAGGGGATAAATATCGCTCAACAAAATAAATAACAGCTAGCGCACGAGGCAGGTACAGCCTGTCTCGTGCGCTAGAGAAGTCGAGCTAGTGTGAAGTGGGAGGGAGTAACGTGGTGGAAAAAATGGTACGTCTAGCCGTTTTGCCGCGCTGCAATTTTACGCCAGGCGCGCAAGGCGTTGGATTTCAAATGGTCGCGCCACGGAGAAACTCCGACGGGCGCGGGGTTGATTCCGTATTGTCGCAAGCGGGAATTAACGCGATAAACCAGCTCGCGGTGATCGCTATGGGGGTTGCGAAACGTGATACTGAAAGAAATCGAAACCGCGTTTCCGTTTTTCACCCAATGCGGCGCGGCAATGGGGAAATGCAACCCATCGCCCGGTTTTAAGGTGAATACTTTTGCCTTGGCGGCGTATTCTTCCTGGTAGGCCAAGTTGCGATGCCCACCGGTATAAAACTTCTCCAGCTCGACTTCGGAAATTACCGAACGATCAGCCCGGTCGAATTGGTTGACTTCTTTTTCGCCGCGAATCTGTAACAGGAAATTATATTCGTTATCAATATGGAACGGAGTAACTGACCCAGGAGAGCTAACAAAAATATACGCCTCGCGTCCATACATTTGCGGAGCCAGCTTTTCGGTGAAAGGTTGAATTTCGTCCAGGCAGTTATGCAGCAAGGCGCGGTAAGCCGGATTGCGTTCTACGTTTTTAAGCACCAGCCAGGACTGGCATTCCTCAATGCGGCGAATGGTTTCAGTGACGCTCAACCCGTTGCGTGGAGTGCGTGCGGGATCCTGACTGACAGGGATGGTGCCGGAGTTATATTCAACGCGGTCTTCCGGCAAGGTTTGCGCCAGTTCCACCAGACGCGGCAGGCTAAATAGCTCGTGCCGCGCGAGAGTGTGGCGAATCATAAAGGGAAGCCGATTGAAATAATTGTCAAACACGCGTGCATCCAGTCCATCCAGTAAGTTAGGTGTACCGGTAGACGGAGCCAGCGGGAAAGATGCGACTTGAGCGATGGCAGCCATGGGTTAGTTACCTCCAAAGAAACTAAAAAAAAATCAGGGTTGCGCCGGGGCTGGGGCGCTCTCTGACGATGATTTTTTGAATTTACGTTTGCACCAACGTAAGAGCGGCATAACCGCAACGATGAAATTGCCACTGCCTTTGCCGGTGGCGATCAATACGCGCTTGAGTGAACGGCGATCAACCCACAGGCGGTTAATCATAAAATGGCGCGAAGTAGCGCAGGAATCCATCCACTCTAAATAAGGATGTTCGTGAAAGCGGCGAATATTTTCGAGTTCGAGTTGTACGCCGGGCGAATAACTTGCGTAATTTTCGTCGTAAGCGATTTTGAGCGCGAAAGAACCTACGCCGGCTTGCACGTTGATTTTCATGGCGATAGGCGCGCCATTTAATTGCAGCGCG
>JAYSVR010000557.1:0-10626 GCA_043718445.1 Acidobacteriota bacterium | reverse complement strand
CTGAGCCTCGGCAAGGCGTCAATTGATCCGAAGGCACGCGCTACCAAGGCTCAGGTCGCTGACGCTCCCCGTTCCGCCCCTGATTTATTTATGGCACGAGGCTGGGAAAGCAAATCCATCGAAGACCAACAGGCAGAGGCTGAACGCGCCGCCGCCGAAGCGAAGCGCGCTCCGCTGACGCCGCAGCAACAACGCCGCGAGACGTTGTTACTTTCGCGCAGCCAATTACAACATCAACTTGAACACGTACGACACGAAGCGCATCGCCAGTTGCTCCTCCGTAGCTTGCAAGCGTTGGACGAAGAGCTTGCCCAGTTTGAAAAGGAGTAACGCGATAACTCCGTCACGCATGTCCGCCAGATTCATAAATCATGACCAACGAATTGAACGCTGCACCCGCTGAACCAACTCCGACCAATTCTTCCGCTGCGTTGCCGCCGCCGAAACGCGGGCTGAAGTTTTATGTGCAAGGCACGTGGCTGTTTCTCAAAAAGATGTGGCCGGCCTTGTGGGATTTGACCGAGAGCGAAACTTACGTACACGCCTCGTCCATCGCGTTCAATTTGTTGATGTCGTTCTTTTCGTTTCTGGTGTTGATCGGCAGCGTGCTGGTCAATGTGTTGAATTGGCAGGGCGGTTACGAAACCTGTTATCGCCTGATGATGGCGCTGTTGCCCGCCGAATCGAAGATGCTATTTCAAAGCCTGGATCAAGTGACGCGCGGGCCGGGCGGCAAGGCTACGTTGGTGTCGTTTGCGCTGCTGGTGTTTTCAAGTTCGGGCATCTTTCAGCCGCTCGAACTCGCATTGAATCGCTCGTGGGGATTCAAAGAGCGCAATGTTTTCAAGCAATACGTTTTGTATATGCCGCTCGTACTCGCGTGTGGCGTGCTGATGTTGCTGGCGGTGGCAGTGGCGAGTCCGTGGGATTACGCGTTGGGCTTGGTGTTGGGCGATTCGCCGTGGCGCGGGACGCTATTCGCCATCGTCGCAGGCTTGCTGGCGATTCCGTTTCTGGTAGCCATTTTATTTCTGGTCTATTCCGTCGTACCGAACGGCCCCGTTCATCGCATGCAGATTTTCTTTACGTCGTTGGCGACGGCAGTATTGTTCGTGGTGACGACGATTGCTTTTCGCCTGTTGTTGCCGGTGATGGATTTTTCGGGCAGCTATAAACAGTTGTCTTCGTTGATGGCGTTGGTGACGTGGGTGTTTATTCTTTCGTTCATCCTGATTCTCGGCGCGAACTTGTCGGCCAAAGACATCCTGCCCAAAAGCTGGACGCGCAACAACACGTAACTATACGGACTCGCGTTTGCTCGGCGCGGCAGTATAATCGCCAGCGTTTTGCGGTTACCCCTTTTTCCGCTTCAAGTTGTTAATCACGAATCAAGCGCAAGCTGTGCGCCCGTGGTCGTTCAGGGATGCGTTCTGCGTAATGTCCCAAGAGAAGGAGTCGAGCGATGGGTAAGCTGAAAGTTTCAACCAGGAGTTTTGCGTATACAGCGTGGATGAGCTTGCTCGCCGCGCTTTTGGTTTTTCAGGGCTTTGATTTTTCCGCAACGGCGCAATCCGGTCGCCGTCGCCCCGTGCCCACACCTACGCCTGCCGAAGCGCCTGCCGCGCCGGTGAGCGTGGGGCCAACCGCACCGCTTCCCGCTTCCAACCAAAAGCCCGAAGTGCCCGACGACAGCGACACGATCAAAATTGATACGACACTCGTGAGCATTCCGGTCAGCGTGATCGAACGCGACGGACGCTTCATTCCCTTTCTCGACAAGAAAGACTTTCGGCTTTATGAAGACGAAGTCGAACAGGAAATTTCTGAGTTCACGCCCGTGACCGTGCCTTTGCATGTCGTGCTGCTGATTGACACTTCGCGCAGCACCGTTTTCAAGATCGAAGACATTCAGGCCGCTGCGGTCGCCTTCACCGAACAATTGCGCGCCGACGATAAAGTGATGGTCGTGTCGTTCGACTCAAGGGTGTATGTCGGCTGCGAATTCACGAATGACCGCGCCAAGATGCGCCGGGCGATTTACAACACGCGGACGGGTGGCGGCACCAAACTTTATGACGCAGTTGATCTGGTGATTTCTGAACGGCTCAACCAAGTCGAAGGCCGCAAAGCCATCGTGCTTTTCACCGACGGCGTAGACACCGAAAGTCGCGCTACGGCACGCAGCACCGTTGAGCAAGTCGAAGAATCAGACATCGTGGTTTATCCGATTCAATACGACACCAGCGAACAGATGATGCAAAACGGCGGGGGGCGTAACGGTACGCCGCCGATTTCGATTCCGTGGCCGCAGCCCCGTGGCGGCGGCAATGGCCGTAATCGGTGGCCTTTTGTTTTCCACAACAGTTCACAGCTTTTCCACAGCTTTTACGATGCTTTTCCACAAGGTATTGCACAGGCTTTTCCACAGCAGTGGCCGGGCGGCGGACGCATGCCACGTGGCGGTGGTGACGATTACGAATTGGCGGGGCGTTACCTGCAACAGCTTGCCACCCGCAGCGGCGGAAGGCTTTATAACGGCGACACGTTGAGCAACGTGCATGCGGCTTTTACGCGCATCGCCGAAGAGTTACGCCACCAGTACGCGTTGAGCTATTACCCGACGAATACAGCGCAGGACGGCTCGTTCCGCAAGGTTCGCGTCGTCGTAAAAGTACCCAACGCCGTGGTGCGCTGCCGCGAAGGCTATCGCGCCAAAGGGCAGGTTACGACTGCGGCAAGTGACAAGGACGGCAACCGCCCGGTACTCAGGCGGCGGCAGTTGGCCGATACGAATTAAGCAGATAGGAATTGCACGGGGTGAGCCGCTTCAATAAAGCCGTGCGCGGCGGCGAGTTCGTAATATCGTTGCAGCCCCGTGCGATTCGCTTCATCCAAATCGTAATTCACATTGACGTGCAAATAATCCAGCAAGTCTGACAAGGGCAGCGGCAACTCAGCCGCGAACTGCGCAGCGATTTCAGGTACGCGACGCAAGCCCTCAGCTTTGGCTTCCAGAAAATCACTAACAAGTTGAGTGGGGTTGAGGCGGCTTTCAGCCAGTGCTTCAGCGCGTACTGCCCACACGGCAAATACAAAAGGCAGGCTCGTCAGCGCGTGCCATTCTTCCGCTAGGTCATAAATCGTGAGTCCTAACGCTTCGGCTTCGGTCATCAGACACAGGGCTGGATCGCCAATGACGAGCGCGGCATCGGCTTCGGAAAAGACTGAAGCAAAGCCAGCGCCGAGCCGTGGCGTGTGTTCGAGCAGTTGCGGCGTTACGCCGTAACGTTCGGCGAGAATGATTTGCACCAGTGCTTGCGAAGTCCGCGAAGACGTATCGAGCGCGAGTGTCCTAACTTCACTCAGCGGTTTACGCGCGGCAAGCAACACGCTGCGAACTTGTCGCTTGGCGGCGACGGCTACGTCAGGGATGACCAGCAGGTCGGGGATGCGCTGATATTCAATGGCGGGGATGAGAGCGATGTCGGCCTGTTTGGTGGCGAGCATTGCAGCGCAACGCGAAGGAGCCGCGTCACCGAGAAAGGTATAACGTGCGCCGAACCCATTCGCAGCAAAGCTGTGAACGAGGGGCGCTGAATTGAGATAGGTCGAAGCCGCGATTCGCATAAGTCCTGTCACTGCATTGGCTAAACTAACGCCGCTTAAAGTCGTCTGTCAGCGATTGACTGACGTGACGGCAAGACATTCCAGCACAGGGAGTTAGCGGATTTCAACCGCTGAAATTTTGTGCTGGACAGCCTAAAAAAAAGTGCTACACTCCGCGCCGTTTCCACCCTCTGTACACACGATAAAACACAATTCAACGCTCTGTTGCGAAAAGGAGTTGGGCAAACTTTATGAAGTTGTCGGCACACGCTCTACGTTCATTTCAAGAACTTGATGCTTTCAGTCGGGAAGCTGTCGAGTCAATGGTCAAACAACATATTCGCGCCTGTCACTTAAACGGTTTCCAACCGGAAAATTTAGAGCGCGTTTATCAGGAAGCGATTGAGATCATTCGTTTGGAAGGCATTCCCGAAGAACCGGCTTTCGTGCCCAGCAAGTACGAACCGACGCGCCGTTACGAACAATATCGCAGCCCGCGCGCGCTCTAGCGAATGATCTATTGCTGTTGTAATCTCATCGCCCGATATTAAGCGTCACGCGAAATATCGCTAGCGCACTATGCGTTACACCAACGAGGCAACCCGTTTCAGTTGCTGCCTCGTATTCGATACCAAACCACTACTCAATGAAGGAAGGACGAAAACCCATGAAAAAGATAATCGTTATGCTTGCCGTCATGCTGTCTCTGACGTTGGCCGCCAACGCACAAGACACGATGGGAGCTAAGAAAAAAGCTGCTAAACCGAAGAAAGTTACGCTGACCGGCAACCTGATAGACAAGATGTGTTCCGCCAAAAACAACACGGCAGAAACGGCAATGGAACACAAAAAAGGATGCTCGTTGTCAGAACGCTGCGCCAGCAGTGGCTTCGGCGTGTTTGCTGATGGCAAATACTATGAATTTGACGAAGCCGGCAATGGCCTGGCGAAATCGTCTTTGGAAAAAAGCACGGCTGAAAAAGGCGCGATGTTCAAAGTGACCGGCTTGGTGGCTGAGAACAAAATGACGGTTACGAAAATTTCAGAAGTGGTAGCCAAGAAAAAATCGTAAGCGTTTGAGCTAGCGAAAATTCAAAAGGGCGGTTACGGCAGTTGTCGTAATCGCCCTTTTTCTGTCGTTCGCAACACGTTCAACATTTCATCGTGAATCAAGCCATTCGTACACAACAGGCTTGGCGTAAAATTGTTGAATGGTGAGCCGTCAAGTTTAGTCACTCGTCCACCAGCTTCTTCGATAATCACCCAGCCCGCCGCCGTATCCCAGGCGTGCAAGCCTTTTTCCCAAAAACCATCGAGTCGCCCGTTAGCTACGCAAGCCATATCAATCGCGGCAGCACCGAGGCGGCGTACGGCCTGCGCCTGTTTGAGAAACTCTTCCCACGCGGGCAGGTATTCGTGCATTCGTTCGCGCACGTCGTAAGGAAAGCCAGAAACTAACAGCGCCTTTTCAAGAGAACTGACGGCTGACACATGAATCGGCTTACCGTTTAACGTAGCGCCTGCGCCGCGTTCTGCCGCGAACATCTCATCGCGCGTTGGGTCGTAAACCACTCCGGCGATTGATTGGCCTTTATGTTCGATGCCAATCGAAACGGCGTAACAAGGAAAGCCGTGCGAGAAGTTCGTCGTACCGTCGAGCGGATCTATCAGCCAGGCATAATCGTCCGCACCTGATAAACCTCCCTGCCAGCTTTCTTCGGCCACAATGTGATGAGCCGGGAACTGTTGACGTATGAGTTCGGTGATGTGCTTTTCGCTGGCGAGATCAGCTTCGGTGACGAGATTGATGCGGCCTTTGTGGGTGATGTCAAAGCCCCGTTCGGCGAAATCCTGCAAAATTGCACCGGCTTCACGAGCGGCGCGGATGGCGAATTCGAGCATGTGATAAAGGGATAAAAGAAAGCCCGCGCTGTTGGCGACCCGCGCGGGCTTGAAATGATTATTGACTGTCGGGGTCTACGACTTTGGGTTTGAGTGCAGGTTTATGAGGTGCGAATTTATAAATCGCGCCGCTGGTTCCTACCGCCCAACCAAGATTGGGGGAAAGGAAAAAGAGGCGATTGAAATTGATGTAACGCCGCACTTCAGTATCAGCCAGCGCGTCTTCCCACGTACGTCCGCCATCGGTTGTATGCAGGATCGTAGCGTGTTCGCCCGCCACCCAGCCCTCTTGCGGGCTGATGAAAAACACGTCGTTGAGAGATTCTTGGGTCGGAGCCGGAAGCAGCTCCCACTTAACGGGCAGCGTACCGTCAGGACGCCGCGTGCTGGCAGTCGCTTTGAGCAACAATCCATTTGGCCCTACTGCCCAGCCGTGTTCCGCGCCTACGAAATGCACAGCGCGCAGGTTTTGCGTGGTCGGTGAATTCTGTTCAACCCACGATTCGCCACCATCCGTTGTGCGCAAAATCGTACCGCCACCGCCGACGATCCAAACCTCTTTGTCGCTCACGGCGAACACATCGGTGAGCAGCTTGCGCGCAACGGCGTATTGCATCTTCCACTCGACGCCGCCGACGAAAGTGCGTTGAATCATGCCTGATTCGCCCACAAGCCAACCGTTGCGGTCATCGGCGAAATGCATGCGTACGACCATCGAACTCGAAAGACGGTAAAACTCGTCATCGTCTTCTTCGTTGTCAGAGCGACTGTCTACGCCGGGGGCCTTGCGGCGCGGGCGCAACCGTTGCGGATTGCGTGGTTCGGCGACCGCGATTTCGCGCCAGTCTTCTTTCACTTCATCACCGCGCCAGAGCATGAAGTTCGGCCCGAAAATCATATCGGACGAAGGATGCAGGTCGCGGTTGTATTCACCCAGCAATAACTGGTGGCGTAGGTTGAACGCCCACACATCGCGCAACGTTTCTTTGCTTTCGCGTACGGGCAGCGCCACTTTCTCCCAAGTGTTGCCGCCGTTGTTCGTACCGAAAATCGTACCCGTGCTGCCAACGACATAGCCGTTTTGCGGGTCAACGAAATGCACGCCCAGCAGTTTGGTGAATACGCCGGACTCTTGCTTAAACCAGGTGAGCGATTGCGCTGCGACGGAACGGTTGACCGTCCACGCGGCGGCGCTCAAAAGAGAAAGCAGCAGGATGGCTCGAAAAAAACGCATAGCGGCAAATCCTGAAAGGTGAAAACGAGAAGCGCCCAGCGGCACGTCAAAGCCTGACGACGCTGGGCGCAAAGCTAAAGCACTATCTGATTAAGGAAGGAACACGCGGAACCAGACCGCCATCTGTCCCAGCCCCATGACTTTTTCCGCCGTCTTGTAACGGTTGCCCGGTACGACGAGCGTGTCGCCCGGCACGAGATAGAAGTCCCGAATTTTGCCTTTCTCAACGTCTTTCATATTGATCGGCATATTGGAAACCTGACCGTTGGGTTGCGCACGCAACACCGCGACTTTTTCGCGGTCGCCGTATTTGGTGATGTAACCCGCGCGCGCCAAGGCTTCAGTGATGGTCATGCGGCGTCCCATTTCATAAATGCCAGGTGAGCCTACGTCACCGATGATGAAGACTTTTTGGCTGTGCGATTGTTGCAATTGCACAGTGACCTGCGGGTCAATGATGTATTCGCGCAAACGCTCAGTCACTTCTTTTTCGATTTCGGGGACGGTGCGTCCGGCGACCAGCACGCGACCAATTTGTGGATAGCTGATGATGCCATCGGGTGGCACGATCATGTTCGCTTTGGAATAGTTCGGCTTGTCGAAGACATCCACAGCGATCACGTCTTCGGGGCCGAGTCGCGTGGTGGCGAAGAAGTTGTTGATATAAGGCACCACGCTGGAATCTTCTTCCGCTGCGTCTTCACGGCGCAACACGGTGCGTTGGTTGTCGGTGATCGCCTTGGCCGCAGGCAAGCCCGCGTCTTTGGGCAACGTAGCCTTCGGCGTCGGTGACGGCTTGGGCGTTACGCCGGGCGTATTTTGATTTTGCGCCAACGATGTAACGGCACTGAGCGCGAGCAAGAGTGCAGCCATACAAAAGGGCGAGAGTCGTTTCATAAAAGTTACTCCTTAACAACGATACGCTGACGTAAGCCTTACGCCAGACTTTCCTAGCGGGGAACAATTGCTAATGAAATGGTTTTACTGTCCACGTCCCAGCAAAACGACCTTGACGGATTTTAGCAAAATCCATAGATCGAAAAACAAGGACGCATTTTTAATGTAATAAAGATCGTACTGAAACTTTTGAATCGCGTCTTCAACCGTCGAACCGTAACCGTAATTGACTTGTGCCCAGCCGGTCAATCCGGGTTCGACGAGATGGCGCTGATTGTAATACGGAATCGCTTCGCATAACTGCTCGACGAAGTGAGCGCGTTCGGCACGCGGCCCAACGAAATTCATTTCGCCGCGCAAGACGTTGATGAATTGCGGCAACTCGTCAATGCGCGTCGCACGAATGAATTTGCCTACGCGGGTGATGCGGTTATCGCCCGCCACTGCCCATTGCGGGCCGTCTTTTTCGGCATCCGTATACATTGAGCGAAACTTGATGATCGTGAACGGTTCACCGTTTTTGCCGACGCGTTCCTGCGTATAAAAGATCGGGCCGCGCGAATTGAGCTTGATCGCAATCGCCGCAACGATAGCAATCGGTGCCGACAGCACGATGCCGAACAGCGCAAAAGCGATATTCAACAAACGCCGCAATGCGAGAAAGAGCCGTCCGCGTTTGACGCTGCCTGAAAAAATCAGCCAACTAGGGCGCAGCATATCTACGCTAACTTTGCCCGTGAGCTTTTCAAACATTGCCGCGCCTTCTTCGATAATCGCTTTGCCTTGCAAGCGCAGGTTGAGCAATTGCTCGACGGGCAAATGTCCGCGCCGGTCTTGCAACGCAATGATTACGCGGTCTATGCGTTCGCGTTGGACGATCTCACTCAACTGCGCGGTGATGCCTAACACCGAAGGATTCACGAGGCTTTTGCCTACGAGCGAATGGTCTTCGGCGATGAAGCCTACGACTTTATAACTCAAATCGCGGCGTGCAATCGCTTCGCGCGCGATGCCTTGCGCTAGTGCGTCGGTGCCCACAATCAGCAGCCGTTCGTTCAAACGCGGGTGGCGAATCAGTCCGTGAAAGAGCAGCCGCCACAGCAACATCAGGCAGAGCGCCAAAAACATGGCAATGATGGGAAGTCCGTTGGCGTAACGCACCGGGCCACGTCCCTCGACTACATCCAAATAGCCTAACAACAACGTAGGCCGCAGGAAGAAGATGCCACCTAAAACCAGAATCGCGGTGCCGACGGCGCGCATTAAGTCGGTAAACAATTCGCGTTTGGAACGCACGGTCGTCACGTCATAAAGATCGAACAGGTAAAAGACGAACTGGCAGATCAACGTCGTGCCGACGATTTTGAGTAAACCGCGTTGTTCAAATAGCACCGCCTGCAAGCGGGCGGAAAGCTGTAAATAAAGGTTCAACAGAACGGCTGAAAGAATAACTACAGTTTCGCCAGCAAAGAGCGATAACGTTTTCAGCCAGATGCCGCGACGAATCATATGAGCTGCTGCGGGAGGGGACCCCAGAAAAAACCATCAAAAAAAAGCTACAGCAAGGTCAGAGCGCTGCTGCAATAAATTGTCAGTGAACGGGGGCAGCATAAATGCCAAAGCGAAGTCGTTTACAGTCTTGCTTCGCAGTGATAGCACGAAATCCATTACTCAAAGCCAGTACTCAAAGTTTGAAGCGGCGACCCAGCCAGGTTTCACGAAAACGCGGCACCAAGGTTTGCCAGCCGAAACCGTTTTTGCCGTCGCTTTGACCTTTGCTGTATTCGAGATAGTCGCTGTAATAGCGCGTCTCGCGCAGGTTTTCTGCGCCATTCAACACAGCACCGATCAAGCGATGCGAAGTCATCGCTTCAGCCGCCTGCTCGACGATTTCATAAGCCGCAAAGCCCGCGCGCACGACCAGCATTACGCCGTCTGCCTGATTCGCCAGCAGGCGCGCATCGGCAAAAGGCATCACGGGCGGCGAATCAATCAGAATGAAATCGAAGTGTTCGCGCAACGCTTTCAGCATGTTCGGGTAATGTTCGCCCGTCAGCATTTCGGTCGGTACATCAGTGCCTGCTTTCACCGGCAACACATAAAGTTCCTGATCGGCCACGCGAGTGATGGCGTCGAATACGTTAATCTTGCCGGTGAGAACTTCGCCGAAGCCATGTACGGGTTTGAGACTGAGATAAGCGCCAATGCTGGGGCGGCGCAAGTCTCCATCAATTACCAACACGCGGCGTTCCGGCGATTGGGCAATCGCAAAAGCCAGATTCAATACCGTTGAAGTTTTGCCTTCGCCCGCCAGCGCGCTGGTCACGACAATGACTTGGGTCAGTTGGTGTTCTGCCGTTTGAAAGAGTTGCGTACGCAGCGTGCGATATTGCTCGCAGCCGACGATATGCGGTTCGCTCAACATCACGATGCGCGAATGCACTTCATCAGGGTTCGCTGTCGTGAGTGCCACCGGATGTTCGAGCGGACGCGTGATCGGCGGTTGAAAGAGCGGCGGGCCGACGCGAGCTAGGGCGGTAGCCACACCATGCCCATTACTATTGACGCTACCGTTGCCATTTCCGTTGTGACCGTTGACGTAGTTATTGCCTGCGCCGTTTTCGCTATACGTGCGGTAGGTGCCAGGCAACAGCATTCCATCGTTGGAGCGTTGTCCGGCGGGCGTGCCTATCGGTGCGTTCCAATCCACGATGGGGTTAGACTCGACACCCGCGTCACTCGCCACAGTTTCTATCGTGGCGACCAACGGATCGCGTTCACTGCTGCGCCGCTTACGTTTTTGTTCGCGCCGAAGCGCATCGAATACTCTTCCCATAATTTCTTACTGCTTGATGGGGGTGTGTTAAGACGTTATCGCCCAACTAAATTACGCCATTACGCCGCAGCTTCTGCGGACGCAAATAAATCAGCGGCAACCGCAGGATCATGATGCCCGTTGCCGTTTCCATTGATCTCAAGGTTCGCGG
>JAYSVR010000556.1:0-33592 GCA_043718445.1 Acidobacteriota bacterium | reverse complement strand
ATCAATGACCAGGGCAGCTTTTGCGTGAGTACGCCGTCAACCAGTACGCCCATCAGCGCGGCTTTAGGCGCGTCGAGTTTGCCGGTCATCTCTTCAATCGAAAACTTAGGCGCACCGTTCGCGTCAACCAACAAGGTGAATTCGCGCGAACCTTCTTTGACGTTGACGCGGTCATACATTTGATCGTCCATGCCGCGCGACTGGCCGGTCTTTTTAACGGTCGCGCTTTCGGTGCCAGAAAAAAATGACTTGCCAGCGAGTTCAGCCGGAATCGTCGCCGTGACCATTTGGCGGATGCCGCCGACGCCGGGGTTGACGAGGTAATGCAACTTGCCATCGTCACCGACGAGGTATTTGCCCGCCTGAATGCGGTTGCGGCCTTCGTCAACCGAAACTTCGATAGGGAATTGCGCGACGCGATATGTTTTGCCGTCTTCGACTTTGGGCGAATCCGTCCAGGTGTTTTTGATGTTTTCAGCCGGAACCGTAAACGTCGGATAGTTGACCGGCAGCAAGTTGATTGCCGAACGATTGAGGAAGTCGAGCGTCCAGCCGATGACGAGCGCGGAGGTGAGCGCGCCTACGAGCAAGCTCATTTGTTGATACTTGGGCGTAGCGCCTACGAGATAGCCGGTCTTCAAGTCCTGCGACGTATTGCCCGCGTTGGCGGCGGCGACGCAAACGATTGCGCCTACGGTCAGCGCGATGACGCGGTCGGCGGGCGAGGTGTATCCGAGAAAGAGAAAGATCAACGACGTGAACAACAACGTCGCAATTGTCATCCCTGAAATCGGGTTCGAGGTCGAACCGATTTGTCCGCAGATGCGCGAAGACACTGTCACAAAGAATGCGCCGAAGACCAAAATCATCAGCGCGGAAATCAGGTTCACTTCGTATTTGGGAATGAGTACGACGGCGATGAGCAACGCGAAGACGCCGCCTACTGCGTAAGGAATTGGGATGTCGCGTTCAGTGCGAAGCGCGCTAGCTACACTGCCGCCCGTGAAATCTTTCAAGCCCGCTTTGAAGGCTTGCACAATCGTCGGCAGCGAACGAATCAAGCTCACGATGCCGCCCATTGCGACCGCGCCCGCCGCGATGTAACGCACATAACGATCAAACACGAGGCTGGCCGACATATTCGCAATCAGTTCGCCGGGCGGCGCGGGGAAGATGTTAGTCGTCAAGCCTGAACCGAAAAACTTCACCATCGGAACCAGAATCAACGCAGAGATAACGCCGCCGCCGAACATGTAAGAACCTACGCGCGGGCCGATGATGTAACCGACACCGAGCAATTCGGGCGAAATCTCAGCCGCGACGCGCGCGCCTTGATAACCGCTCAACACTTTGGCCGGAATCTCTTTCCAGAACTTAAAGCCCGACATCAGAAACTTGAACACGAGACCTACGCCAAAGCCGAGGAACACGGTTTTGGCGTCCGAGCCGCCCTTTTCGCCTACGACTAAAACCTCAGCGCAAGCCGTGCCTTCGGGATAAGGCAGCGTGCCGTGTTCTTTCACGATCAACGAACGCCGCAAGGGAATCATCAGCAGCACGCCGAGCAAGCCGCCCGCCGCCGCAATCAGCGAAGTGCGCATGATGTCTATATCCAAGCCGAGAATCAGCAACGCGGGAATCGTGAACACGATGCCCGCCGCGATGGATTCAGCCGCCGAGCCAGTGGTTTGTACGATGTTGTTTTCGAGAATCGAAGCCTTGCCGAAAGCCTTCAACACGGTGATCGCCAACACCGCAATCGGGATTGAGGCGCTCACCGTGAGGCCAACTTTCAATCCCAGATAAACCGTTGAAGCGCCGAAGATAATGCCGAAGAGCGCGCCGAGAATAATGGCGCGCGGCGTGAATTCGGGCAGTATAGTAGACGCAGGAATATAGGGCGTGAACTGTTCACTGCTATCACTGCTATTGGGCTTGGCGGGTGTAGCCATAGATTCTCCTGATTGTGTTGAACGTGATGCGAAAGGGGTGCGCTTTAGTGCTTCTAGTTTTGCGCGGCAATAGTCTCAGCAGTTTCCATCGCTTCAAGCAAAGCGATCATTTGTGTTTGGTCAGGCCGCCCGTTGCGATAAAGCTCAGGGTAATCCTGCACGCAAATTAAACAGCCAGTGTTGCAGCAAGCGGGCAAAACGCTTTCGGCTAGCGGCGCACAGGCGGTTGCTAGCGGCGCGTAATCCTCCACCATATCCAACACACAAACGGCGCAGCCGGTTCCGCAACAAGGTGGAAGTTCGGGCGGCGGTTTTCGTGAAAGGGAGGAATTGCTTGAATGCTCTTGCATGACGTGGTTACTGCTTGAACGGCGGGCACTATAAGGAAGGCGCGGAAAGACTGTCAATTGCTGCATCAGGCGCGGTTTGCTGCGTTCTGGCTGGCTGGCTAGAATGCGCGCGCTGTCGCTCACAGAACCAATCAACCAACTCAACAATACAAGGAGTCGAGTTAATGTCGTCACACGCCAGCTTTTACGAAAACGTCAATCGTTGCTTTGAACGCGCGGTGAAATTCAGCAAGCATCCGCCGGGTTTGCTCGAAGAGATCAAGCAGTGCAATAGCGTCTACGCCTTTGAATTTCCGCTGCGCCACGCTGATGGCACGGTCGAAGTCATCAAGGCCTGGCGCGTCGAACACAGCCATCACAAGCTGCCGGTCAAAGGTGGGATTCGTTACGCCATGGAAGTCAACGAAGACGAAGTGAAAGCGTTGGCCGCGCTGATGACTTATAAATGCGCCATCGTAGATTTGCCTTACGGCGGAGCAAAAGGCGCAGTGCAAGTTGATCCGACGAAATACAATCTCGACCAACTCGAACGTATCACGCGCCGCTACACTCACGAACTCGCCAAGAAAAATTTCATCGGCCCCGGTATTGACGTACCCGCGCCCGATTACGGCACGGGCGAACGCGAGATGGCATGGATTGCCGACACATATTCGGCGTTGAATCCCGGACAGCTCGACGCGGCGGCTTGCGTCACCGGCAAGCCCGTTTCGCAAGGCGGCGTGGCAGGTCGCAAGGAAGCCACCGGACGCGGCGTGTTTTACGCCGCGCGCGAATGCTGTTTGCAAAAAGAGGATATGGATAAGCTCGGCCTTTCGGTCGGCATCGCGGGCAAACGCATCGTCGTGCAAGGCCTGGGAAATGTTGGTTATCACTCCGCCAAGTTTTGCCGTGAAGAAGGCGGCGCAACCATTATCGCCATCGCCGAACGCGAAGGCGCAATTTTTAGCGAAGCTGGTTTGAATGAAGAAGAAGTCTTTCAGCACCGCAAAGCGACGGGTTCGATTTTGAACTTTCCCGGCGCAACGAATATCGCTGACAGTAAAGCTGCGCTCGAACTCGAATGCGACATCCTGATTCCGGCGGCGCTCGAAAACCAGATCACCGAAGCCAACGCGCCGCGCATCAAGGCTAAAATCATTGTCGAAGGCGCGAACGGACCGACTACGTTTGAGGCGGAAGATATTCTGACGAAGCAAGGCGTGTTAGTCGTGCCGGATATTTATGCCAACGCGGGCGGCGTAACGGTGTCTTATTTTGAATGGCTGAAAAACCTCTCGCACGTCAAGATCGGACGCATGGGGAAGCGTTATGAAGAATCGCAGGAACGTCGTATGTTGCACGCTATCGAAGTCTTAACCGGCAAGTCCTTCACCGAAGACCAACGTGCGCTGGTTGCCAAAGGCCCTGACGAACTGGATTTCGTGCGCTCCGGGTTAGAAGAAACGATGGTCGTCGCTTATCAGGAAATTCTAGCGACGAAACGAGCTTATCCCGAAATGCCGGATTTGCGTACCGCCGCATTTTTTAACGCGATTGAGAAAATCGCCCGCGATTATCTTGAGTTAGGTATCTTCCCCTAAAGGCCGTAAGGCCGTAAGGTGAACGGTGGCAGTAACAAAATTCCCCACCCAGCGTGTCCTTTTAATTTGCGCGTAAGCTGTAAAGCCGTAAGTTCAACTGCGCGCCAACCTTCAACCTGCTGTAAAACAAGTTAGTGAGGAGCAATAACCATGGCTGCAACTTTTGGGGTTAAACTGGCTAGCACCGGTCAGTACTATTTCAACCTAATGCTGGATAACGGTGAGATTTTGTTATCAAGCGAACTTTATAATGCGCAAAGCAGCGCCGAAAACGGCGTGGCTTCGGTCAAGAAAAACGCGGGTGAGGTCGGGCGTTATGAAGCGCAAACGTTGGACAACGGACGTTTTCGTTACGTGCTGAAAGCTGCCAACGGGCAAGTCGTGGGGCATAGTCCTATGTATGCCAACGAACCTGACCGCGACAGCTTTCTGAAAATCACCCAAGCCGAAGCGCCCAAAGCCAAAGTCGCTGACTTAACCGATAAAGCGCCCAAGTAAGTCAAACGCCATTCAACAGTGGGTAGGGCAGGTTAGTAACCTGCTCTACCTTTTATGAACCAGAAAAATCCCACGAATAAAAACTCGTCGCATTGATTTTAATTAACACCGAAGCTCCCAGGCTTTGCACATATTGCCAGCCCGGATTATCAGTCGAGCCGTAATAGCGATAAATCAGCCCTTCGCGAAAGCGCGCGTGCAAGGTGTCGTCTTCGATAAGTTCTGCCTGGCCCTGAATCATAATGCCCTTATAAGGCGACTCGTCCGTATCAATCGTAAAACACACTTGTGAGTTCGCCTGAATGTTACGAACTTTTTTGCGACCGCGTTGCGTGCCGATATAAATTTCGCCGTCCATCAATACATAAAAAATCGGCGTGTTATGCGGCATCCCGCTGGCATCCGCCGTCGCCAGCCGTCCGATTTTTTGCAGACCTACATAGGTCGCCCATTTGCCAGTTAGTTTTTCTCCCATCGTATCTCTCTGCGGAAAAGTGGAACAGGTTACTAACCTGTTCCACTGGTTAGGGTCAGAAGCCCAGCCCTTTTGTTAGTGTAGCCACGCGAATCAGCGCCGTATTCGCTGTGACATATAACGTCGAACCATCGCCGCCGAATGCGCAATTGGCTGTAGGTACGCCGGTTTCAATCGAGCCGATATGCGTGCCATCCGGCGCAAAGACCATTACGCCGCCCGGCCCGGTAGCCCACAGGTTTCCGTCTTTGTCTACCTTCATTCCATCCGGCAAGCCGGGGCGTTTTTCTTTCACCCAAGCGGTCACGTCTTTGAATACTTTGCCGTTCGCCAGCGTACCGTCGGCCTTCACGTCATAAACCATCCAGATGGCTTTGTCGGGGTCGGAACTTGCTACGTAAAGTTTCTTTTCGTCGGGCGAAAGCGCGATGCCATTGGGGCGCGTGATCTCTTTAGTTAGTAACGTAACTTTGCCGTCTTTGCCCAAACGATATACGCCGCAATAAGTTAATTCGCGTGCGGGGTCGTCTGCGCCTTTGGGCAAGCCATAAGGCGGGTCGGTGAAATATAAATCGCCGTTCGAGTGGTAAACCAAATCGTTCGGGCTGTTGAATCGTTTGCCGTCTACCTTATCAGCTAACGTAGTTTTCGTTTTGTTATCGGCGGCGAGACGGGCTACGCGGCGGTCGCCGTGATCGCAAGAAACTAATAAGCCGTCCTTGTCATAAGTTAAGCCATTCGTACCTGGCTCTTTGCCGGTGAAAGCGTCTTTGCCGCTGTAACCCGCCGGTTGCAGAAATAATACGTCGCTTTTTTCTGCCGACCACTGATAAATCGCGTTGTTGGGAATATCGCTATAAAGCAGGAAGCTGCCTTTTTTATTCCAGACTGGGCCTTCCGTCCATCGGTGGCCTTCTGACAGTTTCTCAATTTTTGCATCGGCGGCAATGAGTTTGTCGAAGCGCGGGTCGAGCCTGACGATTTTGCCTTTGTCATAAGGCGCTGGAAGTTTTTCAGTCATAGCTTTAGCTACAGCCTCTGTCGCAGGTTTTGCGATTTCAGCTACGGGTTTTGTTTGATTGGTGTCGCAAGCCATAAAGCCAATGCTGGCGATTGATAGGGCAGCCAACGAGGTTAATAAATGTTTCTTCATACCATCAAGTCTCCTGAAGGAAAATAAGTAATTCAAAACGCAGAGCGTGTCCGTAGCCCGACCGTAAGAGAGGGCTACCTCAAGGAAGCTTATCGTCGAACCGGGAGGGCGCAATGCCGAGGTAGCCCTCTCTTATCGGTCGGGCTACGGGCACGCTCTGCGCGAACCTGGTCGTTAGTTTTGCAAAGTAACTTGCCGCAGTACGCGAAAGTCCATCGAAGGTTCAATCGCGAGCGAGGCTACGCGCTTGCTGGCAATTGCTATATTCGAGGTGTACCACAAATAAATCGTCGGTAACTCTTCCGCCAGCGTCTTTTGTATGTCAGAGAAAATTACTTTGCGCCGTTCCGGCGTGGCGGTCAGAGCTTCGTCGAGTAACTTGTCGAGTTTCGGATTGTTATAACGAAATCGATTTTGTCCGTTGGGCGGAATTGATTTCGAGTAATAAGCAAAGCGAAACATATCGGTACTCTGATTGCCGCCGACTAACACGCGAAAGTACATCTGAAACGTACCGTCAGTTAAATCCTGGGTGAGCTTTTGGGTTTCGAGCGATTGCAATTCGAGGTTGATGCCTACGCGACGGAGTTGGTCTTGAATGGTTTCGCCCACCTTGCGCGCAAACGATAACGTAGAAGTTTTAAGCGTCAGTTTGAAACGCGGCTGCTCGCCGTTGCGTTTGAATCCGGCCTGGTCGAGCAACTCGTTGGCTTTAGTTAGGTCGTAAGCATAAGCGCGCACATTAGGTTCATAAGACGTTTGTTGAATGGGCAGAATGCTCGAAGCCAGCTTGCCTTGCCCGCGCAAGACATCGCGGATGATGGCTTCGCGATCAATCGCGTGCGCGAGAGCTTGCCTGACGCGCACGTCTTTCAAAATCGGATCAAGCATGTTCAAGCCGAGATGCGCGAGGTTGGTTCCGTCGGTGATTTGCACCTTGAGGTCGGGCACTTTTTGCAGCGACTCGACGGTGACGGGTTCGAGGTCGGCATTCAAAGCAAGATCGGCAGAACCTTTGCGCAACTCGCTTTCGCGGGTGCTGTTGTCGGGTACGATTTTGACGCGCAGGCCGTCAATCTTGGCGCGGCCTTCGTGATATTTGTCGTAAGCGGTCAGCACGGCTTCCTGTTCGTCGGCGTAACTCACAAAGCGAAACGGCCCCGTGCCGACGGGCTTTTTGTCTTGCTGGTCGGATGAGCCTTCGGGAATGATGCCGATGGGCACGATGTCGTTGGGCAAACTGGGGAAGGCGTTTTTGCAATGAAAGACCACGGTTTGCGGATCAACGGCTTCGACCGTAGCGAGGTCTTGCTGAAACGAAGCGCGTTTGGTCAGGTCAGGCCGCGACATCATCGTGTCGAAAGTGTATTTCACATCCAGCGACGAAAACGGTTTGCCGTCGTGAAACTTGATGCCTTGCCGCAACTTAAAGGTGAAGGTCTTGTAATCAGGCGACGCCGTGAAACTTTCAGCCAGATCAGGCACCGGCTCGAAGTTTTCGCCTTTGCGCACGAGGCTGTTGAAAAGCAATTGGCGCATCCGTTCGACGGCGGAATCTGAACTCTTGCGCGGGTCGAAGGTCTGAATTTTCTTTTCGAGCAGGATGGTTAGTTCGTTGCTGGTGACAGCAGTTTTGCAAGCTGCCAGCGATACGAACAGCAAGGCGCAGGCAATGCGTACGACGACGTTCGGACTCAAGATGATGAACCTCTTTTTGATAATGTGATGTTGCGGGAACGGCGTGGATTATGGCGACCGCGCGGATGAAGTACAAGGTTTGACGTGGCGGGCTGAAAACAAAACAGGCTGAAAGCGATTCTCGTAAAAACGAAAAACGCTTCCAGCCTGTTTTTACTCAATGACTATGAGCAGTGGTTAGTAGCGACCGCCGCCGCCGCCGCCGCCGCCGCCGCGACCGCCACCGCCGCCGTAACCGCCGCCGCCACTACGGCCACCGCCACCGCCACCACGTCCGCCACCGCCGCCGAATCCGCCACGTCCGCCGCCGCCGCCACCGCGATCTTCACGGGGTTTGGCTTCGTTGACGGTGAGTGCGCGACCGTCAACTTCTTTGCCGTTCAGGTTTTGAATAGCGGCTTGCGCTGCTTCTTTCGAGTCCAGTTCGACAAAGCCGAAACCGCGCGAACGGCCCGTCTCACGGTCGGTGATCAGGCTGGCGGAATTGACTTGGCCGAATTCGCCGAATTGTTCTTCCAGATCTTGCTCCGTCGTGCTGAAGCTCAGGTTTCCTACGTATAACTTAACTGACATTTGATGTTCCTATATTTACCGAAGCAGCCGTGTGAGCTTGGAAAACGGTTTCCGTTGCTCCATTCGGCACTCGAATCAACGAGCGGCTTCTTAACGTTTTAACTCGCCTGGTTGCTGAACCTAATAGCGTCAGTCACGGTTGACGACGCACCACCGTTGAAATTCAGAAAACAGACTCACGTTGAAGAATTGACCCAACTTTGAGATCGAAAGAAAAGCCCGTTGCAGTCGGTTAGGAAGGCGCGTAACTGATTCATTAAACCCAAGCGGTTATATTTCAACGGGGCGGAGTCTAGCACACCAGCCCCAAATGTCTTGCATGTCCTCATCAGGCGCTGAGTTCATAGGTTCCCATTGACGGCGAAACAGCAAAACCTTCATTGACCAAAGCACGATGCGCCAAGCCCACCGCTGGACGTTTCGCACCAATGACGCGCGCCAGTTCGCCCGGATAAGTCATACCTGCATTGGTCAAAAAGCAGCGCGCGATTGTTTGCAAGCCATCGGCTTCGGTCAGCCCCGGTTGCATTGCTTCGGGAAAACGCGCTTCGGTCAGCGTCCAGATATAAGTGAACTTAGGCTTGTATACGACCTCGCCCGGCACGACGAGCATGGCTGATTGCAATTCATCTATCGCTTTGGTCAGCAGCTTGCGGTCGGCGATGCCGCATTCTTCGCGCAAGTCGCTGGTCGCCATCTCCCACTCTTTGCGCAAGACTTTGAGTACGGCTTGCGCAGTCGCGCTCAAGCGTTTCTTTTCGTCTTTTCGGTTCACACCCCACAGCGCAAAGAACGGCGCGATCATACGCGGCGCGAGAAACATCGTGCGCGCTTTGGTGAGCTTGCCGTAATAAACCTTGCCGCGCCGCAACACGTCGTCTTTCAACAACCAGGCCGCCGAAGCCTCTGCGTCTTTTTGTACGTTAGGCGGCATCACGGCGTCGCGGCGTCCGCACACGGCGACGTAAAGCGACGGCCCCGGCGTGCGCGAATCAGTCAGGCAATTGGCGAATCCTACTTCTTCGATGAAGCGTTCGGCCTCGAATACGTTGGTGATGCGCGAACGGTCTTCGCGCCGCCAGCGTTGATCGCGGAACTCTTCAAACTCAATCGGTAACGTCGGCAAATTGTTTTTTGGCATGCGCCAGAAGGTAGCGCATCCGATTGGTTTAGGCTACATTCCTGCGCCAATATGAAAGCCCAAATGACGGAACGACTTATTCAAACCGTAACTGCCGCTACGCTTGATGCGCTGTTGGCGCAAGCGCGTCAAACGCCACGGCTGCGCGCCATTCAATGCCTGCACGAGGGGGACTGGGAACACGCGCATCGTATGTTGAACGCGCTTGTGCCGGGCACTTATGTCAGGCCGCATCGCCATCAGTGTGAATACAAAGGCGAAGGTTTTATGTTGTTGCGGGGACGGCTCGCCGTGTTGATTTTTGATGAAGCAGGCGGGTTGAATCAGGCGGCGAGTTGCGTGCTTTCATTGGCGGACGGATGTTTCGGTATGGACATTCCGCCCGGCGTTTGGCATTCGCTGGTCGCGTTAGAAGAGTCGGTGCTTTACGAAACCAAAGGCCAACCGGCGGGTGGATACGTGCAAGACAGCGACAAAGATTTTGCGCCGTGGTCGCCAGCGGAAGGCGACGCGACGGCAGCGGATTTTGTGAAGCAACTCGAAGCAATGGCAGCGCGCCTTGTGCAATCCAAATAGCGAAATGCCGAGGCTCCGCAACCTGACAGGTTGCGATACGATCTGTTTATGAATCTCTCAGCAACTGACATTCAACCGATTCTCGAACTTTACGATCGCGGCCTTTATTTACAGGCTCATGCCGATGCGTTGCAATTTGCGCCGCTCAAAGAATGGCAGGGAACCGATGCCAAGGTGTTGGCCGGACGGATGTGTTATGCCTTGGGCGCAGCGCGGCAGGCGCAGCGGTTGCATTCCAGCGCGTGGCGGCACGACAAGACGCATGCCGAAGCGCGTTATTTTTATGCGCGCGCTTTGAGTGATCGTTCAGGCGTATTGCGCGCGTGGTGGTTTTTGCAATCCGTTGGCGAAGTGCTGCCCGACGCGACGCCGAACGTACAGGCCGATTGGTACGGTTTGCATGCGCAACTGCTCGGCAACCTGCGCGACTTTGATCGCGCCGAAGCTGCGCTCGCCAAAGCCGAAGCCTGCGCGCCGACTGACCCTTACGTTTGGGTCGAACGCGCGGGTTTGCTCGAAGCGGAAGACCGCTATCCCGAAGCCTTGCAAGCCGCCGAACACGCGCTCGTCGTGCGTCCGTGGTATCGCCCCGCCATTCAAACCGCAGCGCATTTGCTGGTTTTGCTGCAACGCGAACAGGAAGCGCTGAAGCTGTTGCAGGAAGCCGCGACGCGCGTCGAGAGTGGCTCTATCGTCGGCCAATTGGCGCAGTTGCAAAGCGATCTTGAAATGTATCAGGAAGCCCGCGCGAATTGGGAACTCTTTGTCGAACGCATGCCGTTGCTTGATAAAGACGACGAACCCTGGCTCAACGCGCGGCGTTCTGACGCGGCTTATCATTGCGGCGATTACGCGGCGGCGCTGGAGTTCGCCGAAAAATCTAAAGGCTATTTTTTCAAGCGCGTCGCCGAAAATATGCGAGCCGCACAGTCTAATCAGCAAAGTGGTGGCGACGAGAGCAAGCGCATTACGTTGCCGGTGAATTTTATTCGTCAGCATCACATGACTTGCGCACCGGCTACGCTCTCGATGATTAGCCGTTACTGGCAAAAGTCTGTCGAACACGTAGGCATCGCCGAACTGATTTGTTATGGCGGCACGACTGATTACAGCGAGCGCAAGTGGGCGATGGAGCAGGGCTTCGTCACACGCGAGTTTTGTGTGAACCGCGACGACGCCGTGAAACTCATCGAACGCGGCATTCCGTTCACGCTGGCGACGGTTGATCCGGGCAACGCGCACCTGCAAGCCGTCAGCGGATACGACGCGCGGCGCGGCACGTTGTTGTTGCGCGACCCTTACGTCAGCAGTCTCGGCGAAGCCCTCGCCGACGAACTCGTCAAACACTATCGTTCAAGCGGTCCGCGCGGCATGGCGCTCGTGCCGCTCGACCAAGCCGATAAGCTCGCTGATTTAGATTTGAAGGACGCAGCGCTATACGATCACGTTTATCAAATTCAAGACGCGCTCGACCGCCACGAACGCGAGGCCGCGATGATCGTGTGGCAAACGCTGCAAACGGCTGAACCCGAACACCGCCTCACGCACTGGTCGCGTTTGATCATCGCGTGGTACGACGACGACAACGCGCACATCCTCGCCAGCGTAGAAAAACTGCTCGAACATTTTCCTGAAGATGCCAATCTCAAGATGAGCAAGATTTATGCGTTGCGTACTTTGTCGCGCAGCGAAGAACGTCTCGCTTATCTCGCGGAGCTTTGCGCCTTACATAAACGTGACGAACCAAAGTCTGATAACGAAGCTGTGATTGGCGAAGTTGAACTAGCGGCTGATAACGAGGCCGTAATTTGTGGCAGTGAAACCAAGATTGATGAAGGTGAAACCAACCCATTAGTCCCGCCAGTTCTATCCGTTCCGCCCGTGCCATTAGTTCCACCGGTTCCATCCGTTCCGCCCGTGCCATTAGTTCCGCCAGTCCCGTCAGTTCCATCGGTTCCGTCAGTTCCATCGGTTCCATCGGTTCCGTCCGTTCCATCAGTCCCGTCCGTCCCATCAGTTGTCACTGAGTCTGACCCTGACCAAGAGTTAAGTGAAAAAGAAAAGAAAGAGTCGCGCCGTTATTTTGACCCTTTGTTTTGGCAGCAATACGCCGAAGAACTCAGCACCGATGCGCGGCGGCACGGCAAGGCGTTGCGGTTGTTGCAACGTGTGCTGCGTTACCGTTCGCAAGACGCGCACAGCATTTATCTGGTGGCAAATATCCTCTGGGCGCAGCGCCGATTTGATACCGCCACTGAACTCTATCGCTTCGCGGCGTGTCTGAAAGACACGACGGAGTATTACGTCCAGAATTATTTCCTAGCCACGCGCCACCTGCGGCAAACGCAAGGCGCGTTGCAGCATTTAGAAAATCGTTTCAAGCGGTTCGGCAAACGCAACAGCGCGCCCGCGCGTACGCTGTCGAGTGCGCTCGAACAAGTCGGCGATGACGTACGCGCGCTGGCCGTGTTGGATGAAGCCCTCGCCTTGCGGCCTGACGATGGCGAATTGTGGCTTTACGCGTCGGACGCGCACGCGCGCAACGGCAATTTCGAGCAGGCCGTAAAGTTCGCCGCGCAAGCCGAAGGCAAAGCGCCGCGCACCGCTTGCTTACGCGGCAAAGCGCTCATCGCGTTTTATCGCGGCGCGTTGACCGAAGCGCTGCAACACTGGCGTGACGTTTTAACCGCCGAACCGCAAGCCGTTGATGCCGCGCGCAACGTGTCGCGTTTGATCGCCGAGACCGCAGGCCGCGAGGCGTCGAATGCTTTTTTGCGCGAACAGTGCGAACGCTTCCCGCACAACTATCCGCTCAATCAAACGCTGGTCGAAGCCTTGCGCGAAGACCCCGCCGCCGCCGAGCAAGCCTTGCGCCGCCTGGTCGAGATTGATCCGAACGAAGCCTGGGGACGCCGCGAGTTGGCGTTTAAGTTGATCGAGTTGCAGCGTTATGACGAAGCCCAACAGGAAGCCGAAGCCGCGCGCGAACTCGAACCACAGAGTGCGGCGAGTTTTTGTACGCTGGGCGCAGTGCAAGCCGCGCGCGGCGACCTTGCCGCAGCCCGCGGCTGCTATGAGCAAGCCTTGCGACTTTCGGCTGACACCGATTTTGCCATCAGCGAATTGATGAGCATCTCGCATACGCCTGAAGAAAAGCGCGAAGCGTTGGCGTTGCTCGCCGATGAATTGGCAAAACAGGTTACGTTCGGTGACGGCGTGCTGGCCTATCGGGCGAACGCGAACGCTACGTTGCCGATGGATGAAGTGCTGGCGTTCTTGCAACGCGCGCTCGACGCGCGTCCTGACTTGCCGCTGGTGTGGACGGCGATGATTCAACAGCTTATCGAAATGCAACAACTCGATGAAGCCTTGCGCGTGAGCGAAGAAGCTACGCAACGCTTTCCGCTGTTGCCGCGTTTGTGGCTCGATCTGGCGATGGTGCAGCAAGTGCGTTTGAACGTCGCGGGCGAAATCGCTGCGTTGCAACAGGCGCTGCGCATCGCGCCTAAGTGGGGTTATGCGGCGCAAACACTGTCAGAGGCTTACCTGCGCGCGGGCGAAAAAGCCCAAGCCGTCGCGGTGTTGGAACGTGCCATCGCCCTCACGCCGCTCGATGCTAATAACCACGGTTGCCTCGCCGAGGTGTTGTGGAAGCTCAACGAAAAAGACGCAGCGCTCGCGCGCATTCAACAAGCCCTAAAGCTCGAACCCGAATATGAATGGGGCTGGCGCGCGCTGCGCGACTGGTCGCAAGAGCGCAAGCAACCCGACCTCGCTGTTGAATGCGCGCGCCTGCTGACTGAGCAACGCCCCGGTCAGGCGCACGCATGGCTGACGCTCGCGCGTACCATCAGCGACGCGCGCAAGCTCGACGAACGCCTCGCCGCCGTTGACCGCGCGCTTGCCCTGCAACCGCACTTGATCGAAGCCCATTCGCTCAAGGCGCGGCTCTATACCGATGCACGCCGTTTCGATGAAGCGCGCGCCGCTTGTCGTCCGGCGGTGTTTGGCGACAAGGTTCCGGCCAGCTTGCGCATCGTCGCCGCCAACGTCGAAGCCGAACGCGGCGCGGTGAATGAAGCCGTTCGTTTGTTGCGCGAGATCGTCGCTGACGAACCGAATTTTTATCCCGCGTGGGCGCAACTCGCCGACTGGTATCGCACGAACAAAGATCATGGCTATTACCTCGAAGCCGCCGAAGCGATGGCGCGCTTGCAACCGCATTACCCGACAGCGTTGGGCTATCTCGCCGAAGCCCGCCAGCTCACGCTCGACCGCACGGGCGCGAAAGAGGCGCTGCAACGCGCGCTGCAACTCGATCCGACGTATGAATACGGCGCGCTGACGCTTTTTGACTGGCAGTTTGAGGACAACGAGTGGGAAGCCTGCGAAACGACCATCGCGCATCTCAAACAATACTTCAGCGGCGACGAGACTTATTTGCGCGAACTCAAACTCGCGCTGCATCACGAAGACTTTCAGATGGCGCGGCAACGCTTGCAAGAGTTGTGCGTTTCAGAAAGCGAAGATAGCCATCCGCTCGAACAAGCCCTCTGCGCGGTAGACGATCCGCCGCGCACCGAACGCTGGAATAAGGAAATTGATTCGATCCTTGATTACGTAGTTGACGCACATCAGGCGAATGCCAACGCGGTCGTCGCGTGGGTTGAACGCAACGCGAAACGTGGGCAGTACGACAAGGTGAAAAAATGGCTCGACGCGCTGCCCGAACGCGACGATTTGTGGCGGCGCGGTTCGATTGCTTATCTCGAAACGCTGGTAGCAGCGCGGCAAAAACATCGCGTACGCACTTACATCGCTTATTACGAAACCGCCTTGCGCGCGCACGACTGGTCGTGGGGCAGCGTCGGCTTTATTTATCTAGAGATGAAAGAACCGCGTTCGACCATTGCGTGGCTCAACGATTGGCGCGAACGCACAGAGCTCGAACCCCATAAACTAGAGCCCCATAAACTAGAGCCATGGATGCTGTGGAATCTGGTCTCGGCGCTGCACCAACGCCGACAGTTGAAAGAGGCTTATGCTGTTAGCGAATACGCGCTCACGCTGCCGCCCGACTTGCAAAGAAGCGACGCGCACGCCTTGCTGCTGGCTGTCGAAGATTTCCTGCGACCCCACAGTGAAGATTACGAACGCGGCAGCAAGCGGCTCGAACACATCAACGTCGGTGCGCTGCGCGAATGGGATAAGTTCGTTTATGAGTTAGCCACGGCTTTGCAAGACGCCGACCACCAGCGCAGCGTCATGGTCAATGGGCAGATCCATGGGCACACGGTTTCGCACCAATCCATTTTGCAACGCCTGACCGAAGCTCGCCGCCTCACGCCCGACAGCCGCACGAGCGAAGTGTTGGTTCCGTTGCATCGCCGCACCGTCTGGCACATCGCGCGGCGCAGCGGAAATCCGTTGTTGATGATCTGGGTTGGTTTGCAATTGGCAGGGCAGGCGGCGTGGCGTTCGGTGTTTGGGCAAGAAGAAAACAAATAAGCCGCGATCAATCGTCCAGCGCGCCTATGCACCCGTGGTGCATAGGCGCGCTTTGGCGTTTTGTTACTTGATCCAGAGCTTAACCGTGTTGGCTTGTTTGCTATCTACAGTCATCAGGGCTTCTACCTCGCCGCGTCCTGCCAACGTACGCGGCAGGCGGACGTTCACTTGATCGAGTCCAGCCAAGCTGCCTTGCGCGCCCGCGTAAGTCACCTCGGCGTCGGCATTGCCAATCAGCACGTTGGCATTCGTCAAGGCCGACCGGGCGCGCAGCCCCGTGCCATACAACACGAGAAACACTTGATCGCCCGCCGGGCCTAAATCTATGGGACGCGGTTCCCAACGCTGATTTGCGCCAAGTTGCCCAAGTTGCCCAAGTTGATGAATGGCTTCGGTCGTTTGCGCTCCATTGCGAATGCGCAAGGCATAACCCGCCGGTACGCCTTTGCCATCGGCGTTGAAGGTGAACCAACCCGGTGCGACGACGGCGATATTGACCGTACCGGCGGCAAGCGGGCTGCCATTCAATTCGATAACGAACGAAGCCGCGCCCAGCGCCGTGGCGGGCGGCACTTGAAAGTTGAGTTGGAGCGGAGAAACAAAAAACAAAGGCGCGCGACGCTCGATGGCGAGGCGGTCGGTGAGCTTGAGCGTGACGCCCGCCAGTGTGTCAGGCAGTGGCAATGCAGCGGCGACGCTGGTCGCATCGGCCAGGCCTACGCCAAAGACGCTGGCGATGCTGTCGGGCGCGAGCGTCAGCGCGTAACTCGCCGCCGAAGTCGCCGTCGCCACTGAATTCAGGCCGAGCCGCACGCGCGCCAGGCTGGTGCGAAAAGCGCCGGGCGGCAGCGGGCCGAGGCGTTCAAAAATGCCGCCGAGCAATAGCTGCCCGTCGGGTTGCAGCCGCATGACCTGAATGACGTCGCTAGTGGACGACGTAAAAGAGAAGAGATTGAAATTCAGGCTTTTATCCAACGTGCCGTTGGCGTTCAGCCTGACAAGCCCGAAGCCGCCACCGCCGCCCACCAGTACTTTGCCGTCGGGTTGCACCGCCAACGCCGAGAGGTAAGAGGTTTGCTGACTGTCAAAGAAATACTCTTTCAGCCACGCCGTTGCGAAGGTGGCGTCGGGCGTGCCGTCGCGATTAAAGCGCGCGACGAAATTCCGTATGAGCTTGTCGGGCGCGGTGCCGACGCCTCCGACGATGAGCTTGCCATTCGCCCCCGCCACTTGCAGGACTCGCGTGCCGGACGGCAACGTAGCCTCACGCAAGGAATCCTGTGCGCCCTCGGCTTTCAAAAAAACGAACGCCACTTTCGTGTTTTGGTTAGACGTGGTGGTGCCTGCGACCAGGATGCTGCCGTCGGCCTGACGTTCCTGCGCGATGAATTCGCCCAGGTTACCCGGTGGCGTGAAGCTGTCGTCCGTGCTGCCGTTGGCATTCAACCTGATGTAGCGGACGAAGAATTCGCCCGAGGCCGCGCCCGACAATAAGACTTTGCCATCGGCCTGCAATGTCATGAATCCCCGATCTATGAAGTTGATCGTGGGCGATTGATACGAGCTATCCAATGCGCCATTCACCAGCCAGCGCCGCACGTAATAGCGCGTCGTAGCTCTGTCGTAAGTAAGCGTCAGCATTTTCCCGTCCGGCTGAATCACGAAACGAATGTGTGCGTCGCCGGGGCTATCAGCCAGCACAAAGCCGGTGTCGAGCGTGCCATCGGCGTTCAGGCGCGTCAGGCCGCGTTTTTCTACGCCATTGACCAGCAGGAAATCGCCCCCCATCACGATCTTGCCCTCCGGCGTCAGCGCAACGGATGGCACCGAGGCGGCACCGCCGAACGCGAGTTGAAAGGCGGTATCTAAGCGCCCATCGGTTTGCAACCGCGCCAACCCGACGCGGAGTTCTCCGCCGACGCGCGTAAAACCCCCGCCGACGAAAAGTTTGCCATCGGCTTGCCGTCCCACGGTTTCGGCAAAGGCATTCAAGCTGACGGCGGGAAACGAAGCGTCAGGGCTGCCATTCGCATTCAGGCGCTGCACGTAACCCGTGGGCGGGTCAAAGATGTAGCGCTGAACGCCGACCACGACCACGCGCCCATCCGGTTGCAAGAGAAAATCATTGACCTGACTCGCGCGGGGCTGATCGAAAACGAACGTCGTATCCAGACTGCCATTCGCGTTCAACCGAGCCAGCCCGCCACCATTGAAGGGGGTGAGAATTTTGCCATCCGGTTGCACGATCAATTTGTAACTATAGACTTGCCCGAATTCCATCATGGGCGCAAAGCTGTTATCCGGCATGCCATCGGTCAGCAACCGCACGAAAAACTTGACGCCGGAACCAATCGGATTAATCAGTCCGCCCGACACTAAAAGCTTGCCGTCGGGTTGCAGCGCGATAGTGATGCCTCCGCTGCTGACCCCACTGAAAGGAGGCGGCGTGTAAACGGTTTTCTCGAATACTCCGTCGGCGCTGTAACGCCGCACGCCCTCCAAAGTGGTCGTCAGAATTTTGCCGTCGGGTTGCACTAAGAATGAGTAAGCGGCGAGCCGTGGAAACGATTCATCGCGGCTGCCATCCGCCAACAAACGAATAAGGTGCGTGCCCGACAGGTTCGGTAAGAAGCCGTTGACTAACACGCGTCCATTGGTTTGTTGCGCCAGGCCGTAAGCATTGATCGAAATGGTTGTACCGCTGGCATTAAACGTAGCGTCCAGGCTGCCATCGGCGTTGAGCCGCGCGAGGCTACGGCGCGGCTCTCCGTTCACAGTCGTGAAACTCCCGCCCAGCAAAACCTTACCGTCGGTTTGCACGAGGATGACCTTGACCGATCCGGCGCTCACAATGCGCGGCGCGAAGCGCGGATCAAGCTCGCCATCCGCCCACACCAGCGAACAAAGCAAGGCGGTCAGCCACAAGGCCCGTAACCACCAACCGGCAGATTTGCCTGCGAACCGAATGGCGTAAACAAAATTGACTTTCATAAGATTCCTCCTGGTGAAAAAGCGTAACGCCTGATGATTCGAAAAGGTGACTGACTATTTGAGGTTGACCTGCACTACATTCGCCGTCTTGCCATTCACGGTGAGCGCGATGTCTACGTTGCCGCGTCCGGCCAAGCTGCGCGGCAGGCGCAGGTTCAGTTGATCGAGTCCAGCCAGATTGCCTTGCGCGCCCGCGTAAAGCGTCTCGACCGCTGTGCCGCCTATCGTACTTGTCACGCGGCTGAGCGCGCTGCGCCCGCGCAAGCCGGTGCCGTATAAAACTAAAAACACCTGTTCGGCTGCGTTGCTCAGATCAATCGGAATCGCTTCCCACTGGTTGGCGACGGGGTTGAAGCGCGCAATCTCTTCATAGCGTTGCGCTCCGTTGGCGAGTACGCGCAAGACTTGCGCCGCCGCCAAGCCGCGACCGGTCGCATTGAGCGCGAACAAGCCGGGAGCGACCGGTTCCACTGCGACCACGCTGATTGAAACGGAACTGCCATTGGTGATGGTAATAGTGGAGCGGCCACCCACTAGCTCGTTCCCCGCAAAGGTTTCAGGCGGAAGCTGAAAATTGATCTGCGTGGGAGAAACATAAAACAGCGGCGCGAGCCTCTCGATGTCACCAGCATAGTCGCGTACTTTCACCGACACGCCGCCCAGCGTCGTCGGCAACGGAACGGTTGTCGCGCTGGCCGTCGTGTTAGCCAGTTCAGTGCCGAAGGCGGCGATGATTTGTCCGGGGGCGAGGGCTTCGGCGCGGTAGTTGGCGGCGGATACGGTGGCGAGCGCACCGGCTACGTCAAGCACCAACACCTGCGAAACGCTCGCGTTGTAATTCTCATCGCCGGCATGCGTCACGGTGAGGCGATGCGGGCCGCGCGCGAGATTCGTGGTGGTCAAGCTGGCGATACTGAGCATGCGATCAGACGGACTCAGCGACAACGGCACTGTGCTCAAGGCCGTAGTCCCGTCAAAAAACGTAAGGCTGCCGGTCGGCGCTACGCTGGCACCCTCTGGAGTAACGTAATTCGCCAACAGCGTGATGTTTCGACCGGCGATGGCGGGCGCAAGCGCCAACAATAAGGGAGCGCCGCTCACTACTTTCGTCACCGTCAGCGCAATCGTCGTGCTGGACGTAGCGCCGCAACTATCGGTCGCCCGAATCGTGATCGTATGCGTTCCCACCGGACGCGCATTGCTGATGGTGACGACTCCGGTGGTAGGGTTCGCCGACAACGTACCGGTGAAGGTCGCCGAGGTTGCTGTGAAATTCGTGATCGTGCCGTTGTCGGTGGGCGGCACGGCAGTCGCGGTGAATCCGCCCGAGGCCGACAACCCCAGCGTCGCCGGATAAGCGCCCAGCACGGGCGGCGTATTCGCCGTGACAGTGACGTTGAGTTGCGCCGTAGCGGTCGCTTCGTTGGCGTCAGTCACTTCCAGCACGATGGTGTAAAGGCCGGGCGGTACGACGCAAGGTGCGCCGACGCGCGCCGTGATCGCACCGTTCGTGTTGCCGAGTTCGGTGAGCGTCAGTCCGGCGGGGATGGTGGTCGCTACGATTCTCAAATTGCCTGCGGCGGTTTCGCCATCAGCCACCGTGGCGATGGTGGCGGAGCTTCCCGCGCTGCCTTGCTGGCGCGTGATCGGCGACATCGCCACGATGCTGGGCCGCGTATTCGGCGACGGATTGCCTAACGCATAGCGCGCCAGAAACGGCGAAGGCTTGCTGCCCGCCGTGGTGAACGTGCCGCCCGCGTAAAGAAAGTTTTGGCTGATCGCCAACGCATTCACGCGACGCGTGGGACTCGCGTTTTCAGGGGCTATCGAAAATCCGCCTATCCCTGAACCTAAGGCCGACCACGTTGTGCCGTTCCAGCGCGCGATGCCGTTAGCCGGAACGTCACCGGCGCGCGTGAACGTACCGCTCACAAAAAGTTCATTGTCCCTGAGCGTCATCGCGGTGACTTCACTGGTAAATTCGTTGAAGAACGGGTCAACGACACTTACGCCGTCGCCCAATGCAGACCCCAATGCAGACCAGGTTGAACCGTTCCATCTGGCTACACTGTTGGCGCTGATGCCGCCTGCCGTAGTGAACCTGCCACCGACATAAACCGCTCCACCTTGCACGACAATCGAACTGATAAAGGTGAGAGGCGTTCCGCTGAGGCTATGGCCTAAACCCGACCCCAAGGCCGTCCACGAAGTGCCGTCCCACTTGGCGATGCGATTGGCATTGACTCCGCCGATGCTGGTGAATTCGCCGCCGACATAAAGGTCTTTGCCGTTCACGGCCAACGTGCGCGCGGCTACTGCTTGAGCAATGTCTACCCAGTTTGAGCCATCCCATTTCGAGACAGCTTTTCCGAGGTTGGAAAACGTTATTGCATAAAGGTCGCTGCCGTTGATGACGATGCTTTCTACTATCCTGCTCAATGACGACCACGAACTGCCATTCCATCGGTAAAGGTTGGTGGAACTGAATTGAGGGGCTTGACTCACTACGAAAATCTCTTCGCCCCTGACCGCCACCTGATAGACTTCAGCAAAAGGAATGTCGTTGCTAATCGCCGACCATGCGAGGCCGTTCAATTTGGCTAATCGCTTGAATTGGCTGTTGCCGGTGGCGGTGAAACGGCCTCCGACGATGAGTTCGCTGCCAGCGGGAACTAAGGCGTTGACGCGGTCATTGACGCCTAACCCCGTGCCTAAGGCCGACCAGTCTGAACCGTTCCATTGAGCGACCTTGCTAACGGCGACATTGCCCGCTGCGTTGAAATTGCCGACGGCAAATAAACGAGTGCCTTGCGCGGCGAGGGCTGAAACCGAAAGGTTGGTAATGCCTTTGAGGCCGGGGGCGACGGTGGCCCAATCGCTGCCCGTCCACTTGACCAGATTGCCCGTCACTGACTCGCCGCTGCGAGCGACTTCTTCGCACAAATAAATATCTGTTCCTATTGCCATAATGGGGCTGCGGCGCGCGCCCAACGTGCGCGCACCTGTCAGCGCCGACCAGTTGCCGTTGTTCCAGCGGGCACTGCCGCTAACGCTCACCGTACCAGCTTGATTGAAATCGCCGCTTACGAAAACGTCAGCGCCGCTCACGCCAATTGCGCTTACCACAGGGTTGAAAAAAGGGTTGAAATCAGGCGCACTTAATCCGTTCAAACCCGTCCAGACTGAGCCGTTCCATTTCGCCAGGCTATTAGCAGGCACGCCGTTGATGCCGACGAAATAGCCGCCGATATAAATGTCGTTGCCACTCACCGTGATGGCACGGACGGTGGGCGGAGCGTCTTGTACGCCGACGAGAAAAAACGGCAGATTGAAACCGCTCCAACTCGTGCCATTCCATTTCGCCAAACCGTTGGTATTCACTCCGCCCGCCGTATTGAAAAAGCCTCCGACATAAAGGTCGTTTCCGTTGAGGCCGAGGGCGATGACGACCGCTCCGATATTCGGCAGCGGACTCGCCGTACCGAGGCCAGCGCCCAGTGCCGACCACGAAGTGCCGTTCCATTTGGCGATGTTGTTGGCGGCGATTTCACCCGCCGTCGTGAACGATCCGCCGACGTAAACCTCGCTGCCGCTCACGGCGAGGGCGTAGGCATAAGCCGGCACGCCGCGCGCGGGTTCGCCGCTGATGCCGTTGCCCAACGCCGACCACGCTGAACCGTTCCATTTCGCAATGTTGTTCACCCGCACGCCGCCCGCCGTAGTGAAACGCCCCGCCACATAAACATCGTTGCCGCTCACCGCGACGGCATAAACTTCGCCCTCAATGCCGGGCAAGTTGAAGCGCGCATCCCAATTGTCATCCTGATTGGTTTCGGCAGGGCTGGTTTCTGTTTGCGCGAAAGCCACCGTGCCGGTGAAGGCTCTGTGATTGAGCCAACGCAGCGCCAGCCCGGCGACCAGCAGGAACGAAAGCGTAACCAGAGTGCGACGAATAAGAGTTTTCAGGGTCGAATGAAACATAGACAGGCTCCTTTGGTGCGACGAGTAATGCGACAAATAGTGCGACGAGGTTGATGGCACGGCTGGGAGGGTTAAGCAGAACGTGCCGGTTCGAGTCGTTCGCCGAATGCCAATGTGGCTCTTCAATGTGGTTGAATTCGTGGGGTGAAAAAAAATAGCGGCGCTGATGTCCTCACACCAGCGCCACGAACGGAGCGCATTCTAATCACGAAACCGGCGAACGCAAAGCGCGCCGCCTGTCTCAGTTGCTATTTGATATTGACCCTGACCGTATTGGTCGCCTTGCCGTCCATGGTCATGGTTACGTCAATGTCGCCGCGTCCGGCGAGGCCGCGCGGCGGGCGGAGGTTGATTTGATCGTGTCCGGCCAAGCGGCCTTGCGGGCCCGCGTAAAGCGTCTCGCGCACCGCTAAAAATTGAAATGAATCAGCTACTTCGGGTTGCTGAAGTTTGTGGAGTGCGGTCGGCTGGCCGCCGTTTTGCGTTCGCTGCTCAGGGCTTGCGGGCTGGCATGTGCTTGAGTGGCGAACACCAAAGCTGCTTCAAGGCCGCAGCACTCCAAAGGCTCACTTAAAGCTGACGGCATCGGCGATGGCCTTCCAGCCGTAACCCACCATAGCTTAGTTAGGGAATTGGCTAAGATGTACTACGGGTTTAATAGGCTTGCAGTGTAACGTTTGTTTGTGCTCGTCACTTTAAGCTGCGACGTGGGGTTTTACCGTCGGTGATCGGATGGGTGCAAACGTTGGGCGTAATCCCTTTGCGAATAGGGAGTATGCCCAGCGAGTCGCAGTCTTACATCCTACAGTAATTTGTAGGCAAGATTTGTAGAGCGAACCGCCTCAGTTCATGTGCATGAGCTGACACGGTTTTATGAGAGTGCCTGATTGTGTTTCAGGCTTAGCCCTTGAGCTGGCTCAACCGTTTCATTGAGCCGGAGTTTCCTTAAGTGTTAGGTCTTTTCAGGCGACGCTCGGCTCGCCCTTTCGACCCGCCCATTTGATGTTTTTCGACATCAGACCGCCGCATCGTTTTCCTAATTGTTTCTTCCGCCGCGCGTTCGTCTCAGGCGATTGCGCGTGTGGTGCCCTTCAGTGTGAAGAAAGGTAGGACGTATGCGTCTCCAAAGTTTTTATTACACATCTTCCCGTAAGTATTCCGAGATGTTGATTGCCACGTTGGCGGCCTTAGCGGCGCTGATGATGGTCGCTGCGCTTGACCGCCCGGTCTTCGCGCAAAATTCCTTACCGACTAGCGCACGTGCGCTGGCAGCCGTATCCGCCGCGAGTTTTCGTTCGAATGAAATTGCGCCCGAAAGCATTGTTGCTGCGTTTGGCAGCGAGTTGGCGACCTCCGTCAAACTCTGTGACACCTGGCCCTTGCCGCTGAATCTGGCGGGGACGAGCGTGAAAATTCACGACGCCGCCGGACATGATTTCGACGCGCCGCTGTTTTTCGTTGCGCCTGCGCAAGTGAACTTTTATCTGCCGCCGCAAGTCGCAGTGGGCGATGCGACCGTGACGATTAGGTCGGGCGACGGTTCGCTTTCGGTGGGCGTGGTCAACGTCGCGGGCTATGCGCCGGGCTTGTTCGCCATGAACGGCAACGGCACTGGTGTCGCTGCTGGTACTGCGTTGCGCATTCGCGGTTCGGCTTATTACTTCGAAGTCATGGCGCGGTATGAGGTGGAAACGAGCCAGTGGGTCACGTTGCCGATTGAACCGGGGCCGACCGCCGACCGCGTATTCATCGCTTTTTACGGCACAGGCGTTCGCGGACGCGCTTCGTTGAGCGAAGTCACTGCGACTCTCGGCGGTGAACCCGTCTCGGTTTCTTACGCGGGCGCGCAAGGCGATTTTTATGGCGTAGACCAGATCAATATCGAAGTCCCGCGCGAGTTGATGGGACGCGGCGAAATTGATTTCGTCCTGCGCATTAACGGCAAAGAATCGAACGCCGTTAAGGTGAGTTTGAAATAACCGGCAGTAGCAGCGCACACACTCAGAGCCGTACGCCCGCTGCCTGTCGTGTGTGTTTAACCAAGAGTTGAGTTTCGACGTGTGTAGGTTCGCAGTCGAATGCTTGCCAGCCGGAAGGAGTGAGGCCTTCCGGCTGTTTTTTTTTTGGCAATATCTTTTGTTCTCACGGCGGTTCTCAGGAGGAACCGAATCACACCAAGTCAGGAGTTAAGTCATGAGGAATGTTATGGGCAAAATAAATTTTCACCACCGTCTGGGCGTAATGGCTGCGGCCTTTGCGGCCTTATTGCTTTCGGTAGTGTTCATCGAAGGAAAAGTCTCGGCCAGCACTTTCGCTGACAGTCAAAAGGGCACTGAGAAATACATCAAACTCGACGCCAAAGGCGCGCCCTATCTGGTGGCGGCACCGACCAGTGCCGCGCAGGACTCGCCTGTAGTCGTTAAAGTGATGGTGGTCAGCGGCAATGATATTTATGTGGGCGGCAGCTTCACCACGATTGGCGGCATCGCGGCCAACCGCATCGCGCGTTACAACATGGTGAGCCAGCGCTGGTTTGCGTTGGGCGCAGATTTAGTGGCGAACGGCAACGGCGTCAGGGGCACCACTAGCGAAACCGGCGTCTCGACGATCACCGTGGTCGGCAACGATGTCTATGTGGGCGGTTTGTTTGAAGGAGTTGATAACCGCACCGGTCAATTTGTGAGCGCCAATTCTGTGGCGCGTTGGAACACGACTACGTCAACGTGGTCAGCGTTGGGTTCGGGCGTAGGGCCGCAAAAGAATGGTTTCAACGGTGACGTAACTTCGTCGGTGTTGAGAAACGGCAAGCTCTATTTTGCCGGTACGTTTAAGCAGGCTTTCAACAGCGCCACGGTTGCGGTTGACGTATTTCAAGTCGCCACCTGGGACCCCGCCACTTCGACGTGGTCGAGCCTGGCTAAGGGACTCGGCGCGGCCTCGCCTTATGAAATTTATGACATGGCAGTCATGGGTGACAATTTGTATATCGGCGGCAATTTTCCCGCCGTGTTTCGCGCCGATAACTCAGTCGTACACGTTGCCTGTATCGCGCGCTGGAATTTCACCAGCAACAACTGGTTTGCCATGGGCGTGGAATCGGCGACGGCTGATACCAACGGCACCGGCGGAGACGTTCATGCGTTGACGACTGATGGCACGACGTTGTTTGTCGGTGGCTTCTTTCCCTTCGCGAAAAACTCGCTTACTGATAGGCCGCAAGCCAGCAACATTGCACGTTGGAACGGTACGACGTGGTCAACTCTGAACGGCACCACCAACGTCAACAACAATGGCGTAGATCAAGTGGTCACTGAGCTTAATTACAGCGGCGGCTTTCTGTATGTCGCAGGCGATTTTGAAAACGTGAAAAACACGAATGGCTCGCTGACTTTCGCGAGCTATCTGGCGCGCTGGAACGGCACAGCCTGGACGCTCTTTGGCGCAGCGGCGGCTGTTGGCGGCAACGGTGTGAATAGCGAAGTGCATGCCTTAGCCGTCGCGGACGGCCAAGTTTATGCCGGCGGAATTTTCACTCAGGCTTATAACAACATCGGCAACTCGGTAAACGTCAACGGCCTGGCACGTTGGACGGGTTCGGTGTGGACGGCAGTGACCGGCAGTGTTGCCGTTAAATCACTCGCTTCGGTTTCAGCTGCCAGCTATGCGGTCGCCGCAGAAACGACGATTGACGGTATCATTGCCGCTTTCGGTACGACGTTGGCGACGGGGGCGCAATCCAGCACTACGCTTCCGTTACCCACCAATCTGCTCAATACGACAGTCAACGTGCTTGATTCCGCAGGCTCGTCGCGTCCGGCGCAGTTGTTTTTCGTGTCAGCCGGACAGATCAACTTTTTGGTTCCGGCGGGAACTGCGGCAGGCGTCGCCACCATCACTGTGAATTCCAGCGACGGCTCGCAATCGCAAGGCACGATCACCGTTACGGCGTGTGCGCCGGGGCTGTTCACCGCTAACGCCAACGGCAAGGGCGTACCAGCGGCTTATATTTTGCGGGTGCGAGCAAACAACACGCGGGTGAATGAGCAACTCATGCAACTCGACGCGGTAACTTCCAAATGGGTTCCGAAGCCGATCAGCTTGGGGCCGGTGGGCGAAAAGGTTTTCCTGATCGCTTTTGGCACGGGCATTCGCGGTGGCACTACGCCCGCGACGATGACGATGGGCGGTACGGCGGCGACTGTTTCATTCGCCGGTGCGCACCAAAGTTTAGTCGGCGTAGATCAGGTCAACGCTGAAATCCCGCGCTCCCTGATTGGACGCGGCGAGATCAACGTAATCTTGACCATCGGCGCTAAAACCGCCAACACGGTAATGATTAACATTCAGTGATGTTCGCCTTGCGATAACACACAAAGCAAAACGCGGAACAAACGGAAAAGCGCGGAATACACGGAAAGGATTAACCCTTTCTACGGGTTCCGCGCTTTTCTGCGCATTCAGTACTGTTGTTGGTGTCCGGTTCGCTCAAAAGATCAAATCGAAATCTACGCGGAAGCGCCGCTTGTTTTGTCCGAAGAACAGCCCGAATTCAGGGTCGGCGACGTTGTTGCGCAGCGCCAGCGGATTGAAATGATTCGTCAGGTTGAAGACGCTGAACGACACGCGCACATAAGTCGGATCGCTCAACTTGTAGCGCAAAATCTTGGCGACCGGCTGGTTGATCGGCAGGTCTTTGGCGAAGCGCGCATCAAGCGAAAAGAAATTCGGATAGCGTTGCCCGATGGCGTTCGGCACTCCTACATAATTTTGCGCGGCATCAACGATGGAGTAAGGAAAGCCATTGCGATATTCGACCAACGGTGCCCAGCGAATCTGCCACGGCAAGGTGAGGCGTCCCCAAATCAATAAACGATTCGGCAAATCGGCGGGCAAGCTGGTACGGAAGTTCGGACGAATCACCGGCACGGGGAAGCTGCCGATGTAATTGGCGAATTCATTAAAATCGCCGCGTGAACGCGCACGCACATAAGACACCATCAGGTTTTGCGTTTCGCGCACGCCGATGCGCGTAGTGATTTCAAACTGCCGATAGCGCGACTGCCCGCCACCACTCAACACGTTTGCATTCGCGTTAGGCACGAGCGTAACCAGTCCGTGCGAATTGCTTTCCTGATAGCCCAGCCGCAAGCGCACGAAGTTAGTGATGGGATGCTCGCCTTCGAGCGTCCACGTAGTTGAATACGGCGCAAAGTTGCCTGCCTTGCCGTTGCGAAAAACCAGCGCGCCATCTTTGGTCGAGACCGAACCGGTCACGTTGCGATAACGAATCGGAGCCGCGCCCATTACTGTCACGGTCTGTTCAGGGAATTTATCGAACGCGAAAACGTTCAGCGGCACGCGGTCATAAAACAATCCGTAACCAGTGCGAATCACGGTTTTCGTATTGCCGAACGGCGTCCACGCAATGCCGATGCGCGGCGCGATGCGTGCGACGCCGGTAATGGATTGCCACTCGAAGCGCGCGCCGAAATCTATCGCTAAACTTTGATTCACCACGAGATGGTTTTGCGCGAAGGCAATGGCTTCGGTGTCTTGTCGGTCATAAGGCGCGCCGCCCGCGAACTCTATGCGCTTGAGCAAATTGCCGCGCAGGTCTTGAATGTTGATCGGATGCGCCAGATAAACGCCGTCGTTATACGTGCGCGTCAGTCCGCCGCCTAACTTCCAGTTGCTGTCACCGATAAAACTTTTGCGCGGCGCGAGCGACAGCATCTCGAGCCATTCGACGCGGCTTGAATTGCGATTCTGTTCGTTGAAATAGCTGCCGAAATTTTGCGTGGGCGCGAGCGTCATTTCTCCGACGGCTTGCGGCCATACGTCTTGATCGGCGCGCTTAACCGAGACGACGCTTTCGAGCAGGTTCGCGCCGAACGACAAACGATCAACCGCTGTGCCCGTGTAATCGCGCGCGCTGAAATTCGGCGTCACCGGACGTTGATTGAAAAAATCGAGATTGAACCAGCGCGACTTGCGGGGCGCGATGTGCAACGTGCCCATCATCGAATGCGTCGCCGAGGCTACGTAATCGAGTTGCGTGAAAGCGTTGACCGATTCGTTGACGGTCTCGTTGTTGGGAAAGGTCAGCGCCAGCACGCGCGGATGTTTCAGGTTGTATTCGATCCCTTGCGAAAGATAGAGCTTGTTCTTGATGAGCGGGCCATTGACCGTCACGCGCGGCGTGGCATCGCGCAAACCGCGAATGCGTCCGCGCAAGAAACGCCACTCAGGGAATGGATCATTGATTTCGTAATTCCACTTGTCGCCGCCGCGCCGCGTTTCGACCGATACGACGCCAGCAGTGAAACGTCCGAACTGCGCGAGATAAGGCGTACGAAACACGTTGATCGTTTGCACGCTATCAATCGGTACGGTCAAGCCGAACTGCCCGGTCGCGGGGTCGGTCACGTCGGCGTAATTCACCACGAGCGCGCTGCGGTTTTCGTTGCCGCCGAAGATGCGCAACTGGCCTTGATCGGTGCGTACGATGCCCGGCAACAGCGGCAACGTATCGCTCACCGTGTCAGGCCGATTCGTCGTGTCTTTGGCTTGCTCGCGTTGCAAGTCCTGCGACGGCGAAGCGCCTTGTTCAATCGGGTTGGCGGCGGCGTTCGTCGCTGTGATTTCGACTTTGTCGCTGACGTTGATTTTGGGTACGAGCGTGAATTCGACAATCGTCGGCGCGTTGCGCGTGACGGCGATATTCGGTTTGCTCAAGGTCTCGAAGCCCGCGCGGCTGACGATGATTTCATAAGTGCCGGGCGTGACGGCTTTGAATACGGCTTCGCCTTTCGCATCGGTTTCAGCCGTTAAAGTTTGGTTGGTTGATTTAAGCTCGACGCTAACCTGTGAGACTGGTTTAGCGAGTTCGTCTTTGGTGATGACTTTGACTTCAGCGGTTTGCGCCGCCCCGCTTGCCACATTGTTGAACGTCGCGCATAAGTAAAACGCCAACGCCAACAGCAGGCGAGACGCGCATGTCCCCGCCTTACACGTAAATAAAAACATCTTCGCTCCCTCCTCCTTGCTTGCTGCGCTAGTTGCTCAGAGGGGGAATTGCTAACTGCGCAAGTGTTATTTAACCAAATGATATTTCGTCTGTCGCCGCAACACCCAACTCATTTTGCCGTCGCCATCCATCACGGCGTCTTCTTCCTGTCCGACGAATAATTCAGCGCCGCCCCATTCGGCCACGGGAGTGCGCGCGCCGAGTTCAATCGAATGCCACATGTTGGGAATGAGTTTCACGTCGCCGTGACCGGGTACGCCTTCCTGCCGATCCCACAAGCCGATGAGCGGGCCTGCGCCGTGGCCGTGGTCGCCGATGGGATGCGTATAAAACGTGCCGTTGATTTTCGCAGCCTTCATCGCGGCGATAGATGAAGCGAGGACTTCGTTACCGGTGCGACCAGGTTTCATTTCGCCCATCAGGATGTCTTGCATCTTGTTCGTGTTTAGCAACGCGGCTTGAATGCCCTGCGGCGCGTCATGTTCGCCGGGCTTTAGCACATACGCCATGTGTTGCGTATCCGTCGCCAGAGCCATTGCCGTCAATCCGTAATCGCAATGCAATACGTCGCCGCGTTCGATCACGACGGGCGCGTCTTCAGCGAGGTTCGAAGGAATGCCAGAGCCTTGCCGCTGCACGCGCACCGTTGTTTGAAACCAAGTACCGAAACCCGCGTTGTGCGTTTGTTGGCGCAACCACCAGACGACGTCCTGATTCGTAGTCTTGCCGGGCGTGATGACTTCGTTGCTGAAAGCGCGCGTGAGCAGGGAATGCACGTGTTCCTGCATCTGGCGATAGATCGGCAACTGTTCGGGCAGGCGCGTGGCGATGTATTCAAGCGGCAACTCTTCGGCGCGCTTGATGCGGTTGCGATATTTTTCATCCAGCCCAGCCAGCAAAGATTGCAGCTTCTCCCATTCGCCCGCCGAGAGGCCGTCGGAGAAAGCATGCGTAGCCGAGATGTTTACGCCAATCGTTTTAGGGTCGCGCTGGGCAATCAATTTTTTGAGCGTGAGCCATTGGCCTTCGAGATAAAGTTCGCGGCCTGCGTTGTCAGGGTCACGATAAACTTCATATAGGCCGCCGTTCGATCCGCCGCCGAGCGCGAGGCGTTCAACCTGATTGCCTTTGTCATGCCCTCTGTCATGGAAGACCAAAATCGTACGTCGTCGCGCGGCGAATACCGTCGGCGAAGTCAGCGAACGATAGACCGGGTCTTCGTTGTATTCGCGGCAGATCACCAGCCACATCTCGATGCCGTGCTTGCGCATCAATGCGGGTAAAACTCGTTCGAGCCGCAGCTTGAGCCATTGCTGTTGGATGTCGGCTTGTTCGCGCAAGGGCGGCAAGGGCTTTGGCGATTGCGCAAAAGCTGTGAACGCGCAAAGGCAGATTGCGAGGGCGAAAAGATGACGTTGCATGGATTCCTCCGAATTACGGACTAACGGTTTCGCTGACGATTTCTGATTTGCTGCTTTCATTGCCCGCGTTGTCTACGGCTGTGATGCGGTAAAAATAGGTCTTGCCGACTTGTACTCGCTCATCACGAAAGGTCGTCGGCGTATGCGTCTTGGCGTTGAGCTTGACCCATTGTGCATCGGGCGCGGCTTTGTCTTCGGCGCGATAGATGTTGTAACCCACCAAGTCAGCTTCGGCGTTAGAGGCCCAGAACAGCGACATCTGCGCGTTGGTCGAGGCAATCGTCGGCGTGAATGGTTTGGCAGGCGCAAAGGTATCGAGCGGTTGAATGGTCAACGCTGCGCTCGCATTGCCTTCGATCAAATCGGTCGTCTTGCCGGGCGCAGCCGACAACGGACGCACGAGGTATTCGTAATTCATGCCGAAACTGAAAGCCTTGTCCACGTAACGCGCAGTCTTGAGCGGTTGCGGATTGAGTTTGGTGAGTGCGTCACCCGCTTTGCGATACAGGTTATAGCCGAACACATTCGCGGGCGTCGTGCCGTTTTCGTTGGCGGCAGAAGGCGTCCAACTGATGACCAATTCGGTTTGCGTGAGTTGCGATTTCAATTCAGCCGGAGCCGCCGCCAAGTCAGCCAGCGGTTCGATCAAGGCGTAGTTCGAGAAATCAGCCGCGCGTCCGTCAGCGTTCAGCAGGCGAATGGCGTAACGATACCGCGCGCCTTTGGGCTGCGCGTTCAAATCCAACTCGTCCTGATAAGTCAGTACTGTGGAACCTACGACCAGTTTGTCGAGCGGCAATTCCTTAATAACCGAAGCGCGTGCGGCAAAGGTTTCTTGCGTGATGCCGCCGGGCGCGGCGAGGTTTTCGATCAGGCGATAAATGACGACGGCTTGCGGCGCAGTCGTGCGCGGCGCGCGTACCAGCGGAATGCTCACGATCAATTTCGAACCTTGCTGCGTGACATTGAGTTCATTGACGATCAACGGCGTGCGCGGAATGGGCGGCAGCGGGTCGCCGATTTTTCCGCAAGCCGAGAGAAATAAAGGCAAAAGGCAAAAGGCAAAAGGCAAAAGGCAAAAGTGAGGAACTCGCCTCTGAATAAAATAGAGTGAGTTCCACATTTTCGCCTTTTGCCTTTTGCCTTTTGCCTTTTGCCTTAACAAGTTGTTGCGTCCTTACAAAATATACCGAGAGAGGTCTTCATTCTTCACAATGTCTGAGAGCGCCCGCGAGATATAAGCCTCGTCAATGCGCTGATGCTTTTCGGGCAGGTCGGGAGCCTCGAACAAAATGTCTTCGAGCACCTTTTCGAGAATGGTTTGCAAGCGGCGCGCGCCGATGTCTTCGGTGGTTTCGTTGACTTGAAAGGCGAAGTTGGCGGCGGAATCTACGGCGTCTTCGGTGAACTCGAGCGTGATGCCTTCGGTTTCGAGCAGCGCGATGTATTGCTTGGTCAGCGCGTTTTTGGGTTCGGTCAGAATGCGTTTGAAATCGTCGCGCGTGAGCGGTTGCAATTCGACGCGAATCGGGAAGCGCCCTTGCAATTCAGGGATGAGGTCTGACGGCTTGGCGACGTGAAACGCACCGGCGGCGATGAACAGGATGTGGTCGGTTTTGACCATCCCGTATTTCGTATTGACCGTCGTGCCTTCGACGATGGGCAGGATGTCGCGTTGCACGCCTTCGCGCGAAACGTCTGGGCCGTGACCGCCTTCGCGTCCGGCAATCTTGTCAATTTCGTCGAGGAAGATGATGCCCGATTGCTCTACGCGGTCGAGGGCGATGCGGGCGACCACGTCCATATCCACCAGCTTTTGCTTTTCTTCTTCGAGCAGGTAATCCATCGCTTCATCAACGCGCATCTTGCGCTGTTTGGTCTTGTTGCCAAACAGGCCGGGCATCATGTCTTTAATGTTGATGTCCATCTCTTCGACGCCCTGATTGCTGATGATTTCAAACGAAGGGAAATTGCGCTCGCGCACTTCGAGATCAACGATGCGTCCGTCGAGCTTGCCTTCGCGCAATTGCTGACGGAGCTTTTCGCGCGTGCGCGTATAAGTTTCCTGCTGCGTTGTGGCAGAAGGTGAAATCACGTCAATCGCGGTATCAAGTTCGCCCGCGATGGCTTTGCTGGGCGGCAACAACAAATCGAGGATTTGTTCTTCTACGTTTTGCTCGGCCTTGTCGGCGATCTCTTCGAACTTCTCGGCCTGCACCAAATCAACCGCAATCTCGACGAGATCACGAATCATGGATTCGACATCGCGGCCTACGTAACCGACCTCGGTGAATTTCGAGGCTTCGACTTTCAGAAACGGCGAAGCCGACAGCCGTGCGAGACGCCGCGCGATTTCGGTTTTTCCGATGCCGGTCGAACCGATCATGATGATGTTTTTGGGCATCACGTCCTGCGCCATATCAGGGTCCAGCTTTTGGCGGCGAATGCGATTGCGCAACGCGACGGCCACTGCTTTTTTAGCGGCGTTTTGTCCGATGACGTGCTTGTCGAGTTCGGCGACGATCTGACGCGGAGTTAGTTCGTCGAGACTGAGCGGTTTTTCGAGGTCTTCTTCTTTTCTGTATATGACCATAATTCAAGTGCGGAGTGCGGAGTGCGGAGTGCGGAGTTGGCGGCGATTCCGCACTCCGCATTCCGCACTCCG
>JAYSVR010000555.1:0-3461 GCA_043718445.1 Acidobacteriota bacterium | reverse complement strand
CAGGTCGCCACTGCTCTCTTTACTAAACTTCTGACCGAACCTCACAGGCGGGGTGACAGCCTGTGCCGGACGCATTACACTGACCGCGTTTCAACATTTATCTTGCTTCCCCATGAATAATCACTCGTCGCGCGACGGTTAGGTCGCGGGCATTGCCATCATTACGTTTTGAGGAATTCTGTTATGTCTTTGCGTTTTTGGTTAGCCGCCATGCTAACTCTGTTGGTGATTGGGACGGGTTGGGCAGCGCGCCATGCGGTGACCGCACAACAGCGGCCTGAAAATATCACCTTGCTTAAATTGGATACGCCGGTTGAGCGAACCATTTCGGGCAGCCGCGAGCATCTCTTTCGCGTCAATCTGTCGAAAGACGAATCGGCGCGTGTCGAAGTCGAACAGCGCAACGCTGATGTCGTTGTTTCGGCCACCGTGGGCGAAGGGAAAGATTTTGCGCGCGTCAACGTACGCACTTCGACCAAAGGCAGCGAACCGCTTTATCTGTTGACTGAAGCGGGTACGGAAGTGCGCATCAAGGTCACAGGCGCGACGCGCGATAGCGCGGGGCTTTACGTCATCAAACTCACGGACCGGCATCCCACCACCGAAGACGACCGCAAACTTTTCAAGGCGCAAACGCTCGCCACCGAAGCGAACAAGCTCGCCGCGCAAGGCGATACGGCTTCACGCAAACAGGCTTGGACTTATTTCGAGCAAGCCTTGCTCATCTGGCAAAACCTGAAAGAAGACGCCTGGCGCGCGAGTACTTTGTTGCAGATGGGACAACTGGCGCTCGACCTCAACAACAGTCAGGAAGCCCGCGACTTTTTTTCGCGCGCGGCAATGTTGGGTTTCAACCTGGAAGATTCAGGACTTGAAGCCAACGCGCGACAAGGACTCTGCCGCATTCACAACGCCTTTAACGAATATGGCGAAGCGGTGAAGTGTGTTGACAAGCTCGTGCCTTATTTCAAAACCACGGGTGACAAGAGCGAACAGGCGCGTTTGCTGTTCGAGAAAATTCGAGCGCAGCGTCAGCAAGCCCTGTTCGCAGCGGCGGTGACCACCGCGCAGGAAGTCATTCCGATCTGCCACGAACTCGAAAACAAAAGCTGGGAAGCCGACGGTTACGAATTGTTGGGACAGTCTTTTCTGGACTTGAAAGATAAAGGTCGCGCCGCCGGAGCCTTCACCCAAGCGATGCTGTTGCGTCGCACGTTGAATGACAAACCCGCTGAACTCGCGCTGCAAAATCGCGTAGGCGAATTGCAACTCGCGCTCGGTGAAACTGACGACGCGCGCACCACGTTCACCAAAGCCCTCGCGTTGAGCCAAGCGCTGGGCGACAAGGCGATGCAATCGTCGTTGCAATACCACTTGGGCGAACTCTGGTTTGCGGCGAACAATAATGAAAAGGCGCTGACGGCTTACCGCGAAGCGCGGCAACTCGCGCAGTTTTATACGAAGCCTGAAGTCGAAAGCGTCGTGCAAATCGGTTTTGCGCGCACTTCGCTCGACCTCAACCAAACCGCCGATGTCGGACCCGCACTGACGCGCGCCAACGAACTGGTTAAGCTGCACGGTGAACGTTTGGCCGAAACGCAGGTCGCTTTTTTGCAATGCCGCCTTGCCACCAAACTCAACGATCATCCCGCCGCCTATGAGGCTGGGCGGCGCGCTCACGGTTTGGCGAAACGGCTCGGCCATTATTTGTGGGAATACGAGTCGCTGGTGATGAGCGCCCGTGCCGCGAACTTGATGGGCGATCTAGCCGGCGCGCTGAGAGATTCAGAAGCCGCCTTCGCGTTGAGCGAGTCGCCACGCCGTCGCGCCTATGAAGCGGAGTTATTGAAATACGGCAAGCGGGTCGAATACTCGCTTTATCTTGACCTGTTGATGCAGGAAAACTCGCGCAAGCTGCAAGCTGGCTCTGACGTACTGGCGTTTCAGTTGAGCGAGCGGTTGCGCACCAACAACCTGCTCGACTTTCTCAATCTGGCGAAAGTTGATTTTTCAGCATGGGCTGACCCCGACGCGTTGCGGCGCGAACGCGAGGTGCTGACCCAAATTCGCCAGGTCGAAGCAGAACGCACACAAGCCCTTGAGTCGCGCAGACCCGAAGCGCAACTTGCCAAGCTCAATCAGCAGGCCGATGCGCTCACAGGGCAATACCAAAAGCTGCAAAAAGAACTCTTCGATAATCATCCGCGCTACGCTTTGCTGGCGCGTCCGAAGGCGCTGAACTTCAGTGAGATTCAAGCCTTGTTGGATGAAGACACGGCATTGCTCGAATACGCGCTGGGCACCGAGAGCAGCACCGCTTGGTACATCACCAAAACCGAAGCGAAGAGTTACGCGCTAGGGCGGGGAGCAGTGATTGAAGAACTGGCCCAGCGACTGGCACAGGCTTCGGCGCAACCTGCCACCAACACCGAGCCGCTGTTACGCGAATTGAGCAAGCTCATCATCACGCCGCTGGCGACGCAATTTAAGGTCAACAAACTCTGGATCGTACCGGACGGCGCGTTGCATTACGTACCCTTTGCCGCGCTTTATGAAGACAAGACACGCCAACTGTCGTTCCGCCGCGAGATCGCGTCGCTGCCGTCGTCGTATGCGCTGGCGTTCCTGCGCGATACGCCGCCGCCCAAACGCACTGAAGGCCGCGACCTCGCTGTCGTCTCTGATCCTGTGCTGCAAACCAACGACGCACGCATTCCGGCTGCCGTACGTGGCAAAGAAAAAGACGTTTACCCCGAAGCACTCGCGCAGATGGTGAACGATCCGGCGCTGGCTGAATTCACGAAGCGAGCGTTGACGCGGCGCGGCATTCGATTGAACTGGGACGAGCTTTATAAAGGGCTGATGTTCAAGGCCTACGATTTCAACGCGACGCGCGCGAACTTGCAGGCCGGACATTACAGCGACTTTTATGCATTGCATCTTGACGTACCGGTTTTTATCAACGCGGCACGACCTGAGCTTTCCGGCTTCGCGCTGTCGCTGGTCAATGCTGAAGGTCAGCCGCAACCGGGCTTCGTTTCGCTGGCCGACCTTTATCAACTCAATCTCAACGCCCAACTCATCACGCTGCCTTCGGCGCGCACGGCACTGGGTAATCCCTCGCGCAGCGAAGGCCTCGTCGCCCTCACGCGCGGCATGATGTATGCCGGAGTTCGCAACGTGATGACCAGCCTTTGGGAAGTTGACCGCGAAGCCTCGCGCGAATTCATGCGGCTGTTTTATGAAAACCTGTTCACGCTAAAACAGACGCCGACGGCGGCTTTGCATTCGGCGCAAGTCGTGATGCGCACTAACAAGCGTTGGAGCGCGCCGCACTATTGGGCGGGTTACGTGGTCGAAGGCATTGGCAGGTAAGCGGCGTGGCGCAGGCTTCAGCCTGTGACCCGTTGTGTGGACTTTAGTCCGCACGTCTCGCAATTGAGCGACTGTGCGGACTAAAG
>JAYSVR010000554.1:0-10673 GCA_043718445.1 Acidobacteriota bacterium | reverse complement strand
AGGTTACGAATAGACGGCATCGCTAGAAATCTCCTCGTAAAAAGGCATGTCGAAACACGCCTGGGGAAAATTGGAATCGGCAAGCTGTCACCGATAAAAGGCGGGGCAGCAAAGCTTCATTGGCTTTGCTTCTCAAACGATCTTCAATTCATACGTCCCGATCTTAAAAGCCTGACCGGGAACGACCGGCGCGCTTGCGCCTTGCAGTATCTCATTGCCTTCGACCTCGACGGGATTGCGGCCTTCGCACAACAGCGTGAAGTGGCCTTCGCCGTCGCGCGTCAACGTAGCCTGTCGGCGACTAATTTCGAGATCGTCTTTAAGGCGTAAGTCCACCGGGAAATCTTTCGAGCCGCGTCCGATAGAAATCGCAGGCTGAAAGAATTTGACCGTCTCAGTCACACCGTTCAGCGCGTATTCAACCGCGAACAGCGCATTGCGCGGACGCACAATTGTCGCTTCGGCTTCTGCGTCAACCACTGTCGGCAATGAATTCACCGGCTGCTCAACTACCGGTTCGAGTTTGCGGCGCGGCTTCACTTCAGTCTTGGGCGCGGAACTGTCCCACACGGGCTGTACGCGAAACTTCCCTTTTTCGAGCGTACCGTCTACGCGCAACTCAACCGCGAAGGTTTTGGTTTGCAAGTCCTGCTTCCCGACCAATTCCTGCGCGCGCTCTGACAGCACGTGAAAGAGGCCACGTTGCAAACCTTCGCGCTTGTCGCCCTGCCATTCGGTGTCGTCTTCGCGGCTCAGGAATACGAGATACTCGCGCGGGATGTATGTCGGCCCGCCCGGCGGCGTGAACATTTCGCGTTGCATCACAGTTTCGATTTCGCGCGCGATGGATACGAGAAACTCTTCCAGCGCGCGGCGCGGCTTGGGCTGCTGCTCTTCGGTCTTGAAGGTCGCAGCCTCTTCGCCATCGAGCCACTTGCGAAAATCGTTGAGTAAATTACCTATCGGCATATCAGTTAAAACTGTATGGCAACCTGTCAGGTTGCCGAGTTTTGGGAAGTAACGCATTGCCCCAAAAGGGTGCTTTACCACGGCCTCGCAACCTAACAGGTTGCGATACAGTCGCTACCAACGACGCGCGGTCACTTTCGCATTGCCGGGCAAATAAATCCACCCTTGCCGCTCATTTTGATGTTGCTCTGATTCGTCCCATTGACTGACCTCAATGCGCAGCCAGCCTTGCTCGTCGCCTTCCAACACACGATGCCGCGAATCGCGCGCAATCACGCCCAGCACCGTCGTCTGTTGGCTCGGCCCTACACGGACGTTGAGCTTTTCGCGCAGCACTTCGATCTGGCCGGGCTGACCGAACGCAACGGGCACGCCGTTGCGCCGTACTTGCTGATAGACCGTGACGATGACGCCCAATAAAGCAGCGGCTAACAAGACGGGGAACAACCGGCGGCGCACGTTCGGTGTAACGGCTTTGCGCCACGCAGCAACAAATGCGACGGATGGTTTCGTTGCAGCATCCGGCTTTGGCAGCTTGGGCGGCTTGGGCGCAGGCGCTTTGGCAACAACGGCAGCTTGTGCGACCGGTGCGGCGTGCGGCAAATCCACCGTGAACTTGCGTCCGCCAAACTCTTTAACGGGCGCGTGGTGTCCATTCGTAACTGGCGCAGGCGCAATCACGGGCTGGGCAGCAGCTTCCAACGTAGCCGTTGCCGCCACTGCCACTGCCCCGGAAGTACTCGCCAGCGTCGGATTGAACGCGGGCATATCGGGTCGCGTAGGCACGTTGAAAGCGTCTACATTCAAGCGCGGACGCACTTGCGTTTCTTCGTCGGTCGCGGTGTTGCCCAACGCAGCGACGCTGGCGAGGTCGCTCCAGAATTCGATGATCGAAGCGTAACGCGCCGACGGTTCGTGCGCCGTAGCGCGTTCCAACACTTTCAACAAAGGCGTAGCCCACAGTTCGTTTTTAAGTTCGTCAGCCAAGGCCGTCACGGGCTGGCAAACAAAGGCGCTCGGCGTGCGTCCGCACAGCAAGGTGTAAACCGTCTTCGCCAGCGAATAAATATCGGCGGCGGCGGTGAGACGCTCTACGCGCGTGATGCTGCCTTTCTCGTCAGCCTTCTTATCAGGGTGATGTTCGGGCGGAGCGTAAGCGTTCGTGCCGACGCGCGTGATTTCAGAGGCGTCTCCGGCTTTGAGTTTGGCTACGCCGAAATCGGCGATCTTGAGCGTTTGGTGATCGGCACTAAGCAAAAAATTATTGGGCTTGAGATCGCGGTGAATGATGCCGTGCTGATGCGCGAAAGCGAGAGCTTCGCAAGCCTGCTGGATGTAAGCCAGCGCGCGTTCGAGCGACAGGCGATTGTTCGGTAGCTGGCGACACCATTGCGCGAGATCGCCGCCGGGCATGTATTCAAGCACGAGATAATGAAACGGCACATCGCGCAAATCAGCCGCCGTACCGTGCCCCATCCGCAAGATGACGTGCGGATGCCGCACTTGATCGAGCGCGACGGCTTCGTTTTGAAAGTTCTCGACGAGCGTGCGTTCTAGGTCGGGGTCAGGCGTACCCTGCAAGCTCGTGTTGAGCGTTTTGAGAACGACTTCACGCGCCGTCTGTTGATCGCGCGCAATCCAGATTTCGGCAAAGCTGCCCCAAGTGAGCCGCTCACGCACCGCGTAACGATCATCCACCAAACTATTTTCCAGCTTTAGTTCAGGCATAACGTGAGTGCGGAGTGCGGAGTGCGGAGTGCGGAGTTGAGAGCAGCGCAGCACCTTCTTCGGTGGTGGCGTGTTTATGGTATTTCGGCAGACCACACACGCAAGCTAATCGGTTTTTCATTGAGTTCGTTTTCATCGGAACCAACTTCCCTCAGTTCACTCATAGGCACACCATCGTGATAAGGCGACAGCAGGAATGAAAGTAAGACCTCGTTCAAATAATCCGTTTCAACGATTTTGCCACCGAACGGCAACCGACCGTGGCTTGTCGAAACGAGACTCAAACGCAATTGCGCGGCTTGGTCATCGTGCCAGCAGTAAAAACGCATAGCTCCCGCTTTCATTCCTCGTAACTGCAAGGCTAAACGCCGAGCTTCAATGACATGCTTGAGAAACTTTTCTAAGTCGGCAACCGTCACCGCGAGTGCTTGTTCGGACGAAAGAGAGAAAGACCAAAAATTCCCCTGCGCCTCATCGCCGATGTTTTCCGGGGCAACAACAATCTCATCTGCTACAACGTCAGGGAGCCAACTTTCAAAGGGTTCACGCATTCCTATTGCCCTAACGCAGCCGCTCGCCGCAACGCATCATCTGCATTCTTCTGATCTTTCAACGCGGAATAAACCATCGCCAGTCGCACGTAACCTTCTGACAGTTTCGGGTCGAGCCGGACGGCTTCCTGCAAGGGTTTCAGAGCTTCAGCGGGTTTGTTTAACTCCGCCAATGCCGCGCCGAGTCCGAGTTGGTATTGCGCGTTCGACGGAGCTTTGCCGACGAGCGATTCAAATTGCTTTTGCGCGGCGTCGAAACGTCCGGCGTTGAAAAGCTGGCGCGCAGCCATCAAGTCGGCATCTACGCTCACTGCCTTGCCCGCAGCATTACGTTCGGCTGTCGCTACAGGTTCGCCCGTAACCCAACCGACGACTTCATCGAAATAGCGTCCGAAGCCGAAGGCCGCCGCTAACAAGGCAAGATAGAAAAACACCACGATGTAATCGCGTCCCGTCAGCGAATCGCGTCCGCGTGACGATGATGAAGCAACTGATTCGACAGCACGTCCTCCAGAAGATGACCCGTCTGATTTCTTGTCGGCAGGCTTGTCCCAAAAACTGATATTGCTGCTACCTTTGTTTTCGTTCGCGGCGGCGGCACTGGAAGTTTGCGCATTCGCCTTGCGGTCGGCGGTGAACATGCTGGGAGCGCTGCTGACCGGAGCTTCACTCCTAGGCGGCATGCTCGGCGTGCGAGGTTCGGGTTCGTAAGCAGGCATCTCGATCATCGTGAGCCTGCCGCTAACGGCGGCGTTTTTCGGAGCCTTCAGCGGGCCGGTGATCGGAGAATCCTGCGCTGAGACATCTACTTCAATGCGTCCGCGATTGGGCGGAGCGCCGTTCGCGGTCGCGGCGACCTTACCAGCCTGACTATTAGCTGCTTGACGCGCGGGCAGTTCGCGGTAACTGCGTTCACCGAAATCTACGACGACGGCGGTGAGATTGTCTTCAGCGCCACGCTCAAAACAAATGTCTTTCATCCGGTCGCAAACTTTTTGCGGATGCGCATTCGCGCGCAACAGGTCGGTGAGTTCAGCGTCGCTGAGATGGCGCGTAATCCCGTCGCTGCACAACAAAAAACTGGTCTTGTCGTTGAGCGGTACGATTTTGAAATCGGCTTCGACTTCCTGTTCGGCTCCGACGGCGCGGTTGATGACGTTGCGGCGCGGATGGTGCGCGGCCTGCGCGGGCGTAATCAGTCCGGCGCGAATCGCGTCGCTGACTTCGCTGTGATCCGCCGTCTCGCCGATCAAATCTTTGCCGTCGAAACGATAGACGCGACTGTCGCCTACGTGGCCGACGATGGCGCGCGAATCGGTCATCGCCGCGACCAGCGCCACCGTCGTAGCCATGCCGCGCAACTCGGCAATCTCGCTCGACGAATCGTAAATGCTGCGGTTGCAAATGCTGATCGTTTGTTTCAACGCTGCCAGCATATCGTTGCCGCCGCGTCCGTCTTCAAAAGCATTTTTGAAAACATCAGCGACGGTCTGGCTGGCGACCTGCCCACCTTTGCGACCGCCTACGCCATCGGCGACAAGAAAGAGTTTGGCTTGCGGCAATGACAGCAAGCGATCTTCATTCGCCTGACGCTTCGGATTCAATCCACGATCAGTCACTGTTCCGACGGTGAGTTTGAGTGCCATAAATTTTGGGTGTTAGTGGCGGTGCGGGTCAGTGGCTCGCAACCACTGGCACAGGGGTACTCACTGCCGTGTTATTTCTATGGGAGATAGCCATTAAGACGCCGAGCATGAAAAAGCTCGTCAGCAATGACCATCCGCCGTGACTAACGAAAGGGAGAGTGATGCCCGTCATCGGCAGCATGCGAACGACGCCGCCGATATTGACTACGGCTTGAAAACCAAGAAACGCCGTGATGCCCGCCGCAATCAGTTTGGTGAACATATCGCGCGCTTCGATGGCGGTGCGCATGCCTGCAATGAGCAGAATGACAAAGGCCAGAATAACAATCGCGCCGCCGGCCAAGCCTAACTCTTCGGCGAGCGCGGCATAAATATAATCACTGTCGGCGATGGGCACGATCTCAGGATAACCGCGTCCGAGTCCCGCGCCCACCAAGCGCCCGTCGCTCACACCGAACAAGGCTTGCGACGGTTGAAAGGCGTAAGAATTGTACCACGCATCTTCATTGGATATGCCACGTCCTTCTGCCGCTTCAGCATCACGCTGCCACCACGGCTCTTCAGGGTCAGGTGGCGTACCCGCGTTGAGCCACAAATGAAAGCGTTGATGAATGCGACGCGGTACGCCTTTGCTGACCAAACCTTTCACGCGCTCGACGGCTCCGACATGGGCTTGATCGGTGAAAACGTCCACGACTGTGTTGTAAGTACCCGCCAGCAAAATCGAACTCGTCACCAAGACCAAGACCAACACGACGGCCATCGTGACTTGCGGCAAGCGGCGCACGGCGACGAGATAGAGCGTTAAGTAAGCGCCGAAAAATACCAGCATTTGCCCGAAATCAGATAGCGCAAAAAACGGTACGACGGGCAGCAAAGCGATGATCAAAAACGGCAGCAGAAAACGTACCGGCGGCAAGCCCCAATAGGTGCGCGAAAGGTTGCGATAGTGCATCGCTAAGATTCCGGCGTAACTCACGAGGAAAGAAATTTTCACCGGCTCCCACGGCGTCGTACGTCCCAAAAATTTGCCGCCGCTCGAAGCGACAATGGCAATCAATAAAAACGGAGCCGCCGTGACAAGCCCTATGAGAAAACTGTGCTGTTGCACCCACAGCAACCAATCATCGCGCAACGTCACCGCGAAGCCTGCGGCAAACAAGATGAGCGCCCCTAACAAAATCCAGGTCGAAGGTGAAGTGAAGATGCGCGTGAACGTCCAGTATTGCTCGTTGTTTTCGGCTTGCTGATTTACGTTGAGGCGAAAGTTCGGATCGCCAAACAGCGCGCGCTTTTTTATCTCGTCGTAGTGGTCGTTCACGTAACGCAACCGCAGCGTATTCATTTTCTGCAACCGCTCGGCGGTCTTGCTTTTCGCGCTGTATTCGGGATCGGTGAACAAACGGTATTGAACGACCTGGCCTACGCTGAAAAGCAGGATGGCGACGGTAAACAGCGTCCAATCGCCCGCGAACTTATGCCGCCGCGCGAGCCAAACGGCGACGAATACAATCGGCGCGAACAACATCAAATCGCGCAACGCCAACAACAACGAAGGCGCATAACCCCGCGTCACGCCCGCGCGATACAACGCGAGATAGCCCAGCGCGTTCAACGCAACCAGGATCAGCAACATCAGGAAATGGGATGAGGGACGATTTCTCATAGGGATTCCGGCGATTTCTGGAAGTGAAACCTGGCTTCTAATTCAGCCGCGACTTCTGCTAACGGCCTGCCCAAACCTGCGTCAATTTGCGCTATGCCTTCTCTAATTGCTCGGCAAGAGTCTTCAAAATCCAACTGGTCTAAAAGTTTTTGATAGTGGCTTTCTCGTAGCACGACGAGCGGCTCGCCCTCGCCTGTGAATAGATACAGCGGCGGCGCTCCCGCTAACGCGGCATCTCTGAGCGCCGACCGCAAGGCCGCGTGGTCGGTATTGGTAAGTACAAGCTGTTGTCCTGTCACGGTCACATCCTTTCTAACGATGATCTCTAAATATCATCCAACGAAAAGGGTTGGCGTTTCTGATGGCGAACTTGAAGCACTGTTACGGTTTCATCCTCTATCTCAAAAAGAATCCTGTACTGACCAACCAGCAATTGCCTGATGTCCCGCTCGTCTTGGCGGCACTCAGGCGCAATCGGGCAACGGGCAGGAAATTCAGCAAGGCTTTCAATCGCGATGTCAGCCTCATAAGAAAGGAGCATCGCTTTATCTGACGAATAGCGCGCAATGTAGCGTATCGCCTCATCCAGTTCATTCTTGGCTCTGGTGGTTACTTCAACCGAGTAGGCCATTTTTTACGCCTTCTTCCTGGGAGGGAAACCATACTTTGCGTTGATTTCGGCAAAAACCTCTGCCACAGAATGAGTACGCCCAGCCGCTTTGTCTTTGCGCCCTTCTTCAATTCCCTTGCGCACCTCCGCGTATTCAAGCTCATCCTGCAATTTCAGATATTGGCTTTCATCCAGCAAAACCAACGATTTCCCTTCATCCACAGGAAAAGCCAATAACTGCTGTTCGTTAGCCGCTAACGTAGTCGTCGCTCTGACGATGATTGATTGCAAAAAGGCTGTCTCGGTTTGATTAAGCTCGACTTGTTGGATCATGGTCTTTACCTTGTTTTTCTGTTCCTTCAGCTATCGCCAATTGATTTCGGCAATCGCCGTATCTTCATTTTGCGCGCCCGCGTAAACCTCTTCAATGATGAGGCGCAGCGAACTCGTTTTGACCGGCGCGCTCAAGCGTACCGTTTGCAGCCGCATTTCGTCGAACAGTTCGACCGTCGCGCGCGTGCCGTCAGAAAAAATCAACGTAGCCCGTTTCACCCGCGCATACGCTTTGAAGGCCTCCGGTGTTTTGCCAAAGCCGGGATAAATTTCAATCGTTTGAATGGCGGCAGGTCTGAACGTGAAGGCAATCCATTCGCCGATGCCTGCGCCTGATGCGCCTTCAACCCAGGCGGTGTCGAAACGCTCGTCGCGCGCCAACGCGGGCGCGAACTTGTCGCCGGTCTTGCCGCCGGACTGGCTGCCGGATTGGCTACTCGCTTGAATGCCAAGCGTTTGCGCCGCGCGCGCTTTGGCTTCGGCGTCCTGCATCGCTTTGAGATTGTCACGGTCGCTGGTCGTGAGCAGTTCATCGCTGTAAGCCGCGCTTGCGTTGTACCACGCGCGGCTCGCATAGAATTTCTGCAAGCCAGGCGTATCGAATACGCGCCCGTGCCGCGCGAAAACGGCGTTGCGCAACAAACGCAATTCGCTGGCGCTCAAGCCTGCTAGGTCTTTCTCAGTGAGCGGTTCGCCGTTGACGATCAAACTCTCGGCGCTTTCGATGCGCGAGACTTCGATGGCGGGTTGCATATCGCTCGCGGCATCAGCCGGTTCAGTCGTCGCCGTAATCACATTTGGATCAACTGTCACCAACGGTGAAGAAGACGGCGAGGGCGAGGTCGTCTCAACCGATGCGGGCGTAGCTTGCGTCAACAACGTCACGCCGAAATTTTCGCGCACCAACCACGCACCTGCGCCGGCGGCGAGAATGATCAACGCCGCGATGGCCGAAACCCAAAAGACGAGGTTGCGATTCAACCGTTGCGCTTCTTTCGTACCGTCCTGCCCTTCGGCTGCCAGCGAAACCGCAGCCGTCGCCGCGCCCGCGCGCGCACCGTGCGTGGGTTGATCGAAACTGTTTCTTTCCCCCAGCCTCGCGGGCATCGGAGAATCAGGCCCCAGCGAAGCTCCGCCCGAAAGTGTGCGCGCGATGATCTCGTCTATTTCAGGCTGTAACACCGGCGCTTGCAGCGCCTGCTGCAACTCGCGCGCAAAGGCGTGTGCGTCGTCTTGCCGCAAACGCGCGTCTTTGGCGAGCGCGCGCAAGACGACGGCTTCGAGGCTGGGCGAAATGCTTTCGAGGTGCGAACGCAACGGCGCGGGCGATTCGGTCAGGTGCTTGGAGATTACGCCGGTGATCGTGTTGGCGGTGAAGGGCGGCGTGCCCGTGAGCATTTCGTAAAGCATCGCGCTCAAGCTGTAAACGTCCGACCGCGCGTCCAGCACATCGCCGCGACATTGTTCGGGCGACATGTAATAAGGCGTGCCCATCACTACGCCGGTTTGCGTGAGCGTTTGATCGGGCGACATGTCGCGCAACTTGGCGATGCCGAAATCGAGGACTTTGATCTTTTCGGTGTCGTCATTCGGAAAAAACTGATCGGGCGGAATGACGATCACGTTGTCGGGCTTGAGGTCGCGGTGAATGACGTTGTTACGATGCGCGACGCCTACGCCGGTGCAAATTTCACGCATCAGGTTGATGGCACGTTGCGGTTCGAGGCGGCGTTCTTTTTGCAGCAGCGCGCGCAACGAAATGCCGTTGACCAACTCCATCACGATATAAGCCGGTTCGGCTCCGCCGCCTTCGCCAAAATCATAAATCGCCACGATGTTCGGATGCCGCAAACGCGCGGCGGCTTGGGCTTCGCGGCGAAAGCGTTCGATGGCGCTGGGTTCGTGAACGTATTGCGGATGGAGCAACTTGACGGCTACGTCATCGCCGATGTGGATGCGCCGCGCCATAAACACCGCGCCCATGCCGCCTGCGCCCAGCAAGCGTTGCAACTTGTATTTGCCATCCAGCGTGCGGCCTATGAATTCCTGCAACGAAGCGGATAAGCGCGATTCAACAGGCGGGGTGGCCGAACCGCGTGCAGTCAAAGGCGTACCGCAGCGCGAGCAATACAACTGCCCTTCGCGCATCGTAGCCTGACATTGCGGACAAACGTTCGTCACCAATAATCCTTATGCTAGTTCAGCTAATTCGTTCGTGAGATTGGCGCGCGCCTGCGCTTCAAGTTCGGCACGCATAATTGCAGTGAAAAATAACTGCGGACGTTGCAAAAAATTTTCGAGTACCGCGCGCCGCTTTTTACGAAAGAGAAACGCGGGAACCCAAAAGTATTCGCGACGAATCGCTTTGGCATACGCGGCGTAAACATCGGGACGGCTGCCTAATATCGCCAGATCGAAATCGAGAAACCAGCCGCCGTCGTGATGCAAACGTTCGGGCAAAGCATCCAGCCGATGCGTTTGCGTCGCGCAGATCAAACGCGCTACGTCGTCAGTGAGTTCAGAGGGAGCCTTTAGCACGGCCAGTGTGGTGGTGGCGTAATCGGCGCTACGCGGTTCGTTGTCTTGATGGCGAGTGCGGTAAATCACGTCGTGAAACCAGATGGCAAAGCGAACAACCGCAGGCTCGCGTAATTCGACTTCATAACGTTCGCACCAACGTAACAGCGCGGCGAGGTGGCTGCTGTTGTGATAATGGCGTCCGCGCGCATCGTAATGCCGCAACAAGTCCGCCAGGCTTTTATTAGTGTCCAAACAAGTGACCGGCGAAGTTGCACCGTATTGCGCCGTCAGCGTTTGCCATGCGTCAGCGAGGGACTGCCTGCCGGTGTTATCAAGTTGGAAAAAGTTTTTTGACGTTGTGTCGCCCTTGAGCGTCAACCGCATTCCCATATAGCGCGCGATTGTAGACGAAGTGCATAGGTCGCGCTATCACGCTTTTGCCTGAATTGCGGCTTCCCTTTTCCCTGATGAGTCTTTAAGATGCGCGCACATTTGATAGTGCTGACGCGGTCAGCACATCTGCAAATTACGCAAATCACTTTAAGACACGCTTTCTGAATTTTATGGGCTTTGCCACGACTGCCATTCACGCCGGACAGGAACCCGACCCGACCACGGGAGCCGTTGCCGTTCCGATTTACCAGACTTCG
>JAYSVR010000553.1:0-3463 GCA_043718445.1 Acidobacteriota bacterium | reverse complement strand
CAACTGCGGTTGTAACCAAGCCTGAATCCGTAAGGATGAACTTTCTGACCCATATAGTTTCTGCTCTCTCGTTAAACCTTCTGTAAGTTCTCGTTCGAAACCACCACGGTGATGTGGCAATAATGCCGCATTTCACGATAGGCCCGTCCCATTGGCGCGGGACGCACGCGACGGCGATGTTTCGTCACGCCCTTGCCGACAAAACATTCGCTGACGCGCAAAGAGTCCACGTCCACCGCGACGTTGGCTTTCTGTGCCTTTTGTTCAGCGTTATCAATCGCCGATTTCAGCACCTTGCTGACCGGCCCCGCCAAACGTTTGCCGCTGTATTGCAACACGGCCAGCGCATCGTTCACTTTGCGTCCGCGAATCAAATCAATGACCAGCTTCGCCTTTTGCGATGAGCCTTTTACATTCGTAGCTTTTGCGATTGCTTCCATGATCTTAGTAAAGCCCTTAAAGCCTATCTACCTGTTGCCGACTATTTCTTGCCTGAAGACTTCTCGGCCTTCTCTGCGTGGCCTTTGAACGTCCGCGTCGGAGAGAATTCTCCCAGCTTGTGTCCGACCATGTTTTCGGTCACGTAAACAGGAATGAACTTCCTGCCGTTATGCACCGCCAACGTATGCCCGACCATTTCGGGAAAAATCGTCGAACGCCGCGACCAGGTCTTATGCACCTTTTTTTCATTGGCGGCATTCATCCGCTCAATGACCTTCATCAGGTGCGCATCAATAAACGGGCCTTTTTTAACTGAACGTGGCATATCTCTTAAACCGGTTGTCGGTTGTCGGTTGTCGGTTGTCGGTTCGTTTAATCGGCTTAACCGACTACCGGCAACGGGCTACCGACTACCGTGTCATTTCGTTCTGCGCTTAACAATAAACTTGTCGGTGCGCTTGTTGTTTCTCGTCTTGTAACCGCGCGTCGGTTGTCCCCACGGCGTCACCGGATGGCGACCGCCAGACGTTCTGCCTTCACCACCGCCGTGCGGGTGGTCAACGGGATTCATAACTACGCCGCGCACCGTCGGACGGACGCCTTTCCAACGCGAGCGCCCCGCTTTGCCCAGCGATACGTTTTCGTGTTCGGTGTTGCCGACTTGTCCAACCGTCGCCATACACTCAACCGCCACGATGCGAATTTCACCGGAAGGCAAACGCAACTGCGCCATTCCGCCTTCTTTGGCGACCAACTGGGCGAAGCTACCTGCGCTGCGGGCCATCTGTCCGCCCTTACCGGGCTTCAACTCAATGTTGTGAATCTGCGTGCCGAGCGGAATATTCTTAATCGGTAAAGCATTGCCGGTCAGAATGTCTGACTCAGGGCCAGCCACAATCTCTTGACCGACCTGCAAACCCACCGGCACAAGAATATAACGCTTCTCGCCGTCTGCGTAATTGATCAACGCGATACGCGCCGAACGATTCGGATCGTATTCAATCGTGGCGACCTTACCGGGCACACCCGTCTTGTCGCGTTTGAAATCAATGATGCGGTAGTGACGCTTGTGTCCACCGCCACGATGGCGCGTCGTAATGCGCCCATGATTGTTGCGTCCGTTGATGCGCTTTTTCGGAGCCAGCAACGGCTTGTGCGGGCTATCCATCGTCAGATCATCATTCGTCAGATAAGTCTGATAGCGCCGCGCCGGACTGGTTGGTGATAATTTCTTGATGCCCATCTTGCGTTTTCCCAGCTAGGGTTGAATCGCGCGAACCGTCTTACTTATGTTGTTTGGTTCGCGTCAAACTTTAGATCGAATCGGCGTAATCCACGCTGAAGCCCGGCTTCAATTTTACATAAGCCTTGCGCCAATCAGGACGCTTGCCTTCGATACGTCCGCGCCGCACTGGCTTGCCGCGATAATTAATGACGCGCACATCTTCGACTTTGACCTTGAAGATTTGTTCCACTGCCGCTTTGATCGAATGCTTGTTGGCATCCTTGGCAACGCGAAACGTCAACAACTGGTTGTCGCGCTTGATCGTGCGTTTGTGCTTGCTGTCTTTAATATCTTTCGTGCTGTGTTCTTTCTCGTGCATCGCCTTTTCGGTGATGACCGGCGCTTTCAGCACATCCCAGATCGTTGCCATAACTCAAGTTCCTCTTTGCCGCATCGCGTATGCCGACGCGCGCACTAACTCAACTTTGCCTGTAAGGCTTCGATAGCCGCCTTGGTGAAAACCAATTGCTCGTGTGCAACCACATCGTAAACATTCACGTTCACATCTGCTGCCAACGTGACGGTAGACAGGTTACGCGAAGCCCTTACCAGATTTTGCGGTGCAGCAGTTTCGACCAACAGAGTCTTTTTGTTCCAGCCAAAGGTACCAACCACGCCGATGAAAGTTTTCGTCTTGTGATCGCCTAAATTGAAATCATCCACGACGATGATGTTGCCTTCACGTAAACGTTCAGACAGTGCCGAACGCAACGCGCCGCGCTTCATCTTCTTTGGCATCTCGCTCGTCCAGTCGCGGGGTTGTGGGCCGTGTACGTTGCCGCCACCTTTCCACAAGGGCGAACGCAAACTGGCGATACGCGCGCGACCCGTACCTTTTTGCTTCCACAGCTTCTTACCGCTGCCCGACGTATTGCCGCGCGTTTTGGTAGCCACTGTGCCCTGACGTTGATTGGTCAGATAATTCCTGATCGCGTCGTAAATCAAAGGTTCATTGAGCGCCGCGCCGAATACGGCGTCGCTCAATTCAACAGTGCCTACGGTTTCATTTTTGAGGTTTTTGACTTCTAAAGTCAGCATCTTCGCCCCACTTGCTTTACTAAGCGTTATTGCTTCTTTTTGATAATTACGACCGCGCCGTTCGGGCCGGGAATCGCACCCTTGACCAGAATCAAATTTTCTTCGGCGTTCACCTGAACAATTTTCAGGTTGCGAATCGTGTGTCGCTCGTCGCCCATATGACCGGGCATCCGCGTGCCTTTGAAAACGCGCGAAGGATAAGCCGACTGACCAATGGAACCAGGCGCGCGGTGAAACATCGAGCCGTGCGTCGCGCGACCACCGCTGAAACCGTGACGCTTCACGACCCCCGCGAAACCGCGACCTTTGCTCGTACCGATGACGTCAACCTTGTCGTTTGCCGCGAAAGCCGAAGCCAGCACTTGATCGCCTACACTCGCGCTGTCAGCGCCCGCATCGAGGCGGAACTCACGCAGCACGCGCGTCGGCGGCAAGTTCGCTTTTTTGAAATGGCCTGCCATCGGCTTGTTGGTATTTCTGGGCGCTTTATCTTCGACCAGACCCAATTGCACCGCTTCGTAACCATCCGTCGAAACCGTCTTGCGTTGAACCACCACGCACGGCCCCGCCTTGATGACTGTCACCGAAGTGACCGTGCCATCGGGCGCGAAAATCTGGGTCATCCCCACTTTTTTACCGATAATTCCGTTTACCATCGTTTGCACACCGCAGTGTCAGTCGTTAATCGCTCGCGGCTTG
>JAYSVR010000552.1:0-10686 GCA_043718445.1 Acidobacteriota bacterium | reverse complement strand
AACGGTGGCTATAAAGCCATCGCGTCGAAAGAGAATCCTTATGGCAAGACTGACGAACGCATTTACACCGAACTCACTTCTGACCACTTGATTGACCTGACACGCTACCAGATTGCGAATTGCTATATGGGGCGCGCCGGACTCATCAATTCCGGCGGCGAATCGAAAGGCGCAAGCGACCTCGCCGAAGCCGTCAAGACCGCCGTCATCAACAAACGCGCGGGCGGCATGGGTTTGATCTCTGGCCGCAAAGCGTTTCAACGTCCGATGGCCGAAGGCGCGGCGATCCTGCAAGGGATTCAAGACGTTTACTTAGCCAAAGAAATCACTGTGGCTTAGTCGCACGTTCAACAAAAACCAAAAGGGCAGTCACAACCAAGCGTGTTGTGACTGCCCTTTTTAGTTCGCGCTATTTCTTTTGCGTGAGTTAGCTCGGCTGCCCGGCAAGTCTCATTTGCGTACCGTCGGAACTGCGGATAATCAGCCAGGCGTTCTCAGACGGACGCCAGACCGCCAAATCGAGCTTGCCATCTTCGTCATAATCAGCAGGCGTCGGCCTGTCGCCGCGTTCGCCCCACGGTTGAAAGATTTGCGCGCCAGTCGAACTATGGATGATGTGCCAGACGCCATCCGACGGACGCCAAACCGCCAGATCGGTTTTGTGATCGCCGTCGTAATCGTCCGGCACGGGCACATCGCCACGCTCGCCCCACGGAATGTGTTTGCTCTGTCCGTCGGACGATTGCTTGATCACCCAGAAACCATCCGCCGCGCGCCAGACAGCTTCGTCAAGCTCGCCATCGCCGTCGTAATCGCCCGGCACGTTGAGTTCTGCGTTGGCATTCGGCGCATCATCGCTCAAGGGGCGCAAGGGCGGCGTGGGCATACCGTAACCGGGACGGTAAGCCCGCACGGCAAAGGGACGCCGCACATCGTTGCGCGCTGACCGATAGCCCCACCAACTCCCAACGCTTAATCCGGTCAGCAACAATGCGCAGATGCTGATCTTAAAGATAAGTTTGAATCGCTCTGGCATCTGAAATCGTGAATTTCTCATGATTGCTTTCTCCTAACTGGTTGCTGGTCGCTAGTTGTCAGTCGTCGGTTGTCGGTCATTGTTTTGAATGCGGGAACCGCAATCGAATAAGAACCGACAACTGACAACTGACAACTGACAACCGAATTTATTGCACACCCGCGACGGCCTCGCATTTTTCCCACATACGCGCGAAGTATTCCGCCGACTGCCAGAGCTTGTCGTGAACGCCTGCGCCGTTGGGACGGGTTTTGACATCGCGCATGAACTCGTTCATCAAGCCGTAATGCGCCACGCCTTCTTTGGTGTAATCCCACGTCCGTTCTCCGGTTTTGAGCTTGGTAAAGCCATTCGAATAGAACATGGCCGAAATCAGTCCGCTGGTCGCTTTGGGCAAAGGTTCAAGCCCGTTGGCGTCGCTGCCAATCGCGGGGGCGACAAAAAACTCTCCATTGTTGCCCATCGCCTTGACGACCTTGAGATATTCGCTGATGAACTTATTGGGCGTCATATCGGCGGTTCCCACGCCGAACATACCGCCCAGCCGGCCTACGCGCAGGGCCGTGGCGATGTCTACATTGCGTTCCGTGCCCTTCGTGGCTGGCCGGATTTCGTTATGGCCCAAATTGACGGGATAACCGCCATTGAATTGCTCGGCCAAGTCGAACGCCTTGTTCATTGATTTTTTCCCCATGTGATCCAGATCAATCATCATGCCCAGCTTCATCATTTCTTTAAGGGCGAACTCACCCACCGGCGTGAGTCCCTGAGCATTGATGTGGCCGGGCGCGATCTTATCGTAAGAAGCCCAGCGCGTATCCAGCGTCATGGCGTCGTTGATCACTCCCATTGCGGGGCTACAGCAACGCACTTTCCCCAACGGCAAGCACGAAACGTCGTTGATGCAGGGAGCGACCATTTCACCGACGAGTCCCAGTTGCGCCTTAATGCCAAGCATGACCCCGTTATTCTGAACGCCTGAAGCGAAATTCATATTGAATTGGATGGAGGCATCTGACGAATGCTGCAAGGTAAAAAAGTTGCCGGTGTTGTGTTTGTTGGCAAAGTTAAACAGCACATTGTAAGCAGCCGTTCCGCCCAACACGTTGTTGCTTAGATGTATGGGGAAAATATACCGAACGCCCTGATCATAGACGCGCTTGATCTCGGCTTTGACCAGTTGTTGTTTGAGAATTTCAGGATGGATGTAAAAGTTCGGGTCTTGGCTGAACCCGCCGAAATCATCAATTTCCATGCCCAGGATGACGGCCAGTTTGCCCGCGCCCACAATGCGCCGCAGGTCTTCGGGAGAGCGGGAAATTTCCATGAAATCATTGTGGCGACCAACGAAACTTTTGATCTCGGTGATTTGCAGGTTCGATGACGGTTTATCCAGCGTGGGCAAATCGCCATTGATCGCCTCGGCCAGCAACTGATTGTTCACCGACAGCGCGACCATCACGCGCAAGCCGCCTTCGTGGGCGCGTTTGATCCATTCGAACCACATCTGCTGATGCAACTTTGAAGTCTGATGCGGCCAGTACTGAAACGCAGGGCTGCCGGGATGGTGGTGATCTCCGTGCAGGTTCTGTTCAGGCGGAACGATGTGTTCGAAACCGTCATCAATAGCCAGATTGATCATGGCCGCACGGAGCGTGTCACCACACTTATTATCCGTGCCCCAGCCGCCATGCGTACCGTTGCAAGTGCCGAGGGCTTCTCCGATGGTCTTGGCACGAAAGTCGGCGGTGTTACAACCGTGCGTCCCCTTGGGCACAATCGAGCCGATGTCAGGCGCTCCGTGTACCAATTTTTTCCCAAAGCCCAGATGGCTCATCGGATGCGTGTGCAGATCGGCATATCCTGTGAGCAGCGGCTTCGGCAACTGGCTAACGCGAACGGGAGACGGCAAGGGGGATGGAGAGAGGGACACGATCTCAGCACGCCTGGTCACGGTTGCCGCAGCAACATCAGAGACGCTAGCGGTCGTGAATTGCATGACGGCGATGGCCGTGATTGTCAGCGCGATACCGACCAGCGCAGTTGTTTTGATCAGCGCCGCTTTTCCTTTCAACGAAATCAGGAAGGCGGTCTGGGTGATTTGTCGTTTTGCTCTATCAAAAATTGCTTTTTTCATTGGATGTCCTTTTACGGTTTGCCGGTTACGGCTTAATTGATTCGTCTTCCTTCATCAGAGCGTTGTCCATGAAACGGCTGCGCCGCGAATCGTTGCGCAGTCGCCAATCTCACGAGTCGAGAACGGCACATGGCGGCGGAATCTTTTTCCGCCTTCATTGAGTAACGCGCAGTTCGCAGGGGTTTTTCCTTCATGGGTTGAAACTTTTTTTCTGGTTTGAGCTAAGGGCGGGAAACCAGCGCGCGTGAGCAGGTGCGCGTGGTTTCATTGGGTGTGAAGTTGGCTATACTCCGCGTCGTTGGCAATTCGCCCCATCGCTGAAGAAAATTATGTCCGTCCCATCATCCTTACACGTAACCGAATTGCTGCTCGCCTGGCGTAACGGCGAAGCGGCGGCGCTCGATGAACTGACGCCACTCGTTTACGACGAATTGCATCGGCTCGCGGGCGCTTACCTGCGGCGCGAACGGCGCGGACATACGCTGCAAACGTCGGGGCTGGTCAACGAAGCCTTCGTGCGGCTGATCGGCCAGCAAGTAGACTGGCAAAACCGCGCGCACTTTTTCGGCATCGCGGCGCAAATGATGCGACGCATTTTGGTTGATTACGCACGCGCGCGGCAGGCCGCCAAACGCGGTGGCGACGAAATCCATGTCGCACTCGACGAAGCCCTAGACGAAGCCGCAGCTCAGAGCGCCGAACTGGTCGTGCTGGATGATGCGTTATCGAGTTTGGCGCAATTCGACCCGCGCCAAAGTCACATCGTTGAGTTGCGCTATTTCGGCGGGCTGACCATTCAGGAAACTGCCGAAGTGATGAAGCTCAGCGATTCGACCATCGAACGCGAATGGAACATCGCTCGTCTTTGGCTGCGACGCGAAATGACCAAAGGCTCAGAAAGTGAAAAGTGAAAAGTGAACAGTGAACAGTGAACAGTGAACAGGTTCTACTTCTATAGATTTCAAGAAAAAGAATTTCCGCAGGGAGTCCCGAAGGGACGGCGGATACAAGCCGGTGGTGAAACCACCGGGAAGAGCGCAACGTAATGTCGCGCCCTGAAAGGGCGCAGGACGTAGCTTCGGTCTATCGCCCTTTCAGGGCTTGTCAATTTTGACGTAAGCGTTCCGGTGGTTTCACCACCGGCTAATATCATTTGCGCCTCCAGCGCAGAACCCATTTTCTTAAATGCTATAGCTACTTTTCACTTTTCACTTTTTACTGTTCACTTTTCACTTTTCACTTTTCACTCTTCGTTTATGACCCCAGACCGCTGGCAACAAATCAAAGACCTGTTGCACGCCGCCACCGAACACGACCCGGCGGAGCGCGCGGCGTGGTTGGCGACGCAATGCGCTGATGATGCGGCGTTGTTACAAGAGGTCGAAGCGCTGCTCGGCTTTGAATCGCAGAACGAAGGCTTTCTCGAATCGCCTCCGGCGGCAGTGGCGGCGAAGGCATTGGAAAACAGCACCGCCGAATTATTGAGCGGACACAAGCTGGGCCGTTATGAATTGCAAGGCGTGTTAGGGCGCGGCGGCATGGGTACGGTCTATCGCGCGCAGGATACGCAACTGGACCGTCAGGTTGCGCTGAAATTATTGCCGCGCCGCTTCACGCTTGACGAAGAAAGAGTGCGGCGCTTTCGTCAGGAAGCGCGCGCCATCTCGGCGCTTAATCATCCGAACATTCTCACCATTCACGAAATCGGCGAAACCGTTTCAGCCAATGGCGCGACGCATTTTATCGCTACCGAATTTGTCGAAGGCCGCACGCTGCGCGCTGCGTTGCGCGAGGGCAACCTGACGTTGGGTGCGGTGCTAGACGTAACCATCCAAACCGCTGCCGCACTGGCTGCGGCGCATCGGGCTGGCATCGTGCATCGTGACATCAAGCCTGAAAACCTGATGCTGCGCCCCGACGGTCTGGTCAAGGTGCTGGATTTCGGACTCGCCAAATTAAGCGTGAATAAAACCGTTACGAACTTCTCGACGGTGAATACGAATCCCGGTTTGATTATGGGGACGGTGAGTTACATGTCGCCCGAACAGGCGCGCGGGTTGGAAGTAGACGCGCGCAGCGACCTCTTCAGTCTCGGCGTAGTGCTTTATGAAATGCTGACCGCGCGCCCTCCCTTCGCAGGCGCGACGACTGGTGATGTGCTGGTTTCGATTCTCGAACGCGAACCGCCGCCGTTGAAACGATACGCGGCGCAATTGCCCGCCGCTTTGCAAATGATCGTCAGCCGCGCCATCGCGAAAGAACGCGACCAACGTTATCAACACGCCAGCGAATTGCTCGACGCACTGAAAGAACTGAAACAGGAACTCGAATTATCGGCACGCTTAAAACGTTCGGGCGATACGCCCGCCGGGCAGGTTTCGCTCAGTCTGCGCGTAGGCCAGTCCGCGCCCAACGATGCCGCCGTGAATACAGGCGTCAATACAGATGACGCGCCAACGGTAGTAACGACTCCGGTGACCAAACCGGCTTTCTTCCGCCGCTTCGCGCAACCGTTAAAACTGCCCGCTCTCACATTCATGGTTCTTTCGGTGGCGCTGGTGGGCTGGGCGCTTTACCGTTTCGGGCCGAAGCAAAACAGCGAAGAAATTCATGCCATCGCGGTGCTACCTTTTGTGAACACCGACGCCGACCCGCAAATTGAATATCTGTCGGACGGCCTCACCGAAAGCCTGATGCATAGCTTGCAGCAATTGCCTGAATTGCGTGTGATGGCGCGTGGCACGGTCTATAGCTACAAAGGCCGTGACGTAGACCCGCGCCAACTCGGTCAAGCCTTACAAGTGCAAGCCGTCATCAACGGGCGAGTGCAAAAACAGGGCGAGCAATTGCTCATCCGGGTCGAACTGGCTGACGCGCGCGACGGCACGCGTTTGTGGGGCGAAAATTATCAGCGCCCGATGAAAGACCTGACGCTCATCCAAACCGAACTCACACGAGCCGTGTCTGACCAATTGGCGCAACGCACGGGCGCACCAAAGACGCAACAACTTGCGCAACCGCAAACCCGCAACGCCGAAGCCTATCGGCTTTATCTGTTGGGGCGTTATCACGCTTATAAACAAACCCGCGAAGACAGCGTTAAGGCGCGCGACTATTACCAACAAGCGCTGGCGCTCGATCCGGCTTACGCCTTAGCTTACGCCGGACTCGCCAATCATTACGCGTTTGCTTCCAGTCGGTATCTCGCTCCGCAAGCGGCCATGCCCCAGGCGCAGCAAGCGGCGCTCAAGGCGTTGGAACTGAACCCTAACCTGGCTGAAGCGCACTTTGCGCTGGCCCTCGTCAAAAGCTGGGGCGATTGGGATTGGCCAGCCGCAGAGCAGGAATTCAAACGCGCGCTCGACTTGAATCCGAACCTCGCCGATGCACATACGATTTATGCCAATCAGCTTTCCTTACAACGGCGGTTCCCCGAGTTTCACCGCGAAATCAAACTGGCCCAACAGCTCGATCCGCTCTCTGCCATCGCGCTGGAAATGAGCGCGTGGGGGCTATATTTCGAAGGCCGTTATGACGAAGCATTGGCCGAGTGCCGAAAATTGCAGTCGCTCGACCCTTCTTATCAGCGCGCTTACCTACACCTCGGTTACATTTATCGGCAAAAGGGACAACTGCGCGAAGCCATCGCGGAAGTGGAAAAAGGACTCGCCCAACAAAGGCAAGAGACACTGTTGGCGGCGTTGGCATACCTTTATGCCGTCGCCGGTCAACCAGCCAAAGCGCGCAAACTGTTAGCCGAACTCGAAGAGATTTCCCGCCAGCAACAGTGGTCGTCGCCTTATCTGTTCGCCAAAATTTACGTCGGTCTGGGCGAACACGAACGCGCGCTCGCCTGCCTGGAGCAAACCCACGCCGTGCATTCTGAATTCTTGATGAGCATGGGCGTAGACCCCATCTTCGCCCCGTTACACGCTGCCCCGCGCTTCATTAAATTGCGGCGCGACATTGGGCTTCAACCCTAAGCGCACTACGCAATAACAAAAGGCCGTCAACGTTTCAGCAGTGTGACAGCCCTTCGTTTGATTATGGTTGTTGTTACTTCTCACTTCTTCGCCAACACCACCGGCGCAGTTTCCGCGCCCAACACCCTGCCGAAAAAACCTCTGACTTTGGCGTAATCAGCCACCGGGATCGTACCGGCTTGCAAGATCATCGTGCGTTTGAAGTGCAGGTAGCCGTCCTTGATTTCCCAACTCGCGGCGTATTTGCCGAACGATTCGCTTAACTCGATGCTGTCGGGGATTTCGTCCGGCGCGAAGCCTTCAGGTAGCTTGATGCGTGTGGTTTCTTTGAAGGCTTCGGCTTCCAGTACGACCGGATGCTTGCGCGTTTCTTTGGCGAGGTAAGGCGTTTCGCCGCGTGAGATCGGGGCGGCGCGAAACATCAGCAGCTTGCCGCGCATGGATTTGGCATAGGCTGGCGTTTTGAATTCGACCTCGACGGCAAAACGGTTCGCGGCGAGATCGTCGGCGGGCGTGATTTTAGCGACAGTGGAACCAGGTACGCTGCGCGCGACCCAGCGTTCGGTGAACTTGTTGTATTCCGTGGACGAAAAGCGTTTGAAATAGTTGCGTTCGGCAACAGCGGCCTGGCCGAGCGTTTGGTCTTTGAGTTTCGCCGTCAGCGTGCCGTCGGCTTCGAGCGTGGCTTCGACGGTGCGTTCGATCATATTCGCTTCGGGCGGCAACTGCGGCATCTTGACGAGGTCGCCTTTGTCGAGCGCGCACACGAGCGCCCAACTGCCTTGTTCGTGATCGGGCAAATCGCCCACGGGCGTGGTGTCGTCGGTGGGGTCGAATATCAGCAGCCGTCCTAACGTGGGATGCTTGATGACAGTCGCCGCCTCGGTCACGTCAGAAACTTTGACCGCGATGATGCAATGATTGAACTGATGCGGCGAAGGCCATTCCTGCCGCACGTGCGTTGCGTCGCCTGAATAAATCGCTACGGGATAGGCTTCGATGCCGACGACTTTGAGCAATGCGCGCATGAGGTTCGCCTTGTCTTTGCAATCGCCGTAATTTTTGGTGAACACATCGCTCGCCGCGTGCGGGCGATAGCCGCCGCCACGCAACGTATCAATCTGAATCGAGATGTAATTCACGTTTTGCGCGTAACGCCCCAGCGCCTGAATTTTTTCGTATTCGCTTTTGGCCGTCGCCGTGAGTTCGCGCGCTTTGGCGGTCATCGGTTCGGTGATGGCGTATTGCGCTTCGTGCAATTCGCCCGAATAACGCGCGACTTCAGGCCACGAGGCAAACGTACGCATTGGCGTCGTCTTACCAGCGGGCGGAAACAGACTCACCGCCACACGCGGCGCGACGTTAGTGAAACTGGGGCTGTTCGGTTCCCTTTCGAGATAAGCCAAATCGCGCAATTCCCACGTATAGCTGTTGCCGTTCAGTGTTGGTTCGACTTTGGCGTGGTTGAATGTCACGCCCTCAGCCCGCCAACCCGCTGGCAGGTTCATCACCAGCCGCGAAACGACGACGGGGTTTTGCCCCTGAAAAGACCAAACGTGTTGCGAGAATACGCTTTTCTTTTCCGACGTAATTTCATAACCGAATACGCAACCCGTATCGGCATCGTCTGAAGCATCAATCACGCGGCGTTTCATTTCGTTGTAAACATCGTTGTCAACCAGCGCGAGTTCTATCGTTTGCTGCTTGCCATAAGCCTTGACCTCGCCCGTCGGACGAATCAACCAAGCCTTCATCTCTTTGATCTTGCCGCCGTCAGTGTTGAAAACCTCAGTGGCATCGGCTTCGCTGCGGCCTTCGCGGCTCAGAATGCGTACGGCGTAAAAATCTGTTTTGGTGAGGCGGCCATCTTCTTCGATGGTCATCCGCGATTCGTCGAGCAACACGACGGCTTTGGCTTCTTTGGGATAAGTGCCCGGCGTGATAGCAGCGGCTTGTTTCAGCCAGGCGGGCGCTTCGTCACCGGCGGCGAAAACCTGCACGGAACAACTGACGAAGAAGATAAGACTGAGCAGGAGTTTACGTTTCATAGAAAACCTCTCTAATTCAAAAGATAAGGGGGCAAGTTTCATCTTCCGCTTAACAGTTCAGACATTTTCCATTTGCGATTTTCTATTTTTGATTTTCCATTGCGGCGGAATGCTTCGGAAACCAATGGCAAATCAAAAATAGAAAATCGCAAATGGAAAATAACGGTTAGCTACTTTCGAGGCCGTATGAAACTTGCCGATAAGTTGACCGTTTGAACACAGTTTATTGCTTGACCGCAGGCGCAGGCGGCGGCCCTTGCTTGAGCGTGACAGCGTGATTGTCTTGTTGATGAATCGTGTCGAACGCCTGTTTCAGTTGCGGATAAACATCTTTCTGAAACAGCATTCCTTCAAATTTGAAAGTGCGCTCATAAATCAACGTCTTCGCGTCTTTGGTCATCGCCAGCCGCACTTTGTAATCACCCGCGCCGCCGAGCGGAACGTTGGCGGGTGCTTCGGGGTTATCAAGCGCCCAGCCTTCGGGAAATTCGATATTGATCGAGTCTTCTTCGAGCCACGGATAATTGAAATAAATTGCGTGTTCGCGCTGGCTGGTGTTGAACATCGCCGCGATGTTTTTCTGGAAGAACGCCGGTTGCACAAACAGCCGCTTGCCGGTGCGTTCGGCGTAACCGGGCACCGTGATTTTGGCGGTATACACCAGCGGCTTGAACGGGTCGGTGACGTTTTCAAATTGAATGTCAGTGATTTCGACGCCTGCCAGCCGCGCCTTCCAGCGATTGCTGACGTGTTCTTCGCGTTCGCTGGCAGACTTTTCATCCAGCGCTTCTTTTTCAGCAGCCGCAGGATGTCCATGAAGCTCAACGCGCACCGTGCCCGTGAGCGAACCGTCTTCAGACATTTTGAGTTTGGCCGTGCGTTTCATCAGCGAACTCTGCGCGGGCGAAATCTTCACATCAATAAAGCCCGGTTCTTTCGGGTCGGCCAGCAAACCTTTCACGCCTTCCTGTTCCCAACGCACCATTCCATAAGGCACGTATTTGCTGGACGGATCAAAAATCTTCCAGCCTTCGCCTGATTTGATGGCGACATCGCGCGTACGCAAAAAGTATTTATCGGGAAAGTTCGGATCGAAAAAGATGTCGCTGCGATCAGGCAAACTGATGATGCGCGCTTCAAAGCCAGCCGCCGTCGCCAGCGCCGCAAACAACAGGTCAATATCACCGCTGTCGCCGTATCCCAGTTTCAACGTATCGGCAGGCGAAGGCCGCTCTTTGATTTTCTTGCGCTCTTCGTCAGTGACTTTGTCTTCGTCAGAATAAGTGTTTCTGATCTTGGTGCGTACGAAACCGAGCAAGCGTTGCAACTTGTCATCTTCCGTCGCGGCATCGCCGATGATCGTGGCGGCGGCCTTGCGCACGTCGTCGTTAACCATCATCAGGCCTTTGAGAGAATCGTAATTCTGCTTGCCGATCATCTTCCAATAATCCGCCGGATTCTTTTTGTCGCTGTTGGAGTAAT
>JAYSVR010000551.1:0-10721 GCA_043718445.1 Acidobacteriota bacterium | reverse complement strand
TTGGTTTTATAACTCACAGCGAACGAACTTTGCTGCCGCAAAATTCGTTCGCTGTGAGAAAAACCAACATTCGTTCGAGCCGACACTAAAAGAAAAGCATTTAGTTAGCCGACGCCACCGGCGTGCGGCTCAACGACATAATTAGGCGCTCGCGGTAATAACCAATAATGACTATCCCATGACGAAACATGAGCTACCGATATAGTTGGGATGATAATAAAGCCGTTTCAAATATCGTAGATCACGAAGGGGTTACTTTTGATGAGGCCAGCACCGACTTTGATAGCTCATTAGCAAGAATCTTTGATGATGAAATACATTCGTTTGACGAAAAGCGTGAAATCATCGTCGGGCCTTCCATAAAAAGACGGCTGCTAGTTGTTTGTTTTACTGAGCGTCCGAATGAAGTTATTCGCATCATCAGTGCGCGATTCCCCACCAGGAAAGAACGTAAGAAGTATGAAGAAAACACCGATTTCTAATTCACATAAAGCAGCGTCGCAGGACATGTTGCCGGAATATGATTTTGATTACGGCAAAGCCCGTCCTAATCGCTTCGCTGGAAAGATCAGCAAAGAGCGGCTGTTAGTGTTGCTCGACCCAGAGGTTTCGCAGGTATTTACTACGCCGGAAGCCGTAAATACAGTGCTTCGCGCATTGGTAACAGCACTGCCCAAAGTGACGAAACAACAAGCTCGTCGTAAGCAAAGCCGCGTCTAACATTCATCTAACCATAGCCGCTTTCCGTAACCGATGGGTTTCAAGGGAGAGGTGCGGCACGAATAATGCGGTGTTAGGCTTTCGAGAGTTTCAGTGAGTTAGTAACTAAAGCGCACTGTCAAGTAACTAAAACCGTCGGGGCGTGGAGTTTATCTAAGCCCGAGTTTTTCCTTCGCTTATCAGCTTGATCGTATATGCTAGTTTCGGCATAATACCGCTATGGAACGCAAGCCCTTACTTTGGGTCAGATCGTCAAAGCGCGACCTCAAAGCGATGCCCGATGCTGTGCAGGATATTGCAGGCGGCGCTTTAGACGATGTGCAGTGGGGATTAACCCCAGCCGAAGCAAAACCGCTCAAAGGTTTCGGCGGAGCGTCCGTGCAGGAAATTATTTGCGACTATGATGGTAATGCTTACCGCGCGGTTTACACCGTAGAGTTTCCCAAAGCCGTCTACGTGTTGCACTGCTTTCAAAAGAAATCAAAAACGGGAAGCAAGACACCGAAACCCGATAAGGAATTAATCGAATTAAGATTGAACGACGCAAGGAAAGACTATGAAAAATGGATCAAAGAAAATGCTGAAGAAGGATGACGCTCCGCTCGTTGAGCGTAGCTCCGGCAATGTCTTTGCCGATCTCGATTACCCGAATCCTGAAGAAGCCCTGGCGAAATCGCGTTTGACGCGCTTCATCGCCGACATCCTGAAGCAAAGAGGGTTGACACAAACACAGGCTGCCGAATTGTTGGGCATTGATCAGCCGAAGATTTCACGCTTGGTGCGCGGCCAATTCAGGGAATTTTCGCTGGAGCGATTGATTCAATTTTTGGGCGCACTGGATAGACAAGTTGATATCGTCGTTCGGCCTGCCAATCGAAAAGTTAAAAAAGCATATCTGAGCGTGGAGGCGGTTTGACCTGCACAATAACAAAGCGCGCCTAGCATTTATTTTACCGGAGCGCACGCGACTAACTTCACGGGGTTTGCGCGCGCTCCGGTTAATGCTGTGTTATCGAATCTTGTGAGGTAAATGTGTGAGCAGAACGCTAACCAGAAATGGATTTATTGCGGCGGGTGTCATGAACATCGTTGGTGTTTTAGTGTTTTCGCGCCTATTCACCAACAGTGCTATCAACGAAGCCGATCCGGTCGTGATGTCAAACTTCGGCCTCTTGATGATTGCCGTGTGGGGTATCGCTTATTTGGGGGCTGCTTCGATTGGTGCGAGCGTGAAATGGTTAGCTGGGGCGTTTGCCATCGAAAAGCTGGTATATGTCCTGACGTGGCTCGCATGGCTTTCAGCGAATAGTCTGACAGCTCTATATGCCAAAGATTTCTTCGCGGGAATCTTTTACAGCATTTATGGCCCGAATGATTTCTTGTTCATGCTGTTTTTCGCTTGGGTGTTCTTCTCCCAACTTCGTAGCGAAAAAGACGTCAGCTAATGCTCGCAGCGTTCGTCTTTCTGTATCGCGGCAGATAGAGTTCGCCCCTGATGAGGCACTCGAACGTTCGGCAACTCAAAATGACTTACTCCGCCGCTGCCGGCCATCACGTACCTTTCATTTTTGTTTCAACATTAATTGAGCCTCTGCCGAAAGCTCACGTTTTCCGCGACGATAAAGCGTGTAATGGTTCCCGTGTTCGATGCGGTCGCCTTGTTTCATCTCACGCAGCGGCCCCAGCGTTTCAAGCTCGACGTAAGTCAACGGGTCTGCATTCGTATAAACCTCCGCACTGCTGTTGCTGTCAGGGTGTTCGGCGTTAGGTTGGCGCGGCGAATCAATGCGCACGGCGAATTTTTCTCCTACCCATAACATCGTGCTGGCGTCAGTCCCAATTTTGTAAGCCGTCGTTTTGTCGCGCGTCATTGAGAGCGAATTGCCTTCGCGTTTGAGCGAAGGCGGCGCGGCTTTGGATTGCAAGACATAGCCGTTCGCGTTGATCGAATTGGCGGGCAGCGGCACATAGACCATCACCGGTTCGGGCAATTGCGTAATGACCCAGATGCCGACCTTGCGCGGCTCGCCTTCGACTTTTTCATAAGCGGTTTTGATATTCATCACGGGACGGCGCGCGTCCAAGCTGATGATGCGTACGACGCGAATGCCGTAGTGCGGATCAACCGGCGTGGTGAGTTCGACCGTATTGCCGACGACCTTTGCCGTGCAAGCCATTGAGTCGAATGCCACCGGCGGAGGCCATGCGCGCGGTGTAATTTTCGGCCATTCGCTTTGCGGGGCAGGCCACGATTTGTCTCCGCCAAAGTTGCCCCAGTCGTTGCTCGCTGGATTCACCGGCTTGCCCGCGAGCGCGGCGTTTTCCCAAAAGACGCCTTCAGACTCGCCGACGAAACGAAACTGCATTACGCGCCCGATGCTGGGGATGATGACGGCTTCGACTAGACCATTACTCATTACGAGTGCGTTGTCCCAACCACGATAGCTCTGTTTTTGAATCGTGATCTTGCGCGGCCTTTGCGCGAAGGCAGGCAAACAAAGCAGCGTGAGTATTGCCGCAAACGAAATGAATCTTTTCATAGTGGTTTCTCTTGAATGGATAAGCCTACAGTCGCCGGATCAAGCAGCAGCGGGAAGAATTGTCCGCCCATCGCTTGCCCTGACGGAATCGCGGGCACGCCGTTGAGTAACGATTCATCCGATGCTGAACGCACGCCGTCGCGGAATACGTTAATCACCGTTGCGCGGCGCGGGCGCGGCGAATCGTTCGCATAAGAGCCGTGCATCATACGCGGATGATGAAACGAACACTCGCCCGCTTTGAGTTCGATGGCGACGGGGTTGAACTGCGCTTTGAGTTCGTCGGTCAAAATGGTTTGCACTGCATCCATATCGCCCGCCAACCCGGTGATCGGCAAGTCGGGCCAACGATGGCTGCCGGGTACGTAATGCAAGCAGCCGTTCTCGCGTGTCGAATCATCCAGCCCAATCCAGCAGGTCAAATGTGCCAACGGCTGTGTACGAGTCCAGTAAGAATAATCTTGATGCCATGCGACGCAACCGCCGTGATGCGCGGGCTTGCAAAACAACTGGTCATGCCAGAAACGCACGGCTCCGCCTAACAATTGCGCGGCGGCGACGGTGAATTGCGGATGCCACAACACATCGTGAAAGCCCGCCGCGATGCGCCACGCGCCCAAAGCATGAAAGAGTTGGCGATTCGCATCAGTGGCTTCGTTGCTGTGAAATTCGTAAAACAGCGAGTTCGACGGATGCGCGGGATTCATCACCTCGACGAGTTCCGCGCGCAATTGTTCAACTTGCGCTTCGCTCAAAATGCGCAGCCCCGCGAGATAACCTTGTTTGTGAAAGAATGCGACTTGTTCGTCGGATAAACGATATTGCTCCCATTCGTCGGGCGATTGCGGCAATGTGAATAATTTGCCGAGCGGTGTGTGGTGAATAGAAAAGTCCTGCATGGTTTCGTAAAGATTAAAGCCGGAGAAAAAATGCAACCTCCGCCTCAGGGTAGCGTTTGGGGCGCTGATACAAAACAGACCGTCCAAGACGGCATATCCCCAAAGTCACTTTCAAATCCTAAACTCGTCATACTCATAAGCTAATCTGGCTTGCTTTCGGCAAGGTGCAGACTAGACAAGCAGTGCTATCTGTCTATAATTTGCGCACTTACTGCCTGAAACATTTTTTATACATTCCCCTGATTTATAAATTTATCTTTCCCCCAAGAAAGTAGCTGTAAGTCTGGTATGAAACCCACTGAGAAAATTTCTGTGCATTGCGCGCAATGCGATTATCCGATTTTTGCCTATCACCACATCTGCCCTATGTGCAGCCAACCCGTAGCAAAAGTCGCCGCCGTTTTAACCGTTGAGTTGGAAAAATCGGCGACGACTCGATTCGATTTCTGGGTTGCCAGCATTAAACGTACGTTCGGCGCACGACCGCGCGATACGGCTTCGCAGGAAGTGTAGCTTATTGAGTGATGTCTTTTAGAAACTGCGCGTGAAGCGCCTCGGTTTGTTCTTTCGTCAACTTGCCCGAATGAATCAGGATGCGAAAGCGAAAGGTCGCGCTTTGGTTGGGTTGCAACGTGTAATTCAACGTCGTAGCGCCTTTGGTGAACTCTTTCGCGCCGAAGGGATTCGCCGCAAATAAGCCGTAACCGCGCGCGTGCCAGTAAGTCGGATAGGTTGAATTTTTCGGATGATCGAAAATAGCGATCACGACTTCTTCGCCTTTCGCCGTACCGCTCAACGTCATCCATTTGGCGCGCGTACCCCAACCTTCTTTCTCGCCGATTTTACCCTCGCTGCTCAGATAAACGCCCGCCACGCCTGTGTTATCCATCACCGGAACTTTGGTCGGAACGCCGTTGGCGTCGGTGAAAACTTCCGGCTTGTTCGACGGCTCTTCCAGCGTGCGCGTAACGCGAACGGCGATCGCGCCCTCCTTGCTGTCGTTGAAGACCACTTTTTCTTTTTGCGCCGTCAACGTAATCACCCGGTCAATAATGCGAATATCTTTGGCTGCGCGGAAGTGCAGCGTTTCGTCTTGCTGCATGATTTTCGATCCATCAGGCATGATCCAATCCATCGTGACATTCATCGAAGCAGCGCCTTTGCCGCCTTTCATCGCTTTGACCGCCTGATGTTTGATCGTACCGAATTTCTCGATCACGCCCTGATCGCGCTTCACGCCTTCGGGTGGCGTATTCCAAAAGTCTACGCCGTTGATGTTGCCGTAATTGAACCAGCTCGAAATGTGATGCGGATGATCGGTGCGTTCGCCCGCGACTTTTTCGAGCGGATAGCCGCGCGTCACAATCGCGCCTTTCGCCGTGCGCAACGGATAAAGAATCGGCTTTTTCTGATCGTCCCAATAGACATAAGAAGTGAACGGTTGACCGTCCACGGTTACGTCAACCTGTTTTTTGGCTTTGTTCTCGGTGAGTTTGACAGTTTGCGCAGCGGCTGTGCCAGCCGCCAGCACGACAAAGAAACCAAGGCAAAGAATCGTATTTTTCATAAGAGTGATAAGAGAGAAACGGGTGATTCACATGGCGGTCATATAAGTGTCCCAACCATCGTTGGGCAATAACCGCAAGGATTGTTTTTGCAGATCAAGTTCGATGCCCATCGCTTCGAGCGGAACTACGCCCAGCAAAGGACGTTCGCCGCCGGGCAGCTTGATGCACTCGAACGTACCTTCACGACCGAGCAGCGCGATCTTGGCGTCTTCAAAGACTTGCGTCCGCGAATATCCGTTCGCGGTTGAAACCGCCACTTCACGCACGGCTTCAAGGCCAAGCTGTTCGATCACGATGCCAGGCAAACACAACACCGTCGCGCCTGTGTCAACCAGCACATCGTCAAGTGTCACGGCCCTGATGTCTTCGGTCTTGATAATGCCTTTTTTCGCCAGTACCTCATCGGCGTGATTGGTAACCGTGAGCGTGGTTTTGACTTGTCCCATAAAACCGCCTTTTTGCCGCCTTTTTGAATGAGCCAAGCGGAAGGATGAAATAAGCTTCATCCTTCCGCTTCAATTAACGGAGTTTAGCCCGCGATGACTTCCTGTTTCTTGTCGTCGAAAGTCACACGCGCTCCGGTTTGAATCGCTTTGATCGTCATGCACAACGCGACCGAATGATTGTAAGCCGCGTGAATGTCGGCATTCGTTTTTTGACTGCGCGACTTCACGCATTCCATCCAGTTGCGCATGTGGGCGCTGGTTTGCGGGTCTGAGCCGGTGTTGGCTGACGCGACGATGCCGCCCTCGTTTGTGAGCGTAACGGTCTCAAGCGCACTCGCCGACATATTCATTGTTTTGGCATGGCGTTCGGTCAAACCACCATCTTTCGAGACCGTGTTGTTGTCTAGATTGATCGTGCCGTTGTTCGACATATAAAGCTCTTTGACGTTGCCTTCTTCGTTGGTCGTGCCTTGCGCGTTAGTTTGACGCGACGAATACAACACCTGAAACGCCTTGTCGGTTTTCGGATTGTGATATTCAAACACCGCCGTCATCGTGTCCCAATTCGTCCGTCCGTCTTTCCACAAATAAGTGCCGCCGTTGGCGACGACGCTGCGCGGATGCGGAATGCCCGTGAACCAATGCACGGTGTCAATCTGGTGAACCATCCATTGATCGGGGATGCCCGACGAGAACGGCCAGAACAAACGAAACTCAAGATGCTTTCGCGCGTCGAACGGAATTTTCGGATCGCGGTTAATCAAGAAACGCTTCCAGTCAGTGTCGGCCTCTTTCATCATCGGCACGACGCGCGGACGCCGCCAGCGTCCCGGTTGATTGACGTTCCAGGTCATATCGGCAAACACGATGTCGCCGAACTTGCCCGAATCTAAATACTCCTTGGCTTTCATATAGCTCTTGGTCGAGCGCCGTTGCGTACCGACCTGAAAGACTTGCTTTGAACCGCCGATGACTTTCAGCGCGAGATTCGCGTCTTCCATGATGTTGGCGAAAGGTTTCTCGGCGTAAACATCCTTGCCCGCGCGCACGGCTTCGACCGCGTGATAGGCGTGTTGAAAGTCCGCCGTAGCGATCATCACCGCGTCAATGTTTTTCATCGCGTAAAGTTCATCGGTGTTGCGCGCCAATGCGAGGTTGGCATCCTTCGCGGCGTATTTCGCATTCGTCTTGATCTTTTCGCTGTTGGTTTCGCGGTGGTGCTTCCAGATGTCGCACACGGCGGCTAACTCGAAATTGAGTTCGCTGGCGTGCGCGAAATAAGCCGGAACCAGCGATTGCATCATGCGGTCGCCCGCGCCGACGATGGCCGTACGCACTTTGTCGTTTGCGCCCAGCACGCGGCTATAACTCAGCGCACTCATCGCCGTCGCAGCCGTTCCAGTTTTTATAAAATCTCTGCGTGTCGTGTTGCTCATAAGCTCTCCTTGTTGAAAGTAACGCAAGCTGTCTAGCTCGCGTAGTTGCTAATGCGTCCATAGTGGAAGCCGCGTTGTCTAATGGTTCACGCGGTTGCCAATGCGTTCAATCCAAAAGCGACGCAAGCTCGGCAGCTTGCGCTACTTATTCCCGTTGTTCCTTGAAGTGCAGAAAGGTCTAACCAAGAAGACGCAAATTATACGACTAGGTTACGCATCTGTCAGGCGAATGAATACGCGGCGCTCAATAAAGTTAATAAAGTCCCGGCTCGCCGACGGGGCGGGTTTTCCAGCGACGATGAATCCAGAGCCATTGGTCGGGATGTTGACGAATGACGTTCTCTAACACTTTCGTATAGCGCGCCGTATTCGTTTGCACATCTTCTTTCTGATTGCCCGTATCCATAGATTCAACCGGTGTCTCAACCGGCGGCTCGAAATGCAGCCGATGGATTTGCGCCGCTTCGTCCCACAGCAAGTAACCCGGCACGACCAACGCGCCCGTGCGCAAGGCCAGCGTAGCGATACCCGCCGTCGTCGCAGCAGGCACACCAAAAAAATCGCAAAAGACGCCTTCGTCGCGTGAGGTGTTGAGGTCGGCGAGGATGCCTACGACGCCGCCAGACTTGAGTGTCTTGATGATTTCGCGCACCGAACCTTTTTTATCAATGCTGCGATTGCCGAAGCGCGAGCGATAGCTTTCGCCGAGTTGTTCGACGAGCGGATTGTCTACGTTGCGTTTGAGGAACGACATCGGATAGCCGTTGAGCGAATGCGCAAAGACCGAAAGCTCCCACGCGCCGATGTGCCCGGTCAGCAAAATCACGCCGCGTCCGCTGTTCACCGCGTTGACGTAATGCTCCAGTCCTTCATAAGTGACGATGCTTTGAATGTTGTCGCGGTTGAGTTTGGGGAATTGCGTAACTTCGCCCAACAAACGACCGAGGTTGCGGAATACGTTGCGCTTGATGCGGTCGCGTTCGCGCTCTGGCATGTCAGGAAAAGCGATTTGCAAGTTAGCTTCAGCGTGGCGACGCAAGTGCGGCAAGACGGCGTGCGCGACGGCTCCGATAACGTAACCCGCTTGCAAGGCTAACCGTCGCGGCAAAGCGCCCAACGTTTTTAGTACGGCCAGCGCAATGCCGTATTCGAGATAGGTGCGCAGGGTTCCGCGCTGTCGAATGGCGTCGCGCAACGCGGTTTGATTGGCTAATCTAGTGGATTCAGTCGCGGTATTTCTCAAGCCCGATCATACTGTCACGCCCTTTCGCGTAGCGTCAATTCAGCCGACCCACGTGCCTGGCGTCAATTGCGTTTCGTTGCCAACTGATAATCAACCACCACCTCAAACGTACGCGACCACGGCAAATAGATATTCAAATCCTTCAGCCTTTCGACCGTGAAGCTGTGCGCGCGACGGCCTTGATAGCTGAACGTATAACTCTTGCCCTGAAAGTGTTCGGCGAAAAAATTTTCGATTTCGGCTTTGAGTTTTTCACTGACTTCTTTATTCGCGGCTTCATAAAGTTCCGGCGTGAGTTCATACGTCACCGTGCCGTCACCGGCGGCTTTGCGCAGATTGGCATTGGCAACGGGACGCACCAAGTCGTGATAGAGGTAATCGCCCGCGTAACGATGCAGCAAAAATTCAAGGTGCGCGGTTTCAGCACGCGCGCCGCGTTCAACCAGATCGTTGAGCCCTTTGCGAAAGAAGCCGCGAAAGAAGACACGCAGGTTCGCCGCCGGAATCGTCGTGCCTAACGTATTGCCTGCCGTATTCCACGCCGCATATCCGACCAACGCATCCATCAGCTTTTCGCGTTTGAGGGCTTCGATCAATCGTTCGTCTGCGCCGGAGCGATGTGGCGCGGGAAACAACAAATCAGCCAGCGCGACCGGACGTTGCGCTTTAAGTTCGGCGAGCAGCTTGCCTACGAACTGATTGAACTCGGCGCGTTCAGTCGCGGGCGCGTTGACATACAAGCGATAGTCAGCCGGTTCGTTGTCTTTCACTACGACGCCGCCCGCCGCGCGAATCTGGCTCTCGACGGTGAATTGCAACGGATGATCTTCGTAAGGCGCGATGACCGTTTTGCTTTTCTCTGACGAATAAACCACCGCGATGCGCACCTTGCTTTGAAACTTGTCGAGAATCGCGCGGCTCACCAGCGAGAGCGAGCCTTCATCTGCGCCGTTATAAATGGGTACGCGCGCTTCGAGCTTCAACGCTTTCAGCCGTTCGCGCAGCTTGGCTTGATCCTGCCGATGCAAACCGAACTCGCGCGCGTCGTCTTGCAACAAAACCATTTCATTGATGACGTTTTGTTTGACGAGTTCGAGCGCAGCGAGATTGACGTTGAGATTGCGTTTACGCGCGGCTAAATCATCGGCAATCGCTGACGGAGGCAATTCGCTTTCAAGGCGTGTGAGTTCTTCAGCAAGTTTTTGAGCTTCACTTTGATTTGGGGTTTTGGCTACGCGGTCTTTGAGTTCGGCCCAACGCGCGAGCTTGTCGTGCGTACCGCGCGTCTTGGCTGTCGCCGTCGGAGCTACGCGCTTGATCGTGCTGAAAACGTAAACCGGCTTGCGCGGATTTTGCTTTTTGAACCAGCGGAAAAATTCGAGTTGACGCAACGCGCTTTCTTCGCTCGCGGCGTGCGTACGCGAAGCGACCAATCCGCCATAACAAAGCATGTCGAGCGAAACGATCAACGCATCAACCTTGCGATAGTCCTGTACGCGCAACCATTCGTCGAGTTTGGCTACGTTGCCCGGTTTGGTGAAACGACCGAGCAAAGCGCGCGGCGGCATTGCGACTTCGTGATCGGCGATGCGTCCGATCATTTGGGCGAACTGCCCAACCGCCGGACGGTCGTCAATCGGCAGCAATACCAAATAGCCTGCTGCGCCAATCGGAGCTTTCGCTGATGGCGTCGTCTTGAGTTTCGGACGCGACGTTTGCGCCATTACAGCGACCGCCATGAATAGGCACAACCACCAAACGAGATTCAGTTTTTTTGTGAGCATCGAAAATCGAAGTGGCGCGGGCTTCAGCCTGTGACCCGTTGTGTGGACTTTAGTCCGCGAGTGACCGTCTTGATCTGACTCGCGG
>JAYSVR010000056.1:0-2740 GCA_043718445.1 Acidobacteriota bacterium | reverse complement strand
TCTCAGCGATCAACACTTCGCGTTCTAACAGACGGTCATCATCATTCAAATGCAACAGTTCGATCGTCGCTTGGCCGATGGGCGTCAGTCCCACAATGCTTGCGCCGCGCAAGGCGAAATGATCTTGCCAAAGTTGCGTTCGTGGGTTGAAGAGCAACCGCACTACGCCGCTGGCCGGATCAATCGTGCCAAAATCGGTTCCCTTGAAATGGTTGCAAAGCGCGCAGGCGCAGGCGAGGTTTTTGCGGGTGGTTTGCCCGCCGTGCCGGATGGCGATGATGTGGTCAAGCTGATGAGTGTCAGGCGCGTCGTCTTGATGAATCAGGCAGTATTCACAACGTCCACCGGCTCGTGCCATCACAAGTCTGCGCAACTGATTGGGAATGTAGATGCGAGCCATGATGAGTGAGAAGATACGTTATTGCGGCGGTTGATTGATGACACGACGGGCGCTGGCTTTGAGCAAGATCATTACGTGCCGGAAGTGCAGGTATTTTTCCAACTGAGTTTTCTCTTCCGGCGTCAACCCTGCTTCGCGGTTTTTGTCGAGCAGTTCTTCCAATTGTTCCTGTGCCGGAGCGGAGATTTTGAAATCGGCTACTTGTTGCAAGGCCGGGTCGGAAGTCAGAAAGTTGACGATCTCTTGATAAAGCGAAGGCGTAGCTTTGAGTGTTTTCGTTGGTTTCGACAATCGAGCTTCAACGGCTTCACGAATCAACGCGGGCAGGTGCGAAGGTTCGACTTTGAATTGCGCCGCCAGTTCGTCGGGCACTTCGAGCGTAATAGTCATCATAAGCCATAACTCCTTTTGCGTGGTCTGCGGTCATCTTAGCGCAGGCATTGGCGAAGCTGCTAATGTTCAGCGCAACTTCATTGTCGGCCCTATGTCTGGCCCGTTGAGAGAGCGGCGCATGGTTTTCCACATTGAGTCAAAGATTGGCGAGACTTGCATGAGGGAGTCCTCTCGATAAAGGCAATGACTGCCCGGCAACCTCCGCTTGCGCGCAACCGCCCACGCGGGCGTCAACGCAACGAATCATCTTGCGAACAATCAGCAGTTCGTATGGTCGAGTTAATTGGAGCAGGCGCACTGAACGGGGCTGGCGTCTGGTTAGTCGCTGGCGAAGCGGGCGCGAGAGAGTTGTGAGTCATCGCGCCACTCCGCCCAAAGTTACGATGATGGCACCGAGATGAATTGCGTATGAAGCAGCAACGATCTTTTCAAGTCAGTTCGAATGGGGCAGGCTATGAGCAATGACCGTCACGGCGGGCAAACTATGCGCCACCTCAATACCGATGGCAATACGAGGCAAGTGCTTTTCGCCACCTAACCCAAAAAAATCACGGACGCCGCTGACCGTCGGGCGTGCGTCAGGTTTTGCGTATTAGCCTTCGTCTTCAAAGATGGCGTCCACGTCTCTGGCCGCGTGCAGGATGCGCAGAATTTCGATGCGATTGCCGAGCGGGCGGTAAAAGATACGGTACTTATCGAAGCCTTTGATAGGCCAGACCCGAACGTTGGCGAGCGTAACGCGGTTGAAACGGCGACGGCTGCCGATTTCCGGCATTTCGCAAATGCGATCAAAGGCCGCCAGCGTCGCGGTAAAGAAGCGGTCAGCGACTTCCCAGTCAGCCGCTTCGCAAAAGTAAGCGAACTGTTCGGCAAAATCGTTGTCCGCATCTGCTGAAAGAAAGTAATGCCGGTTCATGACTTGGCCTGAGTTTGGTATTTCGCAACGAGCTCGGCTTTCTTTTGCGCCCAATATTCCGGCGTGCCTTCAATCCAGTTGTCGCTTTCGATGGCGTTGACTAGCAATTGCTCTAGTTCTTCTTGCGCCTGGCGTTGTTGGTCGGCGCGGATGAGTTGGCGCAGATAATCGCCCGGTTCAGCCAGCCCTTCCAAGGCGGCTCGTTGTTCCAGATAGCTTTTCTGCGAGGTCAACACGGGAATGTTTAAGCTGGTCAGCGTGTCTTGCATTTCTGTTTTCATATTGCTCACCTACAAACAGTACTCAGGGATTACCCCTGTACTGCATCGTGCGTCGCTGTTGCGAGAGAGTTGTGAGTCACCGCGCCACTGCGGCCCAAAATTATGATGATGGCACCAAGGTAAATTGCGATTGAAGCAGCAACGATCTTTTCAAGTCAGTTCAAACGGGGCAGGCGGTGAGAAACGACCGTTACGGCGGGGCAGACTATGCGCCACGGCAATACCGATGGCAATACGATGCAAGTGATTTTCGCGGCCTAACGCAAAAACTTTTCGGACGGGGGAATTAGACTCGGGCGACAGTGAGACCTTCTTGCGTCGCAGCCTTGAGCAGCCTGGCATCGCGCCTACGAAGGTTTGCCTTTGGGATAAGCGTTGCTCCAAGAAGCCCGCGCACCTCAATTCACCACACTGTCATACGCTGGCGCTGTGGTGATCGGCGGATGTTGTTGCAGCCACGCTTGCTGCCTCTGCCCGCGTGGAGAAATCAAGGAGCGCCGCGCTCAGTTCCTCGGCTTGCTCGACCGCTTTGTCTGTGGGCACGGGCGTGGCTTCAGGCGATGGGGCGCTGAAAGAAACGACCGGACGGTCTGCCGCCTGTTGCCGGGCTTGCAGCATCGCGCCGATGGCAAACACGTCGTAGTGAAATTCCGCCGCGATTTCTGCGCGGATGCGATGAAGTTCTTCGATGATTGGATCAGGCGTCATAAATCTTCTCCTAACTCGTCTCCCAATTCTTCCGGGGTGCAG
>JAYSVR010000550.1:0-10812 GCA_043718445.1 Acidobacteriota bacterium | reverse complement strand
TGAGAATGGTGAATTGAGAATGGCCTACTTCAGGCGGTCACTGTAGCCCCTGGCGCTGCTGCCGTTAAGTCGTTGATTCCAAATGTCGCAACAACTCTACTGTCTTCGCACGACTCTGCTCGTGCGTGCGAAGGCCTATGCAGCATTGGTGCTTATGAAATCCTTATTGTCTCTGTGTGTGCTGATGGCGTGCGTGATCGCGTCGGCAGCACAAACGCAACCCCCCGCAACTGATTCACGGCTTTATGCCATCGGCAACCCAACGCTGACCGATATTTGGGTAGACCCTGTCAACGGCAACGACAGCAACAGCGGCGCGACGCGCGCATTGGCTATGAAAACGGTACGTGCCGCGTGGAACCGTACGCCGCGCGGCGTGACGCTCACGACCACTGGTTATCGCATCCTGCTCACGCCGGGCACATATGCCGCCGCCGGACTGCCGAATTATTGGGAGTTACGCTATGGCACGCCGCAGTTTCCCGTCATCCTGCAAGCGGCAGAGGGGCGCAACACCGTGACGATTGCGCATTACCTGAATGTCTTTGATTGCCGCTACACCTATTTTTTAGACTTGAACGTCGCGCCTGATCCTCCGGCTTTTAATTTTCATCTCGAACGCGGCGACCACGTGCTGTTGCGCGGCATAAAATTCGACGGGCAGCGCCAGACTTCGCAAACCGTCAAGCTCAACAATTCGCAATACGTTTATATCGAACAGTGCGACATCGGCTATGCGACCGGCACGCCGCTGGATATTGTCGCGGTGCAATACGGTCACGCCATCGGCAATCGCATCCACGACGGCGGCAATTGGGCGATGTTCGTCAAGGGCGGTTCGGCTTATCTGTTAGTCGAAGGCAACGAGTTTTTTAACGCGCCGCGCGGCGGATTTTCTGCCGGGCAATATACCGGCTTTGAATATCTCGACGCGCCGTGGGTGCATTACGAGGCTTACGACATCAAGTTCGTCAACAACGTGATTCACGATACGACGGGTTGCGGGATGGCTGTGCAAGGTGGTTACAACATACTGCTGGCGCACAACACGCTTTATCGCACGGGCAGCAATAACGCGCTGGTCGAAATGCTTTATGGCAATCGCATTTGCAGCGGCAACACTGCGGCGTGCGCGCAACTACAAGCCGGTGGCGGATGGGGAACCGCCAGCACGACCGACGAACACTCGCTGCCCAGCCGCAACGTATTCATTTATAACAATCTGATTTACAACCCGCCGGGTGTGCAAAGCCGCTGGATGCACATTCTCGTGCATGGGCCGCGCCAGCCTATCGCTGGGTCGAACATTCCTGGCCCCGCCACGCTCGATCAAAATCTGCAAGTACGCGGCAACCTGATTTGGAACGGCCCGGCGAATCATGCGCTGGGCATCGAAGACAGCGCGCAAGGCTGTCAGCCGTCGAACCCTACGTGCAACGCGACGCAACTGCGCGCCGACAACACGATCAACAGTCTTGAGCCGCAACTGGCGAATCCCGCCAATGGCGAATATCTGCCGCGCGCGGGCAGCAACGTGCTGACAACAAAAACGTATGCGATTCCCGATTTCACCTGGGCTGATGCGCCGAGTTGGCCGAGCGTGCCTGCCGGAAACTTGCGCAACGCCGTGACACGCGATGCCAACAATCAACCGCGCACTGCGGTGAGCTTGCCTGGGGCTTTCGTGCCGGTGCGTGTGCCGTTGGTTGCCGCCGTAGTTTCAGCGGCGAGCTATGACGGTTCAGCGGTGGCAGCCGGTTCGATTGCGACAGCGTTCGGTTCGCGTTTGGCGATCACGACGCAGGTATCGTCGCAAGTCCCCTTGCCGACAACGTTGGGCGGTACGACGGTAACGGTGCGTGACAGCGCGGGCGTAGAGCGTCCGGCGTCGCTCTTTTTCGTAGCGCCTACGCAAATCAATTTTCAGCTTCCGCCTGAGATGGCTTACGGCACGGCGACGGTCACGATCAACAGCAACGACGGCACGCTTTCGGCAGGTTCGCTGAATGTCGTCGCGGTCGCGCCTGCACTTTTCACCGTCAACGCCAGTGGCAACGGACTCGCCGCCGCCGTGGCCTTGCGCGTGAGAGCCGATGGCTCGCAAAGTTACGAACCGATTGTGCGCTATGACTTGGCACAAAGCAGTTTCGTACCGATCCCGCTTGATGTGAATGTGCCGAATGAAAACGTCTATCTGATTTTGTTCGGAACCGGCTTGCGTGCGCGCTCGGCGCTGACCAATGTCAATGTGGGCTTGGGCGGAATGGCAGGGCAGACGCTTTACGCCGGACAGAGCAACGGCTTGGTGGGCGTAGATCAGGTGAACATCGCCTTGCCGCGTACACTGGCCGGACGCGGCGACCTCACCGTGAGTTTATCGGCGGATGGTAAAACGGCGAATGAGGTGCGGGTGCGAGTGAAATAGCCTGGGAGCGCCTGCTTCCCAGCAGGCAATAAACGAAGCCGCGCAGCGTTCCTTTTCCTTGTCTCTCGCTTGGCGAAACGCTGGGAAACGGAGCGCTGCGCTGCTTTTTTCACAGCACGCTGGAAGCGGTGCGCACCCAGGTTAAGCGGGACGCAACTCAATCGTATTGCCATCAGGGTCGCGCAGGAAAAGCTGCTTGTTGCCTGCGCGTCCGCTGCCATAACTCACGGTCAAACCCAGAGCTAAGAGTTGCTGTTCGATGGCGTCAACGTTCGAGACGTTCAAGGCAATGTGGTGGTCGTGGCGCGGCGGATCAGCGTGGCCGGGCATGCCCGCGACGCTCATCAGATGCAGTTGATGACCGTTTTTTAAGTCATACCACATTCCGTCAAAACCCAGTTCAGGACGCGGCAAGGCTTGCAAGCCCAGCACGCCTTCATAGAATGCCGCAGCGCGCGCGACATCGGTGACGAGAAAACCAGCGTGGTGAAATCCGTTGATCGTGATTGGCATGGATGAATCCTTTGTTGGTTGGGTGTTAAAGCGCAACGATTCTGCAATTTCAAATTTCAAATTTCAAAAGCGAGAAAATGATGACCACAGAAATCGGCTTCGGCCTGATTGGTGCGGGCATGATCGGCAAGGTACACGCCGAAGCTATTCAAGCGATTCCCGGCGCGCGGCTCACTGCCGTATGCGGACGCGACGCGACAAAGACGGCTGAATTCGCTGCGCGTTATGGCGCGACGGCTTATAGCGATTACGCGGCGTTTCTTGCGCATCCCGACTTGCACGTCGTGAATATCTGCACGCCTTCGGGTTTGCACGCCGAACAAGGCATGGCTGCGGCGCGTGCGGGCAAACACGTACTCGTCGAAAAACCGATTGAGACAACGCTCGCAAAAGCCGATGCACTGATTGCGGCTTGCGAAGCGGCGAACGTCAAACTCGGCGTCATCTTTCAGTCGCGCTTTCTGCCTGCGGTAAAACGCATCAAGCAGGCGCTCGAAGAAAACCGTTTGGGCAAATTGATGGTCTGCGATGCGGTGGTGAAATGGTATCGCGCGCCGGAGTATTACGCCGATTCGTGGCACGGTACGCTCGCGCTTGATGGCGGCGGCGCGCTCATCAATCAGGCCATTCATACCGTAGACCTCTTGCGCTGGTTCGTGGGGCCGGTGGCCGAGGTCTTCGCGTTCAGGCAGGCGCTGCGCTATTCGCACATCGAAGCTGAAGACACGCTGGTAGGCAGCTTGCGTTTCGCCAGCGGCGCGTTGGGCGTGGTGCAAGCGACGACTTCGGTTAAGCCCGGTTTCAAACGTCGCGTCGAATTGAGCGGCGAACGCGGCACGATCATTCTCGATGGCGATGCGATCAGCGTGTGGGAGATTGACGGTGAAGCATCTGCCGCCAGCAACGACGCGCAACTCACCGACGGCTCGGCTAATCCGGCGGCGATTTCGAACGAAGGCCATCGCCTTCAAATCGAAGACATGGTGCAAGCGGTGCGCGACAATCGCGCACCGCTGTTGGATGGACGCGAAGGCCGCCAGTCGCTGGAAGTCGTGACGGCTTTGTATGAAGCGGCGAAGGCAAGGCGAGTCGTGAGGTTATAGCCGTACAACAACCTTTCCAGGTTGTTGCGGTATTCCACCAGCGTCAACTATCGGAAACCGCAACAATCTGGAAAAGTTGTTGTACTTTCAGAAACTCAGCCTCAACGTGAAGCGAATCGTCCGGCCATCGTTCAACTTGTTTTGTATCTTTATTGCGATGGGCGATGGCTCTCGCCCATCGACGCATCGGTTTGTCCGAGCAAGTTGAGTTGGGTGCGCTATTGGGTGTTTGTCGGTGACGGGCGTTGCGGGCGTGTTGGGTTGTGGTTTAGGAGTCTTGGTTAAAAAGGCTCGTGCTGAAAAAAAATCACCGCCAGCCAAGAGCGTTGGTTGAAAGTCATCGTGATCGAAAGCCGGTCTAGTGCGACCGGCGAAACAGACTTGGGATGTCGCGTGCGCCGTGCAAGACGCGAGCAATGTCAACGCCGGTTGCCGTCTCGCGGTAAAAGATGATGTAACGGCCTTCCACCAAACCTCGCAAGGATGGAGAAAGCTCATGGTGCAGTCGTCCGGCTTTGGGTTGTTGAACGAGCAAATCAAAGAGGGACTCAAAGCGCAGGATTTGCGCAAGCGCCGCATCAGGATTATTGGTGGCGATATAGGCGAAAATTTCGCTTAAATCATCCCGGGCTTCAGGGCTGATTGTGTAAGTATTCATGATGAGATTTTCTGGTTGGAATACTTTGCTTTGAGTTCAGCCATCACAGTTGGCCCGTCAAGCCCTTTGCCTTGATCTAGGCTATCCAACCCTTTTTGAATTTCCCGCCGCAGTTCTTCGTTACGCATTCGTTGCAACTCATTCTGTTCTTTTAACAACTGCAACGCTTCGCGGATCACTTCGTTGGCGGAGTTATACAAACCGCTGGCGATTTGTTGATTGATGAAACCTTCCAGTTCCGGTGCGAGTGAAATGCTCATAACTGTTTGTCCTTTCTGTGGCGCACGATAGGCGCGTGGTTTCAGCGTGTCAACGATTCAGATTTGGCTTGAGGCAAACGGAAAAATTGAGCCACTACGCGGCACCTCGTTCTGCTGCCAGACGTTTACGCCCTTCAGCTTTGATGGATTCGATTTCCCATAAATCTCGTTCGCCGCGATTCAGCGAAGCAAGCCCCAACTGAATTTCAGCGCGCAATGCTTCGCTGTACTCGTATTTTGCTTTGAGTTCTGCCGTCACAGTTGGCCCGTCAAGCCCTTTGCCTTGATCGAGGCTATCCATGCCTTTTTGAATTTCGCGCCGCAGTTCTTCTTGATCGCTGAAATCTTTCAGTTCCGGTGCGAGTGAAATGCTCATAACTGCTTACCCTTTCTGCCGCGCACGATAGGTGCGGCAATCAACCGTGTCAACGTTTCAAAGCGGTTGAATCAGCCACGGCAATAACGCTGCGGCGATGGCTCTGCCGATGGCTTGGGAGGAGCATGGTATGCTCACAAGTATGAACAAGAACGCACCTTTTCAAGCAATCATTTGGGATTTGGACGGGACGCTGATTGATTCCGTCGCCTATCACTGGCAGGCGTGGCGCGTGATGATGGAGCGCGAAAAGATCGTCTATTCACACGAACAATTCGTCGCCGATTTCGGCAAACGCAATGACGAAATTTTGCGCGGTTCGATTGATTCGACCTTGAGCGACGCTGACATCGAACGCATGGCATTCGCCAAAGAAGAACTCTATCGGCAGTTCGTGCGCGAAGGCGGCTTGGCCTTGCTGCCCGGTTGCGAAGCCTGGCTGCAACGCTTGCAAGCCGCAGGCTGGCGACAGGCGCTAGGGACTTCTGCGCCGCAAGGCAACGTAGACGCTGTCTTCGCCGCGATTGAGATGCGCCATTATTTCGACGCTGTGATGTCGGCTGATTTCGTCAAGCACGGCAAGCCCGCGCCTGACGTATTCCTCGCCGCCGCTGCCAAGCTGAACGTCGCGCGCCAACATTGCCTCGTCATCGAAGACGCCGAAGCCGGTGTCGAGGCCGCTCATCGCGCCGGTATGAAATGCCTCGGCGTGCTGACGACCCACAAACAATTGAGTGCGGATTGGATTTATCCATCAATGGCAGAGGTGCCGGAAGATTTTTTTGCGAGGCTGAATGCACAGGCCGTTGAGCAGCACGCTTAAACTGTATCGCAACCTGTCAGGTTGCGAGGGTTTCGCAATCGAACCGAGGGCCAACACCGAATGCCTCCGCAACCTGACAGGTTGCGATACGGTTAGCGTTTGCTGCCCGTCATCATCAAACCTAATTCCTCTTGCGAAACGGTGGCGGGATCAACTTCGCCGACGATGCGGCCTTGATACATCACGAGCAAGCGGTCGGCGAGCGACAGCACTTCTTCGAGTTCGGCAGAGATGAGCAGGATGGCGACGCCGGTGTCGCGCAACTCGACGAGCTTGCGATGGATGAATTCAATCGCGCCGATGTCTACGCCACGCGTAGGTTGCGAGATCAGCAGCAGCTTGGGTTCCAAACCGAATTCGCGCCCGATCTCACGACCGATGATGAGCTTTTGCTGATTGCCGCCTGACAGCGCCCGCGCAGGCAGCGCGGCATTCGGTGGACGTACGTCGAAATCACGAATCAGCCGTTCGGTTCTTTCAGCTATGGCTACACGATTGAGCAAGCCTGAACTTGCCGCCGCCGGAGCACGATGATGCGTGCCGAGCATCGCGTTGTCGTTCAAATCGAAATCCAATAACAAGCCGCGCTGATGGCGGTCTTCGGGAATGTGCGCGACGCCGAGTTCCTTGATCTGACGTGCTGAAAGTTTATTGATTGCTTTGCCATTGACGGTGAGCTGGCCTGACGCGGCGCGTTGCAATCCGGCGAGTACTTCGATCAATTCGGTTTGTCCGTTGCCTTCGACGCCCGCGATGCCGACGATTTCACCGGCGCGAATGTGGAACGATATGTCGTTGAGCGCCGTACCGAGTTTGAGGTTTTTCACTTCCAGCACCGGCGCTTGCGGATGCGCTTCAGGCTTTTCGACGTGCAACAACACGTCGCGCCCGACCATCATCCGCGCGAGTTCGGCGGCGTCGGTGTCTTTGGTGGCCACGTTGCCTACGACCTGGCCGTCGCGCATCACGGTCACGTTGTCTGACAGCGCCAGCACTTCGTTGAGCTTGTGCGTAATGATGATGATCGTCTTGCCCTGCTCGCGCATGCGACGCAGGATTTTGAAAAACTCCTCGACTTCGGGCGGCGTGAGTACGGCAGTCGGTTCGTCGAGAATCAAGATGCGCGCACCGCGATAAAGGGCTTTGAGGACTTCGACGCGCTGCTGCTGGCCTACCGAAAGATTGGCGACCAGCGCGTGCGGATCGAGCGCGAAACCGAAATCATCCGACAACTGGCGAATCTTTGCTTCAGCGGCTTTCACGTCTAGCTTGAAAGCGTTGCCCGGTTCCGCGCCCAGCACGATGTTTTCGAGTACGGTCATCGGCGGCACGAGCATGAAATGCTGATGCACCATTCCGATTTCGAGCGCGATGGCATCGTGCGGCGTACGAATCGCGCGCGCCACGCCATCAACCACGATCTCCCCTTCATCGGCGGTGTAAAAGCCGTAAAGGATTTTCATGATCGTAGACTTGCCCGCGCCGTTCTCGCCGATGATCGCGTGAATCGTATTGGCCGGAATGCCGAGCGATATGTTTTGGTTCGCCGTCACCGCGCCGAAGCGTTTGGTGATGCCGCGCATTTCGATGATGTTGGTCATATCGCAAGTCTGCTTGGATGGTGGAACAAGATGGCATCTTGCTCCACAGTTCAAAGCGCCGAAGTCAAAAGCTTCAACGCCATTTGTTGTTCAGGCGCAGCCGGAGCCGCTTCGATTTGCGCGATCAACGTACGCAATTGCGCCGCGTTGACGCTGGCAAAATCGTTGGCTAGTTCGGTGAATTTGTCGCGTCCGAAATCGTTCAATTCGCGCACGATGGCCATCACGGTTTCGCCCGGCGCTGAATGGCCGGTGAAGGATTGAATGCGCAAGTGCAACTCGTGCGTGAGCGTCATCCAGAAATAACTCATCAGCGAAGGCAGCAATGGGCGCAACATCTCCCACGCATAATCGCCTTCCTGCATTAACCGAAAGAACGCCAGGTAATATCCTTGCGCCGTTTGCGGATCGCGTTTGCGAAACGATACGCCCGCTCGCGCACTGGCATACGTCGCCAAGCCCCAATGAAAGCCATCCGTACCCAACCCCGGCTCGCGTTGCGCGTAAAGCCCCATCAAGGCTACGCAACCTTGCAGCGCGCAATTGGCGCTCGCTTCGAAATTCGTCCGCCGCCATTCGACCGCTTTGTCGAAGAGGCGATCCGGGTCGTTGGGCAAAAAGATTTCGTTGGCCGCGCGCCGCGTTTGCATCAGGTCGTTTTTGATCTGGAACAGTTCGGGCCATTCCAGCCCGCGCGTGAAAGCATCGGTTTGCTTGATGAAGTATTGCCCTTGCGCATCATCAGCCAAATTTTCGTTGACGAACTCTTCGAGCAATTCGCTCGCATAAGCGGCGTCATGTTCGGGGGCGAACAGGGCTTCGGCGGTTTCGCGGCGCGTCAGGCGATAGTTGGCTTCGAGCGCCAGCCGCAGCAGCGTCTTATCGGCCAGGCGATTGGCGCTTTCGGCGTCAGGCTCTTTGACCTGTTTGATATGCGCGGCCAGCGACGGATGTTCGTGGCCGAAATCGAATAGCCCGGTGCGATAAGCCAGTTTGGCGACCGAGCGAATTTCGTCGCGGCGGCGATAGGCATTTTCGAAATCATATTTGGCCTTGAGCTGATTGATCGCGTCGTTGAGCGTCTTGCCGGGTTGCGCCGTCGCCAGCAAGTCGGATAGCAAATTGCCGCGCAGATCCGCCGCGAGCAACGGCATGCGCATGTCTTCGTAAAAAAAACGCAGGGCTTGCGGCAGCGGTTCGCTTTCTGGCGCGGTGACGGCAGGCGTAGCCTTCGTGACCAATAGCGGCACGGCTGGCGGCGGCAAGGGCCTGAGCGTGACGCGCGCTTCAGGGAAAGCGACGGCGGCTTGTACGGTCGTCGCTTCCGGTTGGGTCAATTCAGTAGTTGGCGCTTCGCTAACGGCGGGTTCAGCGGGTTCGCCGCTTGCATCCTCGCGCCGCGCCTTCAGTTGCAGATAAGCCGCCTCAACCAGTTCGTCGTAAAAAATAAACTCATCGCAAGCCTTGAGCAGCAAGTCGCTCGTCGCCGCTTTCACGCCGAGGCCGATGGTGTGCTTGCCGTATTCGCGCGCCTTCGTCATCAACGAAGAAAAATCGCTATCGCCCGATACGATGACGATGGTGTCAATGTGCGTGAGCGTGAAAAGCGATTCCATCACGTCAATCACGAGGCGTATGTCGGCGCGATTCTTGCCGCCCTGCGGTTGGTTGTAAGCATAAAGCTGCACCAACTCCATCGCGTTTTCGCGCACGGCATCGCGGTGTTTCGACAGCCGCGACCAATCGCCATAAGCGCGCTTGAGCGTGATGCGTCCTTTTTTCTGTATCGCCCGCAGCAGCAAACCTAAATCGAAATCGCCGAAGTGATTGTCGGCGCTGAACGCGATGTTCTCGAAATCTATAAAAACGGCAATCTTGGGAATTGTTTCAACCATTATAAAAATAAGCAGGGGGCGGGTTATGCGTTAAATAGCATTCGGTATGAAGATGTCGCTTAATCGGCAACAGAAGCCCGGCAACAAGTCTTCACAAGTCAACCCGGCATCATCAACGAAAGCGGTGATGTCGGTGCGAGAGCGATAAACGAGTATGCTTTGATCGAAGGGATTCACTAACCAAACCTGTTTGATCTCTGCTCTCAGATAATCGTTCAGACGACGATAAACGTCGTCGTGAAGGTCAGTGGATGAAATGATCTCGATGGCAAGATCAGGCGGCATCATCCATTTCGTAGCGGGTTCGCCTTCCGGCGGGATACGTGCCGCCGAAATATAACTCAGGTCAATGATCCGCTCGTCCGCACCAATCTGATAAGAGCAAACCAGATAGATACGTCCGCAACGGCGTTCGTCTACGAACTCGCCGAGATGCCGGTTGAGGCGACTCAGTGTTCGTGAGTGTAAGAATTCCTGCGGCGGTCTTACACGCCACTCGCCATCTACGAATTCGTAGTGCCGGTCAGGATCAAGTTGAAAGTCAGACGCTGTTTGCATGAGGTTACGTCACACAGCGCGTGTGGTGCGGATTGGTAACCCGCACCACACGCGCCAAGTGCTTACAGATTGTGCTTACTCATCTCATCCGCCAAATAGTGGCAAGCCCGCGCCGTGATTGCCATCATCGTCAACGTAGGGTTTTGGCAACCTTGCGAAGCGAACGCCGCGCCGTCGGTGACGAATACGTTGGGCATTTCCCACACTTGGTTGTGCGCGTTGAGTACCGATTTTTTCGAATCGCTGCCCATGCGCGCCGTGCCGACTTCGTGAATGCAAAAGCCCGGCGGCGCGGGGTTGTTGCTGGCGTAGCTAACCTTGAATCCGGCGGCTTCGCCCAATTCCTGCGCCGCGATCATGGCGTCTTTCGCCATGGCCTTTTCGTTTTCGCCATGACTTGCCGTGATGTGCAACGTAGGGATGCCCCACTTGTCTTGCTTGCTCGCGTTGAGCGAAACGTGGTTGCGATGTTCGGGCAGCATTTCGCACCACGCGCCCAGTCCCCAATTGATTTCGTTCGGAGCTTCGCGCACTTGTTTTTTGAACTCCGCGCCAAAGCTGGGCATGCGTTTGGCGTGCGCAAATCTGTAACCCATCTGC
>JAYSVR010000549.1:0-10823 GCA_043718445.1 Acidobacteriota bacterium | reverse complement strand
TAAAGTCCACACAACGGGTCACAGGCTGAAGCCTGCGCCACGTAAGAAATCTTCGCCTTGTTTATAAACACTGCCTGCGCCCAGCGTCAGCACCAGGTCGCCGGGTTGTACGACTTCGCGTAACGCCGCTGCGCCTTGTTCGACCGCGCCGATCCAGCGCACGTTGCGATGGCCGAATCTGGCGGTTTCAGCCGCTAATGCCTCAGCCGTAACGCCGGGGATCGGGTCTTCGCTCGCGGCGTAAATGTCGGTCAGCAACACTACGTCGGCGTCATAAAACGAACGCGCGAACTCTTCGTGCAAGGCATGCGTGCGCGAATAACGATGCGGTTGAAAGAGCGTGACGATGCGGCGTCCGCCGGTTTTGGCCGCCGCCAGCGTTGCGCGAATCTCAGTCGGATGATGACCGTAATCGTCCACCACCAGAATGTTTTGCGACTCGATCAAACCCTTGACCTCGAAGCGGCGACCCGCGCCAGCAAAGGCTTCAAGACCCTCGGCGATCTTTTCAAAACTCAGTTCCAACTCAAAGCCAACTGCGACTGCCGCGAGCGCGTTCAATACGTTGTGTTCGCCCGGCACGTTGAGCTTGATGCGCCCCAACGTTTCGCCGCGCCGTTTGACGGTGAACTCAGACGCGAAACGGTCGCGCATGACTTTCACATCACTTGCCGCGAGTTCGGCGTGCCCGCGCATGCCATAAGTAACGATGCGCCGTTTGATTTGCGGAATGATCGTTTGGACGTTTGCATCGTCGAGACAAATGATGACCGCGCCATAAAAAGGCACTTTGTTCACGAACTGGACGAAGTGATCTTTGATTTCGTCCAGCCCGCTATAAAAATCTAAGTGTTCGAGATCAATGTTCGTTACCACCGCAATGGTAGGCGACAGCTTCAAAAAACTTTTATCGCTTTCGTCGGCTTCGACGACCATAAAATCGCTGCGTCCGAGCTTGGCGTTGCTGCCCAGCGTATTGACGCGCCCGCCCACCACAATCGTCGGATCAATGCCCGCCTTATCGAGCATCGTCGCGCACATCGAAGTCGTAGTCGTTTTCCCGTGCGAACCTGCGATGGCTACGCCGTATTTCAACCGCATCAATTCGGCCAGCATCTCGGCGCGCGGAATCACCGGCACTTGCGTGCGGATGGCTTCGACGACTTCGGGGTTATCGGCGCGCACGGCGGTCGAAGTGACGACGACTTGCGCGCCCTCGATGTGTTCCATCGCGTGGCCTTCAAACACCAGTGCGCCCAGCTTTTCTAAACGATCAGTCACGGGCGACTTGCGCGCGTCAGAACCCGATACGCGATAGCCCAGATTGAGCAAGACTTCGGCAATGCCGCTCATACCGATGCCGCCGATGCCTACGAAATGGATGTGTTGAAACTTCTTGAACATTTTTGTTGTCGGCGAAGCCTGTGGAGTGCGGCGGCTTTGACGCCGCTTTCTCACTGTATTGCGGTTGCGTACATTGCAGAGACGTGGGAAAGCGGCGTCAAAGCCGCCGCACTCCATAGCTTCGCCTCACCTGTTTGCAATCCGGTAGGCCAGATTGACTACACGCTCTGCCGCATCTGGATGCGCGAGCTTACGACTCGCCGCGCTCATCGCTTTCAACTGCGCAGCGTCTTTTGCCAACGCAATCAATTCATCCGCTAAACGCTGCGGCGTAAGTTCGGCCTGCAAAATCATTCGCCCCGCACCGGCTGCCTGCACCGCTTCAGCATTCTTGCGTTGATGATCGTCTGCCGCGAAAGGGAAGGGAATCATCACCGCCGCTTTGCCCGCTGCTGCTAACTCAGCCACCGTCGTAGCTCCCCCGCGACAAATCACCAAGTCAGTCTGGGCAAAGGCCGTGACCATATGTTGAATGAACGGTTGCGCCGTTGCGTTGACCGTTGAATCATCTAACAAGATTGGGGGCAACGTCGCATAAGCCGCTTGCACCTTTGCCAAATCGCTTTCGCCGGTTTGGTGCGTAATGTTGAAACGCAACCCCGAAGCTGCCAGTAACGGCACGGCTCCCATCATCGCTTCGTTGATCGCGCGCGCGCCCTGACTGCCGCCGGTAATCAACACTTCCAGTACGTCATCTGCTGCCTTTTCTTGAATCGCAAAAAAATCTTTCCGCACCGGATTGCCCGTGATCTCTGCCTTGTTGCCAAAAAACGTTTGCGCTTCTGCAAAAGAAACCGCCGCTGCTTTCACAAACCGCGCCAGCACGCGATTGGTGAAACCCGGCAGCGCATTCGACTCGGCCACCAACGTAGGCACGCCCAACAACGAAGCGATCAATACGACAGGGCCGGATGAATAACCGCCTACGCCGATGACAACATCGGGTTTGAAGGCCGCGATCATTTGCCGTACGTCCAAAAAACTTTTGGGCAACAGCGCCAGCGACTTGATGCGTTGCGCGACACTCACGCGCTTTAACGCAGCGACTTCAATCAACTTCAATTCAAAGCCTGCTTGCGGGACGATTTTGGTTTCAAGCCCTTTGGCCGTGCCTACAAAAACGATTTCGCTCGCGGCGTTGCGGCGCTTGAATTCCTGCGCGATGGCGATGCCCGGATAAATGTGTCCGCCGGTTCCGCCGCCTGCAATCAGAATTTTGAGTGCGGAGTGCGGAGTGCGGAGTGCGGAGTTTCCTGCCTGATTTGTTCCGGTTGTTTCAACCATTTCGTATGCGTATGACGGCTTGTTTACTCCGCACTCCGCACTCCGCATTCCGCACTCTTGTGAAGAGACACATTCAACATAATGCCAATCGTCGCCAGCGTGACGATTAGCGAAGTTCCGCCCGCGCTCACCAGCGGCAGCGGAATGCCTTTCGTCGGCAGCAAGCTCAGATTCACACTGATGTTAAAGAACGCCTGCGCCACAATGGCCGTCGTGAAACCAATGACCAGCAATTGCCCGAACCGATCGGGCGCGTTGGCGCTGATGCGCAAGCCGCGATAGAGCAATACGCCGTAAGCCAGCACCAGTAAGACGACGCCTTTGAAACCGAGTTCTTCGCCCATCACGGCGAAGATGAAATCGGAATGCGCTTCGGGCAGGTAAAACAATTTCTGTCGGCCTTCGCCAAAACCCATGCCGTTGAATCCGCCCGAACCGATCGCGATGAGCGATTGCATGGCTTGATAGCCTTTGCCCAACGGATCGCTTTCAGGATCGAGAAACGCCGTGACGCGCTGCCAGCGCCAGCCTACGCGCATTACCAGCAAGATGAGGATGGGCAGCGTCAGCGGTACGAGTTTCATCAGGTGTTTGAGTTGCATGCCCGAAGCAAACACCATCGTAGCGAAGATCAATCCGATCATCAGCGTCGTACCCAAATCGGGCTCGCGCAAAATCAAAAACGAAATGATCGAGATGATGACGCCCGCCGGAGCAATCGTCGCGCCGAAATTATCGAGCAAGCCTTCTTCTTCGCGTTGCGACAAAAACCACGCCAGAAAGATGACGAGTCCGGCTTTGGCGAGTTCAGAAGGTTGCAGCGAAAAGCCGCCGAAGCGAATCCAGCGATGCGCGCCATTGATGACCGGAAACAGAAACACGACCATCAGCAAAAACGTCGCCAGCCCTAAGCCCGCATAAATCAACAGCGGATTGTTGAATTGCCGATAGTCCACAAACATCAACAACACCATCGCAATCACGCCGATCACGACGTATTTCAACTGTCCCATCAGCAGATCGTGGCTGATGTCCATCGCAAGCGACGCGCTATAAACCATGACTACGCCGCACAAGACCATGCATAGCGTTGTCACCGTTAGCCATAAATCCCAACGGAGGGTTTCGATGTTGTGGAGTAACTTTCTCATGCTCGTCTGTCGCTGTCGGGGCGGGCAATAAATCAAAAGGCAAAAGGCAAAAGGCAAAAGGCAAAAATGGGGAACTCGCGTTTCCTTAATGCTTTCGACTGTTGATTTTCACTTTTTGATTTCATCGTTCGTGCCGCTCTCAAAAAGGAAAAAAGAAAAGTGCCGACCTTTTGCCTTTTCACTTTTGCCTTTTGATTTATTCACCATTGATTAGGCGAAACACTGATTCCTTAAAAACACGTCCGCGATGTTCGTAACTTTGAAACATATCGAAGCTGGCACAAGCCGGAGCCAATAAAACAATGCTGTCAGTCGGAGCCGTGGATCCGTCGGTGTGTGAGGCCAACGCGAACCCCAAGCTGACAGCATCGTCCATCGTCGCGGCTCGATGCAGCGGTTTAGTGTCGGCCAATGCCGCACCAATCTTATCGGCAGCCGCGCCAATCAATATGACGTGGTCGCATCGCTCGCGCACCAGCGGCGCGAGCGGCGCGTAATCGCTGCCTTTGTCTTTGCCTCCCAAAATCACCGTGAGACCGCCCGCGAAGGCTTCGAGGGCCTTGAGCGCGGCGTCTACGTTGGTGGCTTTTGAGTCGTTATAAAATTTCACGCCGTCACGCGCGCCGACGAATTCAAGCCGATGCTCGACGGCTTTGAACGTGCGCACCGTCTCGCGCATTGATTCAACACTGACGCCGCACGCCAGCCCCGCGCCGAGCGCCGCCATTACGTTCTCTAAGTTATGCGTACCGGGCAACGGAATGTCACTCAACATCAGCAGCACTTTTTCTTTTGCGCGATCACGATGGATGATTTCGTCGCCGCGTAAAAAGATTCCCGCAGCGAGTTCGCGTTCGCGGCTGAACCAAATTTTTTTCGCCGCCGTCTGATCGCCGAGTTGCGCCGTCCATTCGTTGTCGGCATTCAGCACCGCCCAATCGTCAGTGGTTTGATTGAGAAAGATGTTGTTTTTCGCCGCGCCGTAAGCCTCATAAGAATCGTAGCGATCCAAATGATCTGGCGTCAGATTCAAATGCACGGCGACATGCAAATGCATTTGTTCGACGGCTTCGAGTTGAAAGCTGCTCAACTCGGCTACGGTAAAACTTTCGTCGGTTGAGCTTTCAGCCAGGCTTATCAACGCTGTACCAATGTTGCCGCCGACCAGCGTTTTAAGGCCGCCCTGCTTGAGCAATTCGCCGATGAGCGTCGTCACAGTGGTCTTGCCGTTCGTGCCGGTGATGCCTACGGTTTTGCCGCGTAAGAAGCGAAAAGCGAGTTCGGGTTCGCCGATGATTTCGACACCGTGAGCGCGCGCGTGTTCAAACATCGGGTTGGCGAGCGGCACACCGGGCGAGACGACGATCAAATCTGATTTCTCAAACAGCGCCAGCGGATGTTCGCCGCCAATCAATTCAATGCCTTTGAGTTCGCTCGTGTCATCTCCTTGAGCGATGGGCCATTGAGCGACGGGCTTGAGATCGTTGACGGTGACGTGTGCGCCGCCTGCATGCAAAAAACGCGCTGCCGCCAAGCCGCTGCGGGCTGCGCCGACCACGAGAATGTTTTTGCCTGCAATCTGCATACGATCAAAAGAATCGCGGAGCGTGTCCGTAGCCCGACCGTTAGCGAGGGCTACCGTCACAAGGCGCTTGATGACACCGAAGGGCGCAATGCCGAGGTAGCCCTCGCTAACGGTCGGGCTACGGACACGCACTATTCAATCCGAACTGCACAAACTTTGAATTCCGGCATCCTGCTTGTCGGGTCGAGCGCCGCATTCGTCAGCGCGTTCGCCGACTGAGTGCCGCCCCAATGGAACGGCACAAAAATCGTATCGCGCCGAATGCCGCCACTCAGTTTCACTCTTAACGTAGCCGTACCGCGTCGTGTCGCCAGCGTGACATGCACGCCATCGCCCAAGCCGTGTTGCCGCGCCAGATCGGGGTGCATTTCGGCGTAACACTCGCTGACCATTTCATTGAGCTTCTCAACGCGCCGCGTTTGCGTACCCGATTGGTAATGCGCCAGCGTCCGCCCCGTCGTTAGGTAATAAGGAAACTCCGCGTCGGGTTCTTCTGCCGGAGCCAGATGGCGCACCGCATGAAATTTGGCTTTGCCCGTCGGCGTCGCAAACGACTTGCGAAACAGATGCGGCGTACCCGGATGTTGCGCGTCAGGACAGGGCCAATGCACGCCTTGCAACTCATCAATCTTGTCGTAAGTGATTCCCGAATAATCAGCCACGCCGCCCGCCGTAGCACGCGCCAACTCGTCAAACACGGCCTCGCTATTCGCGTATTCAAAAAACTTGCCGCGCCCCAAACGCCGCGCGAGTTCGCACAGCACATCGTCATCAGTGCGCGCTTCGCCCAGCGGCAACATTGCGCGGCGACGGCGAATGACGCGGCCTTCGAGATTGGTCATCGTGCCTTCTTCTTCGGCCCATTGCGCGGCGGGCAACACGACATCGGCGAGCTTGGCGGTTTCAGACAAAAAGAAATCAGACACGCATAGGAAATCGAGTTGCGCGACGCGTTCGCGCACCGCGTTGGCATCGGGCGCAGACACCGTGAAATTAAACGCGAAGGTCAACAGCGTCTTGATCTCGCCGCCCAGCGCGCGCATCAACTCATAAGCCGACTTGCCCGCGCCCGGCAGTTCACTCTCATCAATGCCCCACACGGCGGCGACGTGTTTGCGCGCCGCCGGGTCGTCAATCTTGCGATAGCCCGGCAGTTGATCGGCCTTCTGTCCGTGTTCGCGTCCGCCTTGTCCGTTGCCTTGTCCGGTCAGCGTACCGAATCCGCTGAAAGGCTTGCCGACCAGGCCCCGCGCGAGCGCGACGTTGATCCACGCCAGCGTATTGTTCACGCCTTGCGCCTGCTGTTCAGAACCGCGCCCCGAAATAATCATTGCCGTGTTGGCGCGCGCCAACAGATGCGCGACTTCTGTGAGTTGCGCTTCGGGTACGCCGGTGATGCGCTCTACGCGGTCGGGCCAATAGGTGGCGACTTCGGCTTTGACTTTGGCGAAACCTTCGGTGCGTGACTCGATGTAACGCTCATCAATCGCGCCGTCACGAATTAGCAAGTGCAACAAACCATTCGCCAGCGCCGCGTCGCTGCCCGGCGTAGTCTTCAAATGCAGCAAAGCCTTCGCCGCCGTTTCAGACTGACGCGGATCAATCACGATCAGCCTGCCGCCATTCAACTTTTGCTTTTCAAAAAACTGCATCAGCGGCGGCATCGTTTCCGCCGGATTGCTGCCGACCAAAATGATTAACTCGGCGTACGGAATGTCTTCGAGCGGAAAGGGCAGGCCGCGATCAAGGCCGAAAGCCTTGATCGAAGCCGCAGCGGCTGAGGACATGCAAAAGCGTCCGTTGTAATCAATGTTTTTGGTGCCCAACGCCACGCGCGCGAACTTGCCCATCAGGTAGGCTTTCTCATTCGTCAGCGAACCGCCGCTCAACATCGCTACGGCGTCTTTGCCGTGTGTGGCTTGCGTGCTTTTGATCGCGTTGACGATGCGCGTCAGGGCTTCTTCCCACGACACGACGCTCAAGCGCCCGCCCGCATTGCGCGCCAGCGGATGCAACAGCCTTTCGGGATGATGCAAAGTTTCTGCCGCCGTCCAGCCTTTAATGCACAGCGCGCCTTTGTTGGCCGAGAAAAATTCATTGGGGCTGATCGTGGGAAACGAAGCCTCGCCGCGTATCACCATTCCGCATTGCAACGCGCAATAAGGGCAATGCGTCATCACCGGAGCCGTCTTGCGTTGTGCCGTCGCGTTTACCATCACGCTGTTTTGCTTGGCAATGACCGTGCCACCGCGACGTTAAATTTGCTCAAGTGCCTGTCAGGCAAGGCATTGACACGGTAGATGGTGATTTTGAGCGGAACACTATCGAGACAAAAATGTTTGGCAAAAGCTATATTCTGACAAAAATGTCAAAGATGGGTTTGCTTGAGAAAGTCTGTTGGTGAGCGAGGCCGATGGGAATTATGGGTGTGATGGGAGTTACGAGTGCGATGGGAAACACATCATCATTCGCTACGGCGAACTGTTGGCGGTGCTGATCTCCCATAAGACCCATAGCTCCCATCACACCCATTTTGCCGCTCAGACGATTTTGTCGTAATTGGAAAAACGACTGACGATTTTGTAAGAGTTTAAAACTAAGGTTTGAGCGCGCCCACCAACTTAAAGCGCATCCATTGCGATGAATCTAATTAGAGTTTCAATTCATCCAGCGAAATCAGTCCTTGCTTCAAAGCATAAAGCGCCGCTTGCGTACGATGCGCCAAATGCAGCTTGCTGAGAATGTTGCCGATGTGCGACTTGACGGTTTCTTCGCTGATGAAAAGGGCTTCGGCGATTTCTTTGTTGGTGTGGCCGTGGGCGAGTTGGCGCAGCACTTCGCGCTCGCGTTCGGTGAGTTCATTGCCGGGCACGGTGCCGCGCGTCAGTTCCTGCAACAGGGTGTGCGCCACCGCCGGATCAATCATGGATTGCCCGCGCGCCGCCGCGCGCACCGTTGCCAGCAAAAGTTCAGGGTCGGAATCTTTGCGCACATAGCCAATCGCCCCCGCGCGCAACAGGCCGATCAAGCGCGCTTCATCGGTCGAAGCGGTCAACGCCACAACTTGTGTCGTGGGCCATCGCTCGCGCACGCGCCGCGTAGCCGTGACGCCATCCATTCCGCCGGGCATCAGCAAATCCATCACGACGACAGCGGGCAGCCATTCGTCGAGTTTGGTGAATAACTCTTCGGCGTTATCGGCGATGCCGACAATGGCGAGATCGTCAAAGGATTCGAGATAGCTGCGCAAACCTCGCGTGACGACGCGGTGATCGTCTACTAGAACGATGCGAAGTTTATTCATAGCGGTTTTCCTTTCAATACACGCTGGCGAAACCAAAGCAGCGTTAGCACGTATGCCGTTATTTCCAACGTCATCGCCAGTAACGATGGTCGTAAGCTCAACTTCGTTAGAACTATCAATACGATTGTTGAAACTACCGACACTCCAACAATGTGGAGTTCAAATGAGCGCGCACGATGAACAGCTTGTGTTTGAGAAAGCGCGCGAAATTCTTTTCTCAAGTTGACGATGAATGAACTGAGCCAAACAGCCACGATAACGCTGGGCATTAGCAGACTTGTCCAAGGCTCCGATCCGTTCGGTGGGGGCTTGAAAGCATATTGCGACCAATGTCCTGAAATGAAGAAGAGCAGAGTTAATTGCCTAAAATACCGCTCTAACTCAAGCACCACAGCGGTTGGCTCTTTGCCTTTGGCTTTCAAATCTTTCTGCGCGTAATGCGCCATTACGAACGCTGTCGCGCCGCCCAGCCACAACGTCAGCCAAATCCATATTTGCGCGGTGTAGGTTGATGGCGGTGTTTCGCGCCAACTCCCCAACAACAAGGCTCCCGCAATTCCGCCGAAGGCTGCCAGACGAAATAACAACTTGATGTGATCGCGTTCGGCGTTGCGCAACGGAAGGCTCAAGTGCAGCCGCGTTCCTTGCTGAGGCAGGCTTTCGACCAGCAAGTTGACGTTCATCTCGCGTGCGCGTGAGTGCATATTTTTCATTCCCATGCCCGCTTGTTTTGCTTGTGCGTCAAAACCTTGTCCGTCGTCAATGATCGTCAAAGAAAACGTTTCTTCATCTGCGTCAGTGTCGAGCCGCAGCGTGACATTTTGAGCGCGAGCGTGGCGCGCGATATTCGACATGGCTTCTTGGGCAATGCGAAAAAGGTTTTCTTGTGCGCCGAGCGGCAAGTGTTTCGCATCGGGAAGTTCGCCGAACTCAGTTATGACATTCGCTCCGGTGCGGTATTGCAGGGCTTCGCCTTGTTTGCGCAAGGCTTCGATCAATCCGACAGTTTCGAGCGGAACGGGGCGCAGGTTTTGCAGCAGCGCTTCCATCTCGCCCAACGCATCGCGCGCGCTCGTGCGAACGTCGGCCAGTGCAGTTTGTGCGCCGTCAGGATCAGTCTCGAAGCGTGCTTGCGCGGTAGCCGCGCTGACATTGATGCTGAAGATTTGTTGCTTGATCGAATCGTGTAAGTCGCGCGCCAGACGATTGCGCTCTTGTTGCGCGGCGGCTTCGCTGAGTTGCCGCGACCATTCGCTTTGCTGCTGTTCGGCTTCGGATAAGCCAGCGAGGTTGCGGGACTCTTTCCGATAGCAGGCAAAGTAACCACAGGCCAACATCAGCCCCGGAACGGTGAATATCTCAGTTGTAAAAGGGTAGATAAAGTTAGTGGGTTGCGAAAACTTGATAGCCGCCCATAGAAGCGCAAGCAGCAGATTGACGATGAAGAAGGCAAGCGCCATTTGCTTTTTCAGCTTGGCACCGAACTGTTCACAATAAAGTGCCAGAAACCAACCGAAGGGATTCAACAACAAGCTGGAAACGCTATTGGTGAACACAATGAGAGAGTATTGCTTGCCTCCTAACAGAACATACGGCTTGAACAGCAGCGCCGATAGTAACGGCAGCAGGCCAATGAAAATGAGATTGATGATAATCAGCAGGCGTAGTTTCATTTGTCTTCCTATCTGAAGCAGTAATTCATCAGTAATAAAGCGAGGGAATCTTACGCTCTGTGGCTTTGCTTGCCATCACCAACACGGAGGATTTTGCGCTCCCCCAAAAGAGGGAGGCTCATGCTAGAGTGCTGACGAAACGCAACACACCGCAACCGCAAAAGGAATCCAATGAAAGCAATTTTTAAGACGGCCTCTGGCTATCAAGACGACGCGATGAATTTGCCCGTGGCGAACGTCGCAACAGCCATTACGTTTTATGAAACGGTGATGGGTTTTAAGATGAGTGCGCGCGAAGAAACGCCGCATCCCGCAGCCACACTCGCGCGCGACGGCATTCAAATGCGGCTGGTTGAAAACGGCGGCGACCCTTCGCAAGACGGTTGTTTCTTTGCGGTGGATGACATCGAAGCCGCCTTCGC
>JAYSVR010000548.1:0-10863 GCA_043718445.1 Acidobacteriota bacterium | reverse complement strand
GAGATGCCGTGCGAGATGTAATTCAACAGGTCAATGCGCGTGACGCCTTCTTTTTCGAGCAGGTAACGCGCGTGCGAATGCGGTTCGGAATACATCGCCGCGAGCAGGTTGCCGCCATCGAGTTTTTCCTGCCCTGACGATTGCGCCTGAATGACGGCGCGATGCAACACGCGCTCAAACGCGGCGGATTCTTCGGGAATGCGTTCGACGCCGTGCGGCAAGGGCTGCATCGTTTCGACAAAAAACAGTTCCAGCCCTAAACGAATATCGTCAGGGTTTGCAGCGCAATTCAGGATGATGTCAGCCGCGCGTTCATCGTCGAGCAAGGCCCACAGCATGTGTTCGAGCGTGAGAAATTCGTGACGGCGGGTGATCGCTTCGTTGGCAGCCAGATTGAGTGTCGTGCGTATAGCTTCTGTGTTCATTGTTTACAGTCTGTTTATTCTTCTTCCATTGTGCAAAGCAGCGGGAATTCGTGCGCGCGCGCGAGGTTGTATACCTGATTAATTTTGGTTTCGGCAATTTCGCGAGTGAATACGCCAGCGACGCCAAGTCCTTTGCGATGGACGGCGTACATTATTTGCTCGGCTGCCGCTTCTGATTTGTGAAAGATTTCGATCAGCACAAATATCACGAAATCCATCGTCGTGAAATCGTCGTTGTGCATCAGCACTTTATACAGCGGCGGTTTTAGGGCTTGTTTTTCTTCTTCGACGAGGGTTTCTTCGTCAAGGTGCGGATTGTGTTTCGGCATAACGGATACTACCTATTTGCGAGCGGCGGGATGCTAACAAGCGAGCTTTCGCGGAGCAACACGACATTCTCAATTATCCATTTTCCATTCTTTGACAGGTAAGGTTTGGGCATCGCTCATACGCTGTCAAAGAATTGAGAAGGGAAAATGGAGAATGTCGGCAACCTGTTACGACCCTCCAGCCAAGCGTAAACGTCTTTATCGCATCGCCTGCAAAAACTTCCGTAAAGCATTGAACACGCGCGCCGCCAAATCGTTTTCGGTTCCCACCATTAGCTTCACACGCAAGATGCCGTTGGGCGAAAAGTTCGCGTTGTTCGCCTTATCCGCGATGAATTGCAGCAACCGTTGTGGATCGGTTTTGGATTTCTCGCTGAACTTGATTGCCAGCGTTTCGCCCGTGCGGTCAATCGAGAGTACGGCAAGCTGTTCGGCTTCGCGCCGCACTTGCGCGTAAAGAAACAGATTCTCAACTGATTCCGTCAGCCTGCCGTAACGATCTGCCATCTCAGCGCGAATGCGTTGCAGTTCATCATCGTCCTTGGCCGACGCGATGCGTTTATAACTGCGCAGCCGTTGGCTCATATCGAAAACGTATTCTTCAGGTATGCGCGTATCAATGCCCAAACTCAGTTGCGTATTGATTTCTTCTTCGATGGGTTGGCCGCGTAATTCCATCACCGTGCGTTCGAGCATTTGCGTGTAAAGCTCAAAGCCGATGGCTTCCATCTGACCGGATTGCTGTCCGCCCAACAGGTTGCCTGCGCCGCGCAATTCGAGATCAAGCGCAGCGATGCGAAAGCCCGCGCCTAAATCTGAAAACTCACGAATCGCCGCCAGCCGCTTGCGTGCAATCGGCGTGAGTTCCTGTTCAGAAGGAATCAGCAAATAAGAATAGGCGCGGCGGCTCGAACGGCCTACGCGCCCGCGCAGTTGATAGAGTTGCGAGAGGCCGTAATTGTCTGCGCGATTGATGATGATCGTGTTGGCGCGCGGAATGTCTATGCCGTTCTCAATGATCGTCGTGGCGACCAGCACATCGAATTTGTAATCCACAAAATCAAGCACGGCCTGCTCCATTTCCTTTTCACCCATCTGGCCGTGCGCCACGACGTAACGCGCTTCGGGCACGATGCGCTTGAGCAAGCCCGCAATCTCTTCGATAGATTCGACGCGGTTGTGAACGAAAAACACCTGGCCTTGCCGTTGCAATTCCAACTCGATGGCTGAACGAATGATCGCGTCGTTGAACGGCACTACGTTGGTTTGAATCGCCAGCCGGTCGCGCGGCGGCGTCTCGATCACAGACATATCGCGCAAGCCGAGCAACGACATATTCAACGTGCGTGGAATCGGCGTGGCGGACATGGTGAGAACGTCTACGCGCTTTTTGATTTGCTTGAGGCGCTCTTTGTGCGCGACGCCGAAACGTTGCTCTTCGTCAACGATGACGAGGCCGAGGTCTTTGAAGTTGAGATCGCGCGACAGAATGCGATGCGTGCCGATGACGATGTCAGCCGCGCCTTTTTCGGCGGCGGCGACGACTTCTTTTTGTTCTTTGGGCGAACGAAAGCGCGAGAGCAATTCGATGCGCGCGGGGAACGCGGCAAAGCGCGCCTTGAAATTTTGAAAGTGCTGATAGGCCAGCACCGTCGTCGGCGCGAGCAACGCGACCTGTTTGCCGTCCATCACCGACTTGAACGCCGCGCGCATCGCCACTTCGGTTTTGCCGTAACCTACATCGCCGCACAACAGGCGATCCATCGGCTGCATTTCTTCCATGTCGGCCTTGATGTCGTTGACGGCGGTGGCCTGATCGGGCGTCAGGTCATAAGGAAAAGCGTCTTCGAATTCCTGCTGCCACGGCGTATCGCCGCTGAAAGCAAAACCTTTCACGAGCTTTCGTTCGGCGTAAAGTTTCAATAACTCTTCGGCCATATCGCGCATCGCGCGTTTGACGCGCGCTTTGGTCTTGGCCCACGCGATGCCGCCGAGTTTGTCCAACCCAGGCGAAGCCAATTCGCTGCCCGCAAACTTTTGCACGAGGTCGAGGCGTTCGACCGGCACATAAAGTTTTTGACCGTCGGCATAAGTCAGCAGCATGAATTCGCGCTTGTTATCGGCGCGCTGTTCAACGCCTTTCACCATCCGCGCGTAAATATCCGCCGACGTTTCCGGCCCCGAAACATCCATCTGAAACAAGCCCTGAAACTGCCCGATGCCGTGGTCAATGTGGACTACGTAATCGCCAATCTTGAGGTCGCGGAAGTCAGACAGAAACGCGCCGAACTTGCGCTTGCCTTTCGCCTGCGTGCGCGTCACGCGCTCGGCGTGAATGGCCTCATCAAAAATATCGCCTTCGGTATAAATCGTCAGCTTGCAATCAGGCAGCGCGAAACCGAAGGAAAGATCACCGACCATCGTGAGTGCGGAGTGCGGAGTGCGGAGTGCGGAATTCGCATTTGAATGTGTCGCGGTTGTTTCAGTTGGGTTGGGTGCGGGAGATTCGGAAACGGATTCCGCACTCCGCACTCCGCACTCCGCACTCGCGGCCACGCCATATTCGAGCAGCGTCTTTCGAATGCGTTCGGCTACGCCAGTGCTGGGCAGGATGAAAAGAGTTTGCTGGTCATAAGCCGCAAGCTCTTTGAGTTCGGCGGCGAGGTCGGCGACTTTGCCATGCCAGCGGCGGACGGCGCGCGATGACAAATTGAATTCGCGCGGCTGCGCTTCGGGCGGAAAGAGAAACAGCGGCGCGCTGGGCGAACGATTGACGAAAGCCGCCAGGCGTTGATTGACGGCGGATTGCATCGCGGCACTTGAGACGATTTCTTCGGTAGCGAGTTCTTCCTGTTGGGCGAGTGCCATCGCGCCGAGCAAGCGCAATTCGACGCGCTGGCATTTGGCAATCGCGGCGCGCAATTCGTCGGGCGTGAGAAACAATCGGTCGGGCGGCAAGGCGAGTTCGTCAATCTGTTCGCAGCGGTCGTAATTGCGTTGCAATTCTTCCAACTGTGAGCGCAACTGCTTTTCGATCTCGGCGGGTTCGTCAATCACCAGCGTGCAATCGCCGAGATAGTCGAACAAGTTCGCCGTCAGCGGATGCAACAGCGGCATCAAGTATTCCCAGCCCTGAAACTCTTCGCCCTCGTCGGCAAACACCGTGCGGTCACGCAGCGCGCGTTCATAGCGTTCATCACGCCACTGCCCGCGCGCGGCTTCAGCCCAGCGTTTGAAATCCGCGCGGCCCGAACGTTCATCGCGCATCGGCACTATCACAGTCTCTTTCAACTCTTGCACAGAGCGTTGCGTCTCAGGGTCAAATTCACGAATCGCATCAATCTCGTCGCCAAAAAACTCTACGCGAATCGGCAGGATGCCAGCTTGTTTTGAAGATTGATTAGACGAAGACGCGGGCGGGTAAAAATCCAGAATGCCGCCGCGCGAAGAAAACTCGCCGACTTCGCCCACGGGGTCAGAGCGTTTGTAACCAACGGCTACGAGATGTTGCAGCAACAAATCAAGCGGCGCTTCTTCACCTACGCGCAAGGTGACGGTGGTTTGCTTGATGTCGTTGACCGGCACGTAACGCCGCACCAGCCCATGCGCCGTCAGCATCACGATGTCGCCCTTGCCTTCAGTCAGTCGCCACAACGCCAACGCGCGGCGCTCCAATACATCGGCGTGCGGTGAAGTCCCACTGTAAGGATCGTTCTCTGACGAAGGCAGCACGAAAACTTCGTTCTCACATTCGGTACGGTCGTTGAGTGTTTGATAGAAAAATCTCAGATCGGCTTCGAGGTCTTCAAGGTCTTTGCCGCGCAGGCTCACCACCGCCAACCGCTTGCCCGTCACCTTTTGCAACGCAGCGATAGCCAGGGCTTTCGCGCCGTGGGCGAGACCGGCGATATTGACGACACTGCGGCCCGCGCGCACGGCGTTGGCGAGGCGTTGAAAGGTTTCATCTTGTTCGAAGCGTTCAAAAAGTGCGGTCAACGATTACCTCAAAGAATCACGGATCTCCCATGAGATGTTTGAAAGCAAGCGGCACGGCTCACAGCAAAAATCGAATATTTCGTGCAGCGGCCCTTCCAGTTGCCAAGCACCATTGCACGAAGGACAGCGACGCTTTTGTTCAGCCGAATGACTGCGAACAGCGTTCGAGCGATCAAGGTAATAGTAAGTCGGTTTACCCGTGAGTCGTTCGATCTCTTGGCAAAGCTCGCGTCCGCGTTTACTCAAGCTGCTATTCAGGCCCGACATCTCGCGCATGCCAAAGCGTTCGCCTGTGCTGCAATTCATTTGCAAGCCGTCACAACGTTGATAGTCAGCTTCCCAACCCAAAATGTCAGAGTACTCACTCTCATCATAAGTTTTGGGCAACCGATAGAGCGGCACTGAATAAAAACAATCGCCGCATTTCATTGGCGGCGAAATCTGAATAAAGTTTGTGAACAAAATGTAATGGCTAGGCTGTTTGCAATCGCAGGTATCGCCCGTATCTGTTTCGCCTACGAGCTTAAGAATAGGCTTTTCCAGACAAACTTCGGCGAGCTTTGCATAAGCCCTTTTCACATACTTGTTATCGTGGCGGTGCGCGAGCGAAGTCGTTTCAGGCAGTTGCACGTAGGCGCGAAAGCTCCTGCCGCTTTGGGCAAAGAAATACTCGTCGAGAATTTGCCCATTTCTGCACCACGCAGGCAAAAGCGCCCACAGAGCGTCGAAGCACTGTTCCGTATCGCCTCTCGGTTTTCGTTTGAAAGTGAGTTCTGCCGCAAACATACCAACTCCTATTGCTTTTGATAGCCGTTCAAGATTCGTTCGATTACTTCCGTCGTCGAAACGCCGTCCACGAACGGCAAGCTCATCACTTGCCCGCCCGCGGCTTCGACTTCGGCGCGGCCTACGATGTTTTCGATGCTCCAGTCGCCGCCTTTGACGAGGATGTCGGGCACGAGCGCCGCGATCAACACTTGCGGCGTAGCCTCATCAAACACCGTCACGAAATCTACGCAAGCGAGCGCAGCCATGACTTCAGCGCGTTCGGCTTCTTTCAAGATCGGACGCGATGCGCCTTTGAGTTCGCTGACGCTGCGGTCGCTGTTGAGGGCTACGATCAGTGCGTCGCCCAGCGCGCGCGCCTGTTGCAGGTAACGCACGTGACCCGGATGCAACAGATCGAAACAGCCGTTGGTGAATACAACCCGCTGACCGGCGGCGCGCAAGCGGGCGCGTTCAGCTAACAACAAAGGCAAATCCAGCACTTGTCCCATAAGGTCCAGCATATTAGATACGCTCGCCAACGCAGGCAAGCCGCTGTTATGATCGTGCTCGTTTACACCCGCACCAGCTTAGTTCAAGTTAGTTTTTCAGATGAAGAGACGATTTGGAACAATCAACGGACAACGCGAAAACGCGATAGCTCCCAAGCCGTGGCTATTGGTTTCATTGGTTAGCAGCCTGATTTATTTCGTGACGATAAGCTGGCAGCCATATCCAGGCAGCATTGCACTCAAAGGCTTGAGCATTGGAATGTTGGCGGTGCTTGTACTGGAAGGTTATTGCGGCGCGGAGAGCTGGCTGCTGGGCGTGGCGTTGTGCTTTGCTACGTTGGGTGACGTGCTGCTCGATTGGCCGGGCAACTATTTTGTGCCGGGACTCGGCGCCTTTCTCGTGACGCAATTGCTTTACGCGAAGCTATTCGCGCGCGACTGGCGGCGTCCGTTAACGTTGAACGCAACGACGCGCGTGTTGATCGGGAGCGTTTTGTTTTTCAGCGTTACGCTTACCGCGTGGATGTGGCCGAGCCTGGGCAACCTCGCCGTACCGGTGATGGTTTATATTGCCGCATTGACGTTGATGGTCGTGAGCGCATTGCTGGCGCAGTTCAAAACGAGCCAAGCTCGCAATTGGATCGTCTGGGGCGCGGTGTTGTTTATGCTTTCTGACTCGATGATTGGCGTGAACCGTTTCAAGCTGGACGTGCCGCTGCGCGATTATCTGGTGTGGGCGACTTATTACCTCGGCCAATGCGGCATCGTGTTGGGCTACTTTCAGGAGAAGCAAGACGAACGATGAGGGCAGATCATTTCACATTCACAGCCGAAGACTGGACGCCGCTGTTCGTCTATCGCTGGCTGCCTGACAACCCAGACGAAACCAAAGCCGTCGTTCATATCGCGCACGGCTTGTCAGAACACGGGGGGCGTTACGTCAAGCTGGCAGAATGGCTGACCGAGCATGGTTACGCGGTGTATTGCCACGACCAGCGCGGACACGGCCAGTCGGTGACAAAATCGGAAGACCTCGGACATTTCGCCGACGCCGACGGATGGAACCTGCTCGCGCACGATCTCGCGCAAATGTGCATCGAAGAAAAACAGGCTTACGAAGGACTGCCCATCATCTTGCTCGGTCACAGCATGGGCGCGCTGCTCGCGCAACGAATGATTTATGAACATCCCGATCTTTTCGACGCCGTAGCCCTTTCCGGCCCCAACGGCAAACTCGACCCGATGGTTGGTATCGGCAAAGTCATCGCAAAATTTGAACGCATGCGATTGGGCGCGCGCGGGCGCAGTCGGCTTATCAATCAGCTTTCATTCGGCGGATATAACAAACACTTCCCTGACGCGGTGACGCCCTTTGACTGGCTTTCGCGCGAAGCGCAGGAAGTGGCGAAATATGTCAACGATCCCAAGTGCGGCTTCATCGCTACGACGCAATCGTGGGTAGACATGCTCACGGGCTTGCCCGCGCTGCACGACCCGGCGAATCACGCGCGCATCCGCCGCGACTTGCCGCTCTATCTTTTCGGCGGACACCGCGACCCCGTCAACGATTTCGGACGCGGCCTTGAAACGCTCGTCGCCACCTATCGCAATTTCGGCGTGCGCAGCATCCGCCATCAGCTTTATCCCGGAGCGCGCCACGAGGTCTTTAACGAAACCAATCGCGATGAAGTCTTTCATCATTTGCTGGAATGGCTCGATCTGATTCGGGTGCAAGTCGGCGAAAAGATTCTGATGGCCTGAGTCAAGCGATTGCTGATTGAATAAAAGCCGCTTGCTCGTTGGCTGCCGTGAGAATGGCCGACTCGTTGAGACTGACGAATGTGCCTTCCCGTAAAACGACCTTGCCATCAATCATCACCATTTCTACGTCGGACGATTGTGCGGCGTAAACAATCGTCGAAACCAAATCAGGCTGTGGCGTAGTGTGCAGCCGATTCAAATTCAGCATCATCAGGTCAACCCGCTTGCCGATTTCGAGACTGCCGATTTGATCGCCCAGCCCTAAAGCCTTAGCTCCTTCAATCGTAGCCATCCGCAGCGCCGTCAACGCAGGCAAGGCGCGTGAGCCGTATTGAACCTTTTGCAATAACGCCGCCGTACGCATTTCGGTGAACATATCCAGCCGGTTGTTGCAGGGCGCGCCGTCGGCTCCGAGCGAGACTGAAATACCGCGTTCGAGCATTTCGCTCACGCGGGCGATGCCCGAAGCGAGCTTGAGATTCGACGAAGGGCAATGCGCCACGTGAGTGCCGGTGTCGGCGAGCAAGGCCATCTCAATGTCATCAAGCCAGATGCAATGGGCGAGTACTACGTGGGGACCTGTGAGTCCGACTTGGTTTAGATAAACGATGTTGCGCTGCCCCGTGGCCTGTTCGACATAGGCAATCTCGTCGCGGTTTTCTGAGGCGTGGGTGTGTACGATAACGCCGTGCTGGCGGGCTTGCGCGGCAACTTGTTCGAGCAGCGAACGGCTGCAACTGACGGCGAAACGCGGCGCGAAACAATAGCGAATGCGTCCGTCATCTCGCCCGTGCCAACGCTTGAGCAAGGCGAGCGATTCGTTAAGCGATTCGTCGGCTTGTTCGTGCAAGGCGGCGGGTACGTCGTCGCCCGCGTCCATCATGCATTTGCCTACCGTAGCGCGAAAGCCCGTGTCAGCGACGGCTTGAAAGACGGCTTCGGTGTGATTGACGGTTTCCATCGTCAGCGCGCAAGTCGTCCCGCCACGTATGAGTTCAGCAATTCCCAGTTGCGCCGAAGCGTAAAGCGATTCAGGCGTATGCGCCGCTTCCATCGGCCAGACGCGCTGTTTTAGCCAGTCAATCAACGTCAAATCATCGGCTGCGCCGCGAAAGAGCGTTTGGCAAAGATGGATGTGCGTTTGCACAAAGCCAGGCAGCAGCACTTTGCCACGTGCATCAATTACGTCGTCGGTGGTTGCGTTGAATGGTGCGGCATAAGGCTGATCGAAGGCGGCGATGCGGTTGTTTTCAACGACGAGGTCGCCAGTGAAAATGCGATTGGTCGCATCAAGCGTGATGATGGTCGCGTTTTGAATGATGGTGCGTTTCATGAAGGATTCAGCAACGCAATAATCTCAGCGTGCAACACTGGATTCGCCGCCAGCCCTTGCCCGCTCGCGTAATCAAGATCGCCTTTGAGTGTTGAGAACACGCCGCCTGCGCCACGCAAAATCGGCGGCATCGGCGCTACGTCGTAATAGGCCAGCGCGCCGGGTTCGATCATCACATCGGCTCGTCCGGTGGCGACGAGAAAGTATCCATAACAGTCGCCGTGCCCGCGTACGAGCCGCGCCTTGTTGCACACCGTGGCGACGGCCTCTGACTGCAACAACGTACGCGGCTCGGTCAGAATCACTGTTGCTTCGCTCAAGGTCGTGACTTGCCCTACGCTCACCGGCTTGCCATTCAAAAACGTACCCGTTTCAGCCGAACCGATTAACAACTGTTCTTGAATCGGCAGATAGATCGAACCCAATACCAACTCGCCGTCGCGTTCGAGGGCGATCATCGTGCCGAACAACGGAGTACGCATCACGAAAGATTTCGTCCCGTCAATCGGGTCAAGAATCCAGCGGTAGGCGCTAGTCTTGTTGGTTTCGCCGAACTCTTCGCCATAAATCGAATAGTCGGGAAAGCGTTTGCCGAGTTCGTCGCGCAAAAAGGTTTCGATCTCGCGGTCGGCTTTGGTGACGGGGCTGTCATCGGCTTTGCGTTCGACTTCGATTTGCACGGGCGCTGAATAATAACGCCGAGCAATCGCGCCCGCCTTGCGGCTCAGTTCTTCGAGTAAGGGAAAATAATGAAGCAGGTTATCCATAACCCGCTTATAAACGAAGCTGCCTAAAAAGAAAAAGCCGCGCTCGTTGACAGGCGGTCAAACGAGCGCGGCGGCAACGACCAATACTTCCTGGCAAGAGCATTGATCGAACTCAATAACGCTATTTCGTCACAGGCGATGGCGACGGCGGGCCGCCTTGATGCTTCTTTTCGCGTTCGGCGATGATTTCAGTGAAGCGTTTTTGCTGGTCAGGATTGAGCAACGCGCGAATCTCTCTGTTGTGCTTTTCGCGCATCTCTTTCATGCCCGGGCACTGGCTCATCACCTGACGAAAGTCATCGCGCTTGCGCGATTCGTCAAAGATTTTCTTGACGGCCTGAAATTGCTCATCGGTCAGATTCAGATCGGTTTTTAGTTGCTCAATCATACGACCAGGGCCGCGACCACCGCCGCCTGCGCTATGCGGCTGTCTCAACGCACCGGAACGCGACAGATATAACCGATCAAGCGCGCCGCCCGTGATTGAGCCGAGCGCAAAGACCGCTACGATCAATAACCAAACTTGATATTTAACTTGCCAGGACGATTCCATAACGACTTCCTTGTTCTACTTATGAGGTTATCTGCTTTGCCAGCCGAGCGCCGCGCTTACGTCTTCGTCGGTCACGTTTTCCGTAGCCAACAACCCAAACGCCATATCGTTTTCAGGGGCGAGATTGTTCGTGTCGTTCAACGCCCAAAATGATCCGACGGCGAACAACGCCAGCAAGGCCATAGCGGGTACGGCTTGCTTAAAAGTCAGCAACCAAAGCTGCCACGGATTATTCGCTTCGGCACGGCGGCGCGCTTCGGCTTCGATACGCACCTGAATGCGGCGCAGCAAAAACGGCGATTGCGCTGTCGCATTGATTTCTTTTTCGCTGACTTGCAGCGCGTCGAACACTTCGTTGCTGAAACGATTCAGTTGTTCATCTGTGATGTTGTTCTTTTTCCATCGCCACATAACGTTTACCT
>JAYSVR010000547.1:0-10883 GCA_043718445.1 Acidobacteriota bacterium | reverse complement strand
GGAGTGCGGAGTGAAAGCCTGATTGCCTTTTTATTCCGCACTCCGCATTCCGCACTCCGCACTGATTCAGCCTTCGGCCTCGCGTTTGATAGCTGCTTCGCCACCGACCTTATCGGCGAGGCGCGTGAGTACTGCGACAACCACGACGGCGATAACCGTGGCGAGTATCGCGTAGGTATACAAAGCCGCCAAACTGTCATCGCCGCCGAGCCATTGTTTCAGCGTCGTCTTGATGGCTTCGTTCCAGGCCAGCGCCGCGACGAGCCCCAGCGAAGCTGAAGCCAGCGTAATCATCGTTTGTAAAAAGCTGCGTGCGTTCATTGAAGTATGTCTCCTCAAGTTAGATTTAGTGTGACAGGCTTTGCAGGTAAGGCGCGCTCCACGCGGCGATGCCTGCGCCGTTGAGAAAGTCTTTGGTGTGGCGCGCGACCGCTGCGACGCTTTCGGTGACGACGCCTGCGGTTTGCAACGCGCGCAAGCGGCGGCGTTCGCGCCACGAGAAATGTCCGTCGAGCATAAAGCCAAGCAGGATGATTAACTGACAGAGCGCTTGCGCGGCGGGCGCGGCTGAACGCAAACGCGAGAAGTAATCAGGCGGCAGTTGATGTGCTTCGTGCGCAGGAATCTGAAAGTGCCGCAACAGTTCGCGTGTCAGCAAATAATGGTTCGGATGAAAGTCACGCTTGCTAATGGCGATGAATTGCAACGTGTCGTATAGCAATTCCTGTTCGTCATCAGGCAAGGTGCGCGCGGGCAATTTCGTCATCAGGTCGGCGATGAGCGATTGCCCCATGACTACGACGCGGGTTTGGCGCATCACGGCGTAAACTGACCACGCATTGAGCGCCATATAAATCGGCATCCCGATAAAATCGAGCAGCACGCGTACGGCATAACGACCCAACAGCAGCCGCGTCAAAAAGCGTACAGCCGTATTCGCCAGCCAGCCTTTCAGCCGCAACGCGAAGTTAAAGGCGAACAGCATCCATTCATTCAAGCCTTGAAACGGATCAATGCCGAATTGCGTGACGGCGGGGTTTTTCTCTTCCCGACCGAGCGAGACGAGCAAGTCGGCGTTATCGTGTTTGTTGGCGGACGTGATGAATCCGATGGCGGCGGCGACCGCGTGCGCGCCGGTGAGATTGAGCAGAGTGAGCAGGTAAATTTCGATAACGCTCAAGCCGATGCACCAAAATGTTTCAGCCCAAGCTAGTTTGAAACTGTGTCCCCAGACAGTCAGTTTGAGCGAAGGAAATAACGTCGGCCACCAATACGTCGGCAGGTAATAAGCCAGAAAGCCGCATACCGAAAGCAACGCCGCTGCGCACATCAAACGGCGTTGATGGTTTAACAACGCTCCACGTTCGGCCTGATTCAACAGGTGCAATACGTTGTCGGCCTCTGCGTTGGGCAAAGCCAGCCGCGCATAAAATTGTCGGAAGTGTTTTTCCAAATCGTTTTGCGGGAGGGAGAAAGAATTCGTTTGACTGCTTCGTCTTGACTGCTTCGGGGGCGAGCATAGCGCGGTGATTTATGCGGTACAAGGAGCGGTAGCGACGTGGTGGCTTTGAATGTTTCGACTTTGAGTTACCAAGTCGCTACCGCTCCTTGTACCGCATGAGTTGCCAGATATAATCGTCGGGCTATGAAAAATACCGACAAAGCCAATGTCGCACTCATTCAAATGTCGTGCGGCACCGACACGAACGTCAATTTGCTGAAGTGTCTCGCGCAAATTGAAGAGGCCGCGAACTGCGGCGCGCATATCGTTTCGACGCAGGAATTATTTCGCTCGCGCTATTTTTGCCAGACCGAAGAACATGTGCATTTCGGGTTGGCCGAAGCGATTCCCGGCGAGGCTACGCATCAGTTATGCAAGCTGGCAAAAGCGCGCGGCATCGTCATCGTGGCTTCGCTGTTCGAGAAACGCGCCGAAGGGCTTTATCACAACACCGCCGTAGTCATTGACGCCGCCGGTGAGTTGCTGGGCAAGTACCGCAAGATGCACATCCCTGACGATCCGCTGTTTTATGAAAAGTTTTATTTCACGCCGGGTGACTTGGGCTTCAAGTCGTTCGAGACGCGCTACGGCAAAGTCGGCGTGCTGATCTGCTGGGATCAGTGGTATCCCGAAGCCGCGCGCCTCACCGCGTTGACTGGCGCGCAGATTCTTTTTTATCCGACCGCGATTGGCTGGCAACCGCCAGAGAAGGAAGAGTATGGCGTGCGACAACATTCGTCGTGGGAGATCATCCAGCGCTCGCACGCTGTGGCGAATGGCTTATATGTCGCCGTCACCAATCGCGTAGGCCACGAGCCTACGCCCGCCGGACATCCGGGCGAAGGCATCGAATTCTGGGGACAGAGCTTTATCGCCGACCCGTCAGGGCAGTTGCTGGCAAAAGCATCTGTCGCAGGCGAAGAAATTCTGATGGCCGAAGTGGATTTCAGAAAGACGGATGTGCAGCGTACGCATTGGCCGTTTTTGCGCGACCGGCGTATTGATGCTTATCAAGACATTACTAAAAGGTTTATTGACTAAATTCTGAGAAAGGCAAAAGGCAAAAGGCAAAAGGCAAAAGGCAAAAGTGGTGAAATGAGAGAGGCGCTCTTATGCAACAAAATGATCTCGGCGAACGGTTGCTCAATTTTGCAGTGCGTGTGGTGAAGCTGGTTGAAGCGTTGCCGAAGACCATTGTGGGCAAACGCATCGGCGATCAGTTGTTGCGCAGCGGCACATCAGTCGGCGCGAATTATGAAGAAGCGCAAGGGGCTGAGTCGTCGAATGATTTTGTGCATAAGCTGCAAATCGCTCTTAAAGAAATGCGTGAGTCTTATTACTGGTTGCGCCTGCTGGATCGTGCAGGGACTCTGCCATCCAGCAGATTCACTGAACTTTTGGATGAAGCCAGTCAGCTTTGCAAAATTCTTTCAAAGTCCGTAGCGACTACCAAGGGTAAAGCGAAACCAAAAGAATAAGTCATCTTCCGTTCCCACTTTTGCCTTTTGCCTTTTGCCTTTTGCCTTTTGATTTATTGCCCAATGACACCGCGAGAACTTAATTATCGAATGCCCGCCGAATGGGAACCGCACGAGGCTACGTGGCTTTCGTGGCCGCACAAAGAAGCCAGTTGGCCGGGACGTTTTGAATATACGCCGCCGGTCTTTGTGGCGATTACCAAACAACTCACTGAGACGGAACTCGTACGCATCAATGTGGCTGATGAAGCGTTCGCCGAGCGCGTACGCCAGTTGCTCAAAGCGGCTGACGTGAATCTCGACCGCGTGCGCTTTCATCTCAATTCGACGAATGATGCGTGGTGCCGCGACCACGGGCCGATTTACGTCGTACGCGACAACAACGGCAAACGCGAACGCGCGATCAATGATTGGGGCTACAACGCGTGGGGCGACAAATATCCGCCGTATGATTTAGACGACGTAGTTCCCACACGCATTGCGGCGGAGTTCGGCGAAAGGCTTTTCACGCCGGGCATTGTGATGGAAGGCGGTTCGATTGACGTGAACGGACGCGGCACGTTGATTACGACCGAAGCATGTTTGTTGAATCCGAACCGCAATCCGCAGTTGAGCAAAGCCGAGATTGAGCAATACCTGAAAGATTATCTCGGCGTGACAAACATTCTCTGGCTGGGCGACGGTATCATCGGCGACGACACCGACGGCCACGTAGATGACCTGACCCGCTTCGTCTCGCCCGACACCGTTGTCACTGTGATCGAAGAAGACCCGGCGGACGACAACTACGAAATCCTGCAAGACAATTATCGCCGCCTGCTGACGATGAAAGATCAAGACGGTCAGCCGCTCAACGTCGTTACGCTGCCGATGCCAGCGGCTGATTATATTGATGAGCAGCGGCTGCCGATGAGTTACGCGAACTTTTACATTGCTAACGAACAGGTGCTGCTGCCGACTTATCGTGACGCGAACGACGCGCGAGCGTTAGAGATTTTGCAACGCTGCTTCCCGCGCCATCGCGTTGTCGGCATTGATTGTAAGGATTTGATTTGGGGGTTAGGTTCAATTCACTGCATTTCGCAGCAACAGCCTGCGGTGTGAGAACGGCTTGAAGCACTTGGTTGAACGGGATATTGTTCTGCCCCCTGTTTTAGGAGGTCTTATGATTGCAACAGCTACTAATAACTTACGAGGCGTTACTCCAACTCCTTTCAACCTGATGCCTTCGGTGGGTGCGTTGGCAAATTTCCCGCCTGTGTCATGGGAAAACGAACCCACTCAATATGAAGAATTCGTTCAAATTGAAATTCCTTCATCCCAAATATCAATCCCCAAACAGCGGTTTATTTTTAGATATTCGCCGAGCGAGCAGCATTTTCTGATGGAGAGCCTGCCTAGTGAAAATTGGCCGAAAATTATCATTGAGTTGGAAGCGGACGCTCAAGAGGTGTATCAATGCAAGCGATTCAAAGTTTCTTCAGCTTCACGAACGACAGACGCAGAAATTAAATATACGCGGTTTGAGTTATCTTTAGCTGAGTCAAAAAGCTGCACCTTTGATATTGGGCTTGATGCCCCACTACGAGCTAATTTTGCTGGAAAGGTAATGGCTGACGATAACCTGAATCACCTGCGGCAGAGTGCGAGAATTTTTCGCAAGCTCGGATTTCTCGAGAAAGTATTTCACCATAAATTTAATGTTCCCTCAGAGATACCTTGGTCAACGGTTGCTCAAATTGAAACGTTGTTTCGTGGTATCACAGAAGGCCAGTTCACGACTCGTCTTGAATCGGCTCTGGTCATGGTTGATCCGGCAACGGTTGACTTGCAACAACCGTCTTGGAGCAGGCCGGGACACATTCGGCATTTAGTAAGTGAGCGAGAGGGATTATTGGGTACGACCTTAGACACCGGCCCCATTTGGCTGGAGGCGTTTCAGGCACAAATCGGTTCTTACACAGCCATTCGGCAAATCGAGCAGGGTGCCTTGCATCCGATTGAAGCGTTATTCGGCTTGCTCGACCACCAAGTCACGTTTTGCTTTGAACGATATGCCAATCGCTTGCCGCAAGAGCGTGAAGCCAAGCTCAAACAGTATCTGCACGAGCTTTCGCTAGTAGAGCCGAGCAGTATTTATAACCTGACCCTTGAGTCGTTAATTTCAGATGTCACTGAGAAAGAGGCAGACATCCTTTCTATGGGATGGACGCATGTCAACCGTTTACCAGACCGGTATTGCCCGCAAACCCCTGTGTTGGATGTGTCAAAGAAATTCTGGCGCGTGCCGCTTTGGATTACTTACCCATCAGGAAAAGGGGCTGCCGTCGCCGACCTGTTCGTAGATGTTAAAACCGGTGTTGTCACCTCGTCTTTACCTGTATCCGAAATTCGAATTCGTGGAAAGCAGTTAGCCCAGCAACTTCTGTATGCCTCAGAAACCGCCGTATCATCCGCAAGAAACTGACTATACTTGCGCCCCCGCTTGCTTACGCATGGTGATGGAAGCATCTGGCGTAAAGGCGACGGAACGCGAAGTGTGCATAAAATCGAACTGCGATGAAGAGGGTACAGATGAGGAAAGCCTGGCTGCCGCTGCCATTGCGTTCGGATTCAAAAAATCGAGCTTCAAATACCTAATCGAAAAAGACGACATCGCTTACCAAAAGTTGAATGATTTTTTGGCGCAAGGCATTTTCCCGATCGTACATTTGAAAGGGCTTTACACCAGTTTCGTCAAACACGCAGTCATTGTGTTGGAGGCAGGCGAAAGAGAGGTGTGGTTGCTAGACCCAATGCCGCAAAACGGTGAACGTAAAATTGCCAAGGGTCTGTTTTTGCCCGCTTGGTCAGAGACCCAACGAACGGTGATTCTGGTTGAAAGATGATTACAGGGACACAAACCAATTCATCAGAGTCTTCCTCTTACCAAAACGGCGTACGCCGCGTGCTGTGGATTACGCTCGCCCTCAACTTGGCAGTCGTCGTCGGCAAGCTGATCGCGGGCATCACCGCCAACAGCTTGAGCGTCATCAGCGACGCGATTCATTCGTCGGTGGATTCACTCAACAATATCGTAGGCTTGGTCGTCATCAAATACTCCACGGCGGAACCGGATGATGAGCATCCTTATGGACACGCGAAATTCGAGACGCTGGCGGCGTTCGGCATTGCGGGTTTCTTGTTCGTGACGTGTTATGAGTTGGCGAAAAGCGCGGTGGCACGGCTGGTTAGCAGCGAACAGGTTGCGCCTGAGATTACCTGGCTGACAATAACGACGATGCTGGTGACGATTGTCGTCAACATCTTCGTCACGTGGTACGAAAAGCGCGAAGGCGAACGCTTGCAGAGCGAGTATTTGATTGCCGATGCGGCGCACACGCGCAGCGATGTGCTGGTGAGTTGCGGTGTGTTGGCGGGTTTGTTTTTGGTGAAGTTCGGTTACGCATGGTTCGATCCGCTGGTGTCGCTGTTCGTCGCCGTGATGATCGCGGCGAGCGGTTATCAGATTTTCAAGGCGACGATTCCCGTGTTGGTGGATGCCGCGCCGATTCCGCCGCAACGCATTGCTGAAGTCGTAGAAATGGTGGCGGGCGTACACTCAGTGCATGACATTCGCTCTCGTTCGCACGGCGGCGCGATTTTCATCGAGATGCACTTGCACATTGCGGCGGACGAAGAACACGATTCCGTTCGCGCACACGACATTACCGAAGAAGTCGAGCAGGCTTTGGAGCAAGCCTTTGGGCGCGTCACGGCGACGATTCACGTCGAGCCGCTGGCTGTGCATGAAACGTAGAACGGACTTTAGTCTGTTGCGAGGAAGAAGTTATGCGATACGCCACTGATCGTGAATCATTGGAACGCGATTGTGAGCTGGAATTTTTTGTCGCGGGCGGCCCCGGCGGACAGCATCGCAACAAGGTCGAGACGGCTGTGCGATTGACGCATCGCGCGGCGAACGTGACGGTGACGGCGACTGAACGGCGTTCGCAATCGGCCAATCGTGACGCGGCTTATGAACGCATGGCCGAAAAGCTGGAAGTGCTGCAACGAGTACAGAAAAAACGTTTCGCTACGAAACCCGGCAAGGCTGCCAAAGAGCGCCGCATCGAAGGCAAACGCATCCAAAGCGAACGCAAACAAGGCCGCGTGAAAAAGTTCGAGTCGGATTAAGCAGGAATGGTGCGCGGCCAGACGATCAGCCCTAAACCGAGCAACACCGCCAGTGTGCCGAGAGCCAAGCGCCACGTGAGCTGTTCTTCCAACACGAGCATGCCGATGATGACGGCGATTACGGGTGTGACGAGCGAGATCAATAACGTCCGCGTGACTTCGGTGTGTTGCAACAGCCAGTAATAAAGCATGAAAGCCAGCGCCGAACCGACGGTCGCCAGATACATCAGGCAAACCAGCGCGTTGGTCGTCCAGCGAATGGTCAGCAAATTCGTTTCAAACCATCCACCTAAAGCTAGCAAGGGAACCAGGCCGACGGTCATTTGCGCCGCCGCGAGCGAAGCGGGCGAGACGTTTTGACAGGTACGTTTAACGATGATGTTTGAGGCCGCTGCGGCGAATGAGCCGACGACGATGGCGGCGCTGCCCCACAGAGCGTCTTGCCCTTCGAACTTGAGCTGGTCAGAAAAAATAATGGCAATGCCCAGCGTACAAATACTTAAGCCCCACAGTTTGGCCGACGTGATGTGTTCGCCGGGGATGAAATAATGCGCGAGCAAAAAACCGAAGGCAGGAATCGTCGCTTGCAACACGGCCGTGAGGCCGGACGAAATGCGCTTTTCGCCCCAAAACAACAACCCGTAATTAAACGTGAAGGTCGCGCTGCTGGCGGCAATCCAACCCCACTGGCGCAAGCCGCGCGGCAGCGACTGGCGGCGCAGGATTACGTAAAGCCACAAGATGACGGCGGCCACCAGAAAGCGCAGCCCCGCAAACGTGAGCGGCGGCAAGTCGCGTAAACCGAGTTTGATAAAAATCCAGGTTGAACCCCAAATCAGGCAGAGCAACAGCCATACGGACAAGGCTTGATTCATTCGATTGATTTACTTTCTGGTCAGCAAAAAAAGTCCCAGCAAACAACAGGCAATGCCGATGACTTGTTGTGAGGATAAACGTTCACGAAACACGAAGACGCCCAGCGGGATCAACAACAACGCGACTGAGATGTTGGTGATGACTGAAACCGCGCTCAGGTTCCAGCCCGCGCGATAAACCAGCAGAAAGCCGATTTCGATCAATGCCGCGCCCAAACCCATCAACGCCATTGTCCAGTGCAAGCTGCGCCAGTTAAAAACCTCGCCGGACGGTGTAGTCGTGAAGCGCAAGGCGACAGCGCATGCCACGATGCCTACGACATAGGCGACGATTATGGCCGCGAACGGATTCGCGTTTCTCGGTACGCTCTTTTGTGCGAAGTGATAAAGCACGCCGCCCGCTATGGTGAAAGCCAGCGGCCAGTAAGAGCCTTTCATAACGCGGTCGCGCCGCCGTCCACCACGAAGGTTTGGCCGGTGACGAAAGACGAATCATCCGACGCGAGATATAACGCGATGCCGCCGAGTTCGCTGGTCTTGCCTACGCGCGGGATCGGTTGCGTAGCTTCGAGCTTGGCGAGGTGGTTTTCGTTCTTCCAAAAGTATTCGCTGAAATCGGTTTCGATCAGCCCCGGCGCGATGGCATTGACCCTTACGTTGTGTTTGCCGAATTCCGCCGCCCAGTTGCGCGTCATCATCAGCAACGTGGCTTTGGTCGCGCTGTAAAGCAAGCCGCCGGGTTGCGGACGCAAACCCGCAATCGAAGCGATGTTAATGATCGAACCGCCCGTGCCGCGTTCGATCATTTTAGGTACGGTGAGGCGAATCAACCGCAGCGCCGAAACTACATTGACCTCGAACATCTTGGCGAACATCTCATCGGTCACTTCCAGGCTCGGCCCTTGTCCGATATTGGTCGCCGAATTGTTGACGAGAATGTCAGCGGGGCCGAACCTCGCTTCGGTTTGCTTGACCAGATTTTCGAGTTGATCGTTGCGGCCTACGTGACATTCGACGCAGGCGATCTTGCCGGGATGATGCGCGAATTCAGCGGCGGTTGCTTCGAGGTTCTCGAGCTTGCGGCTGGCGATGACGACGTTGCAACCGGCGGCGACAAAACGTTCGGTAATGGCTTTGCCGATGCCGCGTCCGCCGCCCGTGACGATGGCGGTCTTACCAGTCAAATTAGACATAGCGATGCTCCTTGGAAGGTGGTGCGAGTGATGATTGAGTACTGCTTGAAAGCAACCGCACGCTAGCCCTGCGCGCGCGATGCTGTCAAGGCGGCGAGGTTAAGGTTAAACGACAAAGGCGGTGCGGGTCTCAATGACCTGCACCGCCTTTGGATTTGAGCCTGCGCGTAATTGCTTATTTAGCAATAGTCACCGCAGTACCGTTGCTGCTGCCGTCAGGATCGTGATTCGAGGCTGCCGTATAGCTGTAACCCGACAAGGCCACATTCGTAACGGTGAACGTGATGCTTGTCAGCGAAGATACCAACCCCGTCTTTGAAATGTTGCAAGTGCCTTTCGAGCCAGTCTTGCAACTGCCCGTAGTGCCATTGCTCCACGTACCGCTTACCGTAGCGCCCGACAAAATCGTATCGCTGGATTTATGCACTGTGATGGTAAGCGTAGCACCCCAGCCAGATCTGGAGGTGGTCTTGGTGTGATCAATGTCTCCGATGTGCATCGTGGCAGTATTCGCCGCCGCCGCTTGGGTCGTTGCACTGGCGACGTTGGAATTCGCCGAATCGCCCGCGCCGTTCGTGGCCCGTACGCGGTAGTAGCACGTCGTGCTGGCTGGCATGTTCGTGTCGCTTAACGTCGTCACATTCACCCCCACCGTAGTGAGTAGTGCCCACGTGACATTGTCAGCCGAACGCTCAATCCTGAAGCCCGTCTCGTTGTTGGAAGTGTCGAGCCAACTCAAGTTGATTTGCGAAGACGACACAGCGGTTGCCGCGAGGTTGCTCGGCGCACTGGGCAACGAGACCGGTGTGGTCGCATTGGCGGTGTTGGAATAAGCCGAAGCCGTGGTTCCATTCATCGCGCATACGCGATAGTAATAAACCGTGCTTCCGCTCAAGCCTGTGTCGTTGAACGATGTGACGTTCGCTGCCACCGTACTGACGACCACCCACGTGGAGTTGTTGAGCGAGCGTTCGACGCGGAAGCCCGTTTCGTTATTCGAAGCGTCCAGCCAGTTCAGATTGACTTGCGAGGTGGATGCCGCTGTCGCTGTCAGATTGGTTGGCGCAGCGGGGGCAGCAACAAGAGTGGTCGCGCTGGCGACGTTCGAGTAAGCGGAAGTGCCAGCGGCGTTGTAACAGCGTATGCGATAGTAATTGGTCGAGTTGGCGCCTAATCCCGTATGGCTGAACGTTGTTACGTTCGCGGCAAAATCGCCAAACGAGAGCCAGTTGACATTGTTAGAGGACGTTTCGAGATCGAAACCTGTCTCGTTATTTGAGGTATCCGTCCAACTCACGTTGATTTGCGAGGATGACCCCGCAGTCGCGGTAATAGTTGGTGCGCTAGGCACTGTGCCAACCGAGGCGACCGTGCCGCTGATGTTGAATTCGCCCAGGCTGCCGTAATCGGAATAACCCGTGGCCAAGTCGCCTGAGCCTACGCCGTCAATGGCGAGGTAATAAGTGCCCGCCGCCAGCGTCGTCGTGAAACTGGACGACAAGCCCGTCGGATTGTTGACTACGATCTGGGTGCCGCTCGCGTCAAATAATTGAGCTTGTATGTCGAGGTTAGGGTCACGCGGGTTGCCCGTGACCGCAAAGCTGACCGTACCGGCTCCGGTTTGGAAGGAAAAGTAATCTTTGTCAGTGGTGCGTTCGAT
>JAYSVR010000546.1:0-34382 GCA_043718445.1 Acidobacteriota bacterium | reverse complement strand
TCAAAAGATCAAGGATAGGGTAAGTCTAGGTTATATATTGAGCCCCGATCATAAACGGATATTTGTGCATGCGACGACAGGCTTTTTGCGTTGGCGCGCGTCTGCTTATATCGAAGACCTTGTCACCGGGAACAATAAAGTTTTCTTGACAGGAGAAGTGGGAAAACAATCTCCCAATAATCTGGTTTGGGAGCCGAAGGGAACCGCCTTCGTGTTGCCACTGAAAACCAAGCCACAGACGGCTGAAATTTGGAGCGCGGATTCCGCTACACTGCGCGCCACGATTCCATTTTATTACCGTCAGGAACGGGGCATTTATGAACCGCCCATTCACACCGATGAATTTCGATTCAACGCGTTGCATCCGTTGCTGTTGGCCCAAAACGAAAAATACTTTCAGATTTGGAGTAGCAAAACCGGAACGCTCTACCGCCTATTTGATGATGCAGTAACTTCAGCGACATGGGCAAATAATGGAGAGAAAATCATTACCTTCGGACGAAACCAAACAGCGTTACAAATTTGGCGCATTGATTCATGTACGGACTGCTAGGCTAAGTAACTGGAATGGTCTGAGCAATTGCAAAGCAAAGCCATCGCTCAACGGATGCGGCGATGGCAATACGCTTTCCACTTGAACACAAGAACCTTGTTATGAACCATCACGATAAAAATGAAAAACATTGAGTTAATAAAAAACCTGGCGCTCGGCGAGCTTCCCCACAGCGAAAAGCCCAAAGAAGCGAAAGAAATTTTCAGCGGCGCGCGTCGTCGCCTGCTTGAAATTACGCTGCGCGACAAGGCCGTGCTGACAAAACATCGCGCCGCCGAACCGATCACCATTTTGTGTTTGGCAGGCAACGGAACCTTACGCGCCGGACACGATTTGGAAGACGAACAAAAACTCGAAGCCGGAACCTTGCTGACGTTGGACGCCGCCGTCGAACACGAAGTCGTCGCCGAACCGGAACTGCGTTTGTTAATCACGAAGTTCATGGAAAATTAAAACTCAAACAGGAAAATTCAAATTGAGAAAACTGTGGCTGATTTTCACCGGAATTTTCGTTTTACCAGTTCTGTCCCGATTATCTTACTAACTCGACTAACGTAAGCCGCTAATCAATTACGATGTTATTCTTTTCTTGATCTTGGCGACGGTGAAAATTTTGTTCCAAGGTAGAATGCTATCGGGATTAAAAGTGTCGATACAAGCCAGCCAGTTCCTTCTCCCCGCAGAAGCTTGTCCGCTCCAAGGCTAAAAACGAAAAACAGTGAAACGAAAAGCGCTGGAATGACGGTAACATAAGAGTACGCAACGCGATGTCGCTTCATAAGCATGCCTGCAAGGAAAAAGATTGCGACATCCGTTAAGTTAAACAAGGGGAAGAACGAGTAGGTCACTTTAAGGATAGCTAATACTAATGCTAGCGCTATGGTAATGAATAACGATGGAATTTTACTCAACATGCGCCCTCCTTTTCAGAAATGAAATAATAGAAAGAGATTCCAGCTTGTTTTACCGCGATATAACACGCGCGCAAATTACTCACTTAATTTGTGCGCGTCGTGGGTGCTTTAGCTGGTTAGGTTTAGACGAAATGTCTTCGCTAGTCTAAACAGTCGAATCACTCAAGAAGCGCAAGATATAGCGGTTTTTAGCGGCGTGCGACCTGCTGGAACGGTAGGACAGGATAGTATCCTGTCCTACCAATAGCGCGTCTTTTCCCGCTGAAATTAGCAGGTCGCATCCGATTACAAACCGCTATAAGTGTACGTAGTATCTCTCTCGGTGCTGTCTCATGGATTCAGCTTGCGCGCACGCACGATAAATCTTTGTGGAGCCGTGCCGACAAAGTTAAAGGGATAACAGGTGACTAGCGTGAGAGTGTCATCAGCCGTCGCGTTCAACACTTCGGTCGCCTCTGGCGCAACCACCTGCGTCGCTTGCACGCGATAGCGGTAAACGCCGCTTAAAGTCGTCAGGGTGATTTCATCAGCTTGGCGTACGTGCCGCAGCCCTCTAAAAAACGTATCGCGATGTCCGGCGAGCGCAACGTTGCCACGCTCGCCCGGCAGCGGCGTGGTGGGAATGTGTCCGACCGCGTGGTGCAAAGTCTCTGTGCTTACGCCTTCCTCAATCATGGCCGTCAAGCCGACGCGGCTGATCTCAATGCGTCCCAACGGAGCGCCTTCACCGACAATGGCGGCCAAGCCTGCTGCTGGCGCCGCCTCCGTTTCTTTCAAAGCGTGTTCAAAGCGTCGGGCTTGCTCGGCTTGATAACGTCGAGCGTCGAGCAGTCCGTAACCGACATAACTCAGCGTCAGGATGCCAAGTAGAATAAAAATGTAACTGAGCTTCTTCATAATTTGATCGGGATAATTTGATCGGCGGCTGGTCATCGTTAAGGTTTCAAGGGGGCGTAATAACCGGCGCGCGTGCGAACTAATAATTGTTCACCACGTGGGCCTTTGGCCTTCACTTGAATGCTCCGATATTTCCCGTCGTATTTCATGTTCGAGGGCGAATAAGTAAGGGTGTATTGGCTGCGAATATCGCGCGCGATGCGTTCGCAAATCGCGGTTGTCTCGCGGGCTGATTGCGGCAGGAAGGCTTCGCCGCCGGTGGCTTTGGCAAGTTGCTTGAGCGAACCGGGATTGCGGTCGGGATCGTCCGGTTCATAGATGCCGATGGTATAAATGATCGCCTCAGATTTTTTTGCCAGAGCGATGACGCGGGCTGCGTCTTGTCGGCTGGCGTTGTCGGCTCCGTCGCTAACGACGATCAACACTTCCTTGTCGCGCTTGCCCTTTTTCAAATGTTCGAGCGCCACTGCCACTGCGTCATAAAGCGCGGTCTTGCCGTCCGCCGTGACGGTTGCCAGCGCTGCTTCGAATTGCACCAGATCGCCGGTGAAGGCCATACCGGCGGGCAGGCCGAACGTCACATTCTCATTGAAATTCACTAGAAAATGCTGGTCTTGCGCGTTGCTGGCCCGCGCGAAAGCCAACGCGGCGGCAACCACTTCAGCGCGCTTCGGTCGCATGCTGCCGCTGTTATCAATCACTAAACCGACCGTGACTGGAATATCTTCACGACGAAACGATTCGATCTCTTGCGGTATGCCGTCTTCGAAAATTTGAAAGGATGTCTGGCTCAGTCCGGCCACGGGCAGGTGTTCGCGGTTCAGCACGGCGGCGTGCAAAACCACCAACTCGACATTGATCTGGATGGGGTCTTGCTGAGGCGGGCGTGGCGATAATGACCAAGCCTGATTGTGCTGAACGAAGCCAAGCAGCACGAGCAGCACAACAGCCCAGAGGAACCAGCGGGAAGTAGGCTCTCTCATCAGGTCACGTCCTTGTGTGAAAACTTAAAAAGACCAGTCGGGAGTTTTTCCCGACTGGTCACTAACTTCACTTAAATCTGGCGCTTCGGCATCGCCCAAAGGGCAACACCCAAACCCAGCGACAACAAGCCCAACAGCGCTAACAGCGGCATTGAACTGGCTGTTTGAGGCAAGCGGGCCATCCGTTCGCCACGATTCCCAGTGTCAGTTGTGGTGTCCGGTGCAGGCATTGGTTGCGCAGGCATCGTTTGTTGTGCAGGCATCGGTTGTGCCGTCGGCAGAGGCGTTGTTTGCTCCGGTTGTGACGTTACAACCTGCCCCAGATCAACCTCTTCGCCCGTCGGTTTCACGGCGCTGACCGAAGCGCCTTTCAACGCCACGATGGGTTCGTCGTCCCCAGATTTGGCTGGTTTGGTGATGTTCGCTTCAAACTCGACTGGCATGGCGAGGATGGGCGAATTCGTGGCTTTTGCCAATTCCATCGCACGGCGTTTCGGATAAACAAATTCTTCGCCCGAATTCGCCCCCGGATAAAACCACGCGCGGATGGCTTGCGGTACGCCGACCGCGCTTTCGCCAAACGTAATCACCGTTTTGTCAGTTACCTGCAACCGGTAATTCGGGATGGACAAAATCGTCGCGTAAACACGTGACTGGTCTTCACTGAATACCTGAACGATGTGGCGGTTGGATAAAGAATTCAGCAACTTGAAAACATACGTACCCGCAGGCAGCACGATGCCGCCCGGAATTTCGACGGGTTGACTGAAAGTGACGACGGTTTTTTTGTCCCAGTCATCAGCCTTCGCGTTGGGTGCCTTCGCACTGGCTGAAAACGCCAGGGCCGTCAGGCTCAGGCAGAAGATCGCTGCCGCTTTTTTTATTCGATTCATAATTACTCCATTACTCCTTAGATAGTTTACTTAGGCCCCACAGTGTCATTTCACCGTAATGCTAAAAGTAGTGAACCTCAGTCTGAGTAACCGCGCCGTGCAATAGGAGACGTAGCTGAGAATAAGTTGGGAGCAGTCTGGTCGGCGACGCCAGACTGCCCCCAACTTTGTTTAGCAAGAGGGTGGGAAGACCGGAATCGTCAAGCTGGCTGCGGGTGTCAGTGTCAGCTTGTGCAGGTTATGGCCTTGGTTGAAGGCTCCCGCGTTGGCTGCTGCGTTCGGACTGAAATTCAGGGCGACGCCAAAGAGACCGACGTCATTGGCTCCCCATAATTTCAGCCAGCCGCTGCGGCCTGCCGGAATCACCGTCGTCAGGCGAGGCGTAGTGCGCAATAAACTGTCGGTCAGCACGCCGCGAAACTGGCATCCGGCGGTGAAGCTGAAGCTAAAGGCGTTCTCAGCGTCGTTATAAAGCAGTCCAAAAAGCGTACCCAACGTTGCCGCTCCGCCAGCGAGATCGCCGCCGATGCGGTTGATGACGAGCAGCGTATCGTTGCCGTCGGCGCGGCTGCCCAGATTACTCAACGCTAGCACGCGCGGCAGTTGGTTATACATCACGCCGTCGAACTTCAATTCCGTTGCGGATGAGTTGCTGTCACAGAGCGCAGTGGCTCCGGGCAAGCCTGCAATCGCCTCGGCTGCGAGATTGGCCGCGTGGCCCGAGGCGAGCTTGACGTACTCATCACCGATCAGCGTGTTGAGGTTCAACGGACAACCCGTCACGCAATCAACCAGCACGGCCACCATGTAACCACTGACGCCTGGATCAAGGTCGGACATCAAAAAACTCGTCGTCTGATTCGGCGTCAGGCACAGGTAAGAATCCGCCACCGAACAACTCGCGCCGTCAACGAAAAACAAATGCACGCAAGCCTGCCAACTGTTTTCGACATTGGTAATGCTGATGCGCGTGTTGGTGCGGCTCGGATTGCTGGCGTCAGAAGTGTAATAAGGGAAGACGAGTACTGAACCAGATTTCGTCGCGCTGACTTGCGAAGTCGGCGGCAAATTCACGCCGGGGCCGGGCGGAACTTTTTCTACGGGCACGACCAACGTCGAAATGTTGTTGGCCGGATCAATGTCGGTTTGGTTCGAGATGACGGTCGCAGTATTGCGCAGCACGGAACCGGCTGACATTCTCGGAAAAGTCACAACCAATCTGATCGTAGCCGTGGCCTGCGCCGCCAGATTGCCCAGATTGCAAGTGATCGTAGCCACGCCGCTGCAAACGCCTTGCGAAGGCGTCGCCGAAACCAACGTCAATCCGGCGGGCAAAGTGTCAGTCACTATCACGCCCGTCGCCACGCCTGTTCCCAGATTGACGACGGAGAGCGTGTAAGTGAATTGAGTCCTCTCATACGCAACCAATGCCGAGCCGGTCTTCAGCATGGAAAGGTCAACCGCACAGTTGTTGTTCACCGTGACGTTGGTCGAACTGTTGGCGCTGCAACCCGCCGCCGTTGTTACGGTCACACTGAGCGTGACCGGGCCAGTAGCGCTCGCCGTATAAGTGATATTAGGCGTGCCTTGCCCGGCGGTGATCGTGCCGCCCGTGATTGTCCAGTTGTAAGTCGCGCCCACCCCCGCGTTGGGTACCGAAGCCGTGTTGCCGGGTGAAAGCGCGCAGACAGTGGCGAGCGCGGTGATCGTCGTAACGGGCAACGGATTGATCGTTAACAGCGCGTCATCCGTCGCCGTGCCGCAGTTCGCGCTGGTCGTGGCCAGCCGTAAGGTGACCGTGCCGAAGCCGTTAACGTTGACGGCGGTCGTCACGCTGTTGGGGCTGACGATGGTTGCTGTTGCCGTGCCCGTCGTCGCCAACACGCTCCATAGCAGGATGCCACCGGACGCCGTGCCGGTGACATTGAAAACGGTGGGGCCGGGCAGCGTCTGGCAAAGCATTTGATCAACGCCTGCCGCCGCCGCCGGATTCGCATTGACCGTCAGTACAACGTCTGCGCTCGCCGTGCCGCAACTCAGCGTCGTATTGCTCGTGACCGTCAGCCGCAAGGTCACGGTGCCGTTGCCGGTTACGTTGACGTTGGACGTGGCGCTGTTCGACGTGACGATGCTGGCTGCGGCCGTACCAGTTGAACCGAAGACGCTCCATTGCGGCGTGCCATTGCCCGCCGTGCCGTTCAGCGTAAAGACCGTCGGGCCGGGGACGTTTTCGCAAAGCGCCTGGGCCAGGCCTGCGGATGCGGTCGGGTTCGAATTGATCGTGACTTGTCGGGAGCCATTGGCGCTACAACCGGGCGAAGTCGTCACTGTCACATTGAGCGTGACCGGGCTGGTCGTGCCCGCCGTGAACGTGAGGTTGGGCGTGCCTTGTCCAGCGGTGATCGTGCCGTTCGTGATCGCCCAGACGTAAGTCGTACCCCCGCCCGCGTTGGGGACCGAAGCCGCATTGCCGGTCGAGAGCGCGCACACGGCAGCGGGCGCGGTGATCGTCGTGTCAATCACCGGACAGATGACGGCCAAGGGCGCGCTGACCGGGGCAGTGTTGCTGCCATTGCTGGTTTGCAGTGCGCCAACGGGCAACATGTTTGTATAGCTGCCGGGCAGCGCCGCCGTCACATTCACCGTGATGGTGCAGGTGCCAGGCATCACGCCGTTGCCCGCCGGGATTACGCCTCCCGTCAAGGCGATCGTGTTTCCGCCCGCAGTGACCGTCAACGTCCCGCCACAAGTACTGGCGGCATTCGGCGGAGCGGCAATCACCAAGCCAGTCGGCAATGTGTCTGTGAGCGCAGTGATATTGGCGGCAATGGTGTTGGGGTTGCTCAAGGTAATGGTCTTGATCGAGACACCGCCCACCGTGATGGTGACCGGGGTGAAAGACACATCGAGCGTAGGCGCGCAGGTCGTGCGGGTGATAGCGTTGCTATCCATCGTCACCGCGCCGGTGCGCGCTAACGCTCGGCCCGACAGGATGGCGTTGGTGTTCAGCGTGATGCTGGCGAGCGCGAGAATGCTGCCGATGAACGAAGTGCCTGTGCCCAGCGTGGCCGAACTGCCGACCTGCCAAAACGCGTTGCAATTTTGCGCGCCATTGATCACCTGAACCGACGCATTGCTGGCGGTCACCAGCGTGCTGCCGATCTGAAACACGAACACCGCATTGGGATCGCCTTGAGCATCGAGCGCGAGTGCGCCCGTCAACTGCGCTGAAGAATTAAAGCAATAAACGCCGGGCGCGAGCGTCAACCCACCCAAATCCTGCCCCGTCAAGTTGGTGTTGCACGGCAGACCCGCCAGCGAGTTATAAGCAATGGTCACGTCGCTCTGCGCCTGCAAGGCGACCGCGTCGTTGGCGTGGATGACGCCGCCGGTCACGAGTCCCGGCGGAAAGCCCGTGACGGCGGTGCCGGGCCAGACCCCCAAATCTCCGCTGACGGTGGTCGGGCCAGTGTTCGTCATTGCCGAAGCGCCCAGTACCGCGAAACTTTGCGCCGTTCCCAATGAGGGCGTAGCAAAGGCGGCAACGTGGCGGTAAAAGAGCGCGGCGAATCCCGCGCCAGTCGTCAGCACCAAGGTGGCAACGAACAGCAGATGCCGACCCCCGGTGAGTTTATTGATGAGTTTGAAAGTTGAAGTCTGGCGTAGCGGTGAAAGCGTGTGTAGCAGCATGGGGATGCCTTTCCAAGTGAAGAATCAGAGTGAAAGCTGAATATCATTGATAGAAGTGACGATTGGCTCGCGCCAAGGCGTTCACCAAATGAGATTTTGAAGCAGCAGGTTAGCTGAGCAGGGAAGGGTTGCAGTTCAATACAGGACAAACTTGAAAATAATTAAGCTCAAGCCCGGCAGGCAGGCAGGCAGGCCTTGTCGCATCACGCAATCTGCGCGAGATAGTCTGTAAGCTGCTCTTCTTTAATGGTGAGAAAGTGTTCCGCGTTTGTTTCAACCAGCCCCAGAGTGCGAAAGCGTTGCATAAACACGCTAATGCGGGGACGCGTAGTGCCGACCATCTCTGAGAGTTCTTCGTGCGTGATGCGCGGTTCGATGCGGATGCCGTTGTTCAAGTCTGGCTTGCCGAGGGTGCGCGCCAGTCGTAACAGCGTCTTGCCCAGGCGCTGTTCGCTATCGGTTGTCACCAGATCGGCAATGACCTGCTGTTGGTCGGCCACGCGCGCCGTCAGGTATTGCACGAAGCCCGACACCAACTGCGCATCACGTACTAAACGCGCAAAGAATTTGGGGCGCGGGATTTGTTTTAATACCGTCGTTTCCATCGCCGTCGCCGTTTCCAGCCGGGTGTCTGCGCCGGACAAACATAACTCGCCGAAAATATCTCCCTCAGCATGAATCGCCAACAGGCACTCCCTCTTTTCAGGCGAAGGCATTACCAGTTTCACCTGCCCGCTCTCAATAAAGTAGACCTTTTCGTCCATGTCGCCCCGCTGATAGACGTGCGCGTTTTTCGCAATCGTAAGAGCAGGCGAATGCCGCGTCGCCTGATGCAGCGAATGGCTCAATTGTTGTTTAGGCAAATCAATTTGGATGGTAGTTTGAGCCATGTCGGCGCTGCTTTTCACCTGTCACTTTCACTTCTGAAGTTAAGAACTGCGCGCGCTGTCTTGTGCCAACAGCCTTTCCAGCATTTCAATCTGTTGCTGTTGCATGCGCACCAACTCTACCCAGGACGAGTCGCGCAACTCGTTGAATTTTTCGTGTAACTGCATGATTTCCAGTTCAGCTTTTAAATTGACCTCATAATCGTTCTTAGCTTGTTGATGATCTTTTTCGGCTTGCCGATTTTGGCTCATCATTAAAATCGGCGCGGCATAAGCCGCCTGAAACGACATGGCGAGATTGAGCAGGATGAACGGATAAGGATCCCAATGATAAACATACGCCGTGACGTTCAGCGCAATCCACACAGCCAGCATCACGCTTTGAATAATAATGAACCGCCACGAACCAATAACCTGGGCGAAACGATCTGCGACTCGTTGCCCAAAGGTCAGTTGTTCTTCGAACTCGTGCGCGACATTGCGCGCGACCCGCCCGCGCTGCCACCCTTTCTGGATGAACCGCTCGACCACCTGGCGTTCCTGCTCTGATAACTTTTCCAGTTCTTTCGCCAGCAATTTTTTTGCTGTTTCGGTTGGGTTTTCTTCAGCCATAGGTCAAATCAGTCTTTCAGCACAAAAGTAACTCGCATCGTCACGCGGTATTCGGTGATTTTGCCCTTTTCAACCACTACCTTTTGATCCTTGACCCACGCGCCGCAGATGTCATGCAGGGTTTTGCTGGCGCGCTTGATTCCCTGATGAACCGCATCATCAAAGCCTTTCGGCGATGACGAAATAATTTCGGTAACTTTAGCAACTGACATTCTTTCTCCTTGAGTTGTTTATTGATACTCGACGTTACGACGTAACTATCGTTTGAATTTCCATTGTTGGTTAGCTTGATTGGCGTAATCCCAAAGCTGGACATTGGCTCCGTTCTGCTTGCCCTGCTCGGTTACGTCAAGACACTTGCCGTTGTCTACGCTGACGATCTTGTAATAATCGCCGCCCACCTGTTCCATCCGCCAACGCTGTTGCGGCGTATCGTTCCAGCCCCGTTGAATAATATTCGCGCCGTTGTTATCTCTGCCGCCTTGCACGGTGAGCGCCTTACCGCTGTGCCGACTGATAATGGCAATTTCGTTATTGCCGAGGTCAACCACTTCCCAGTTTTGATTGGGCTGATCGGCATAGCTCCACTGTTGGATGTTGGCTCCGTCTTGCAGCCCTTGTTCAGTTACGTCCAGTGCTTTATCGCTGTGGCGGTTCATGATCGGGCCTGAGTAACTCACGCGACCGTTGGGGCGATTATTATTACGGTTGTTGTTATTCGGTAGACCGCTATTATTATTGCCGTTACTGTCGCGACCACCGCTGACTTCGAAATCAGCACGACAGCCGCGATCCACCCAGACGCCGTCACGGGTGAACCCCCAAGTGCGCCCTTCGACGCAAGCCGGGCCGCTCCTTTGATTCACCAGGCGGACAGTACCCCTGCTCGTATCAATGGCGCAGGTGTGACGCCGTCCATCATCAGAGGCGCAATAAATGCTCTGATTTCGGTAATTGTAGTCATTATTGCTATTATTGTTATTATTATTAGGCCAGCCGCTTCCCCAATCGTACCTAATGTCAGACACATTGTTATAGCTCTGGTTCCGGCTGCGGCTGCGGTTGCGGTTATTGACGGTTGCTTCGTAGGTAAACTCTCTCGACCGTCCATTATTATTACGCGAATTGTTATAGCGTGAATTGTTATAGCTGGCGAAGGCCCCCGTGCCGCTCACGCGCATCGCCCCGTTCGATCTAAGTTCGGTTTGGGCGTTGCGGTTAAACGTAACGGACGCGCCTTGCCCGCCTTCCTGATTCAAGATTTGTTGCCTGACAGCGCGTTGCGCTTGTGCAATTGCCCAGTCCCCTGAACTTTGCGCCGAGACTATGCTCAGGTTGTCGCCCGCCAGCATAACGGCTAGCAAAGTGGAGGCTACAAATAGCCAGTTAGCATGTTTCATAAAAATTACCTTTTTGAATTACCAAATAACATCTAGCTAAACTGAAGAGGCTTAGCTCAACTAGATAATTCCGACAATGTAGCCCGCTCGCTAGTAAGGGGAAAAAAGGGTGAGAGATCATTCCCTTTGTCTCTATCTTTGCGATCTCTCACCCGAAAAGGAAGGTAGCCGTGCTAACGTTACTACTTTCCTACAGAGTAAAGGACACCCCCCTTTTGAGCCATCCTTCTACTCAGTAACCTACTTTTTCTATGCCTTGCGACCGCTCATCAGGTTGTAGACAAACATGATGACAGCGATAACCAACAGTGCGTGAATCAGGCTACCGCCAATATTACCGATCAAACCCAGCAGCCACAGCACCACCAACACAATAACAATTGTTTGTAACATAGTTCTCCTTCGGTTTTGGAAACGAGCCGCTTGTGCCGCCGTCCCAATATCGTAAGGAGAGGATAGGCTGATTCTAGTAAGGCTTCCGTTCAGTATTGTACAAGGGCAGAAAAAAATAGTGTGGACGTGACGGGTTAAGCGATTTGTGCGAGGTAATCAGAAAGCTTCGTTTCTTGGATAACGTGGAAGTTGCTTTCATTTGCCCGCGGACTTTGAAAAGTTTCGACTTGGTCAGCATCTGCCCAGCGCCTCCTGACTTCGGCGTTGACGGCGAGTTGCCGCGCCAGTTGCTGTTGCCGCTCGCGCTGTCCGGCTTCATCCAATCTCGCAGGCCTCGCAGTTTCGATGCTCGTTAAACTAGGTCGTTCTTTACTTGCCATCTTCCCTCCTTTTTGCGTGATCAGTCGCAAACCCTGCGCTAATTCAGCCAATAACCAGTTTGCCCATAGTGCCCATAAAGCTGCTCTTCGTAAGCGCGCGAAAGCAACGCGGTGCCGTCATACGTAGGGCTTTGCTTGATGCCTTCGCGGGTAAGCCGGACGTGTACGCTGGCCTGTGCCCAATCTATCGAAGCGATCCATTGCGGAGCGATCATCACTTTCTTACCCGCCCACCATTTGTGCGTGTCAATCACCAGATAGCGAATCGCCCAACTATCTTCTTCTAAGATGAAATCTTCGACGTAGCCAAGCTCGCCGTCTGTCGCCGCAATAGAATAGGCTGACACCTCTTGCGTGCTGCGCAAATGTACGTCATCGCCAAGGTCTTCTGCCTTAGTGCCAACAGTGGTAGCAGCCGACTCGCCAGCCGCCGCAATCGCGCCGATGGATTGTTGTGACGTTAGCAGAGGGAAGCTCAAGGCTCCCCAAAGAAATGGGCTGCCCCAATAATAGGGATAACCGTAATAATCGGCATAGCTCGCTTCCATCTGACGCGAGACGGGCTTGTGTGTGTCAATGTCCGGGCTTTTCTCTACTTGGCTTTTGGTCAAAGCGACACGCAGTTGGCGGTTCTCCCAATCCACTTGACTCACCGCAAAGGGCGAGACCAAAACCTGCCGCTCCGCCAGCCAGTTGCCCGTATTAACCACGACGTAACGTAGCGCCCAGCACTGGTCATCAAAATAGAATTCCTTGACATAGCCTATTTCGCCATCGGTGGCGACGAGCCGAAACCCAATCAAATCATTCACGCTGCGTAACATAATTATCTTTCTCTCTGCTGCATCATTTTTTTCCAACTAATAGACTCAACTGCGAAACGCGTGCCACGTAATATTTGGTGGCGCGGCAACCCGGCTAATCGAAGTTAAGTGCGTATTTTCGCGGATGAGGTCCCCTGGTAAAAAATCAATCTCTCGCAACTTGAACGTGTGCCGAACACTTCTGTACTCGCCTGATGCGCGGCTTCTGCGCTAAGCGGAATGGCAAAATTTAGTTACAACAAACCCCCCCTTTCCTTGTGAACTAAAGAGAAATGCTCGTCCGCCCAGCCGTAATCAACGCAGATTTTAGGCAGCAGGAGGGTTGGGAACGGCGGTTGCACAAGAGCTTACAACGCCCGGTCGGTGTCTTGGCGTGGTACAAAAAAAAGCAACAAGCTAATGTGGAGAACCAACTATGATTCAAGCGACGCCCCAGGCTGAACAGTTCCAGCAACAACTCGGTAAATCGTTGCAACAAGAAACGCTTAATACGCGTGCCATAAAACTTGCCAGGCACGCTCATATCTACACGTGCGGCGATGAAGATCAGACGGTCTATTTCATTGAGCGTGGACAGGTGAAATTGCTCATGCTCGCGCCGGACGGCAAAGAGTGTCTGTTGGCGATCCTTTCAGCGGGCGACGTTTTCGGCGAGTTATGCTTGTCGGGCTTGGGCGCACGGCGAGAAACCGCCATTGCCATGGAAGAGACGGTACTCAAACAAATTCCATGTTCGAAATTCTTTGCGCGGCTCGAACGCGATGGCTTATCTCAGGGCTTCATACAGTATCTGTCGGTGCGCATTGCCGATCAGCAGGAAGTCATCGCCAATCTGGTTACCGTTGACAGCGAACAACGGCTGGGCAAAACGCTGTTAAGTTTGGCGCGCTCAATCGGCAAAAAAGATCCGCGCTACGCTCGCATTGAGTCGAAAATCACGCACGAAGAGCTGTCGAAAATGGTAGGCACCACGCGGCCTCGCATCAGCGTCTTCATGCAGCGTTTCAAAAACCTCGGCTTGATCGAAACGAGCGCCGATCACTTTCTGATTATCAAAGAAAACCGGCTTAACGCTTATCTCTCACAACTTGCTTAAAAACCGTGCAAGTTCTTATCAGTAAATAAATTTTGAGAGCAAGCATGAAAAGACATCTAGCAGCTCTGATAATTTTATTCATGGCTGGTTTCAGCGTCGCATGCGATCTGCCTAAGCAAGAAAGCCTGACGACCGTTAAGGCTCATGACGTTAATACCAAGCTGACCGACAGTGAACTCGAGGCTGCTATACAAGCAAAACTTAACCGCAGTTCGTCGTTCAGCAGGATCAGACTCATCGTTGATTCTGAAAACGATCAAGTCGTGTTGTTGGGTACGGTTGAATCAGAGCAACAGCGCACGCAAGCGGTTGAGATAGCTCGCAATGGCAATGCCGACTTACTTATCACTGATATGATTCAGATTAAATCACGTTAGGTTCAGCGGACGCATATCCACGCAAGCAGCAAACTCAGTTACCGTCAAAATATGAGATACGAGCTTGCATAACCTTCGTTATCAGACGGAAGTCTTTCACCTGCCTCCGCCAGTGATTGGTGACTGCGCGAAGAGGTGTACGCTGAAAGAACTCCCTGTCGCACCGCACAAGTACAACTTCGTTAAGAATAACTTTTTGACTTAAGGGAAGCCGTTGGCTGACCGAATAAACGACGTAACGCCGGAGCGTTCAATACGGGCTGACAGGTTTTCTCTCTAGGGTTTTCAGCCAATTCCACGCGCTCGCTAAGAGGTTGTGAAAGGTCACTTTAATATCGCCAGGAATGATTCGCTGGCACAAGAGTTGTTAAGGTGAAAGCTAGATCGGTTTGCAATTGCGTTTACGAGTGTAGGGTAGGCTCCCAACCTGCCCTACACGTTCTGGAAAGCGAAGATGTGGGGCAGGTTAAGAACCTACCCCACATCGCACCCAGGATTTCCCGTAAACCCAACTGGAAACCGATCTAAAAGGATTCGACCTCACTGCCCATCGTGCAGAGTTTGAATTTGAAGAAGGAAAAAACCATGAAAAAAACTAACCAAACACTAACGAATCGCAAAGACAGTCGGGAGCTTATGGTAAAAGACCTGGAACGCTGGCGCGGAGAAAGTCCGGCGGCGGGACAAGTGGCAGAGGCTAAGCAACAGGCGCAAAAATCTTCAGAATCAGAAGAAGATAGGTCTCAGACCTTGCAACAGGATATGGCGGACAAATCTTCCCGCGACTTGCCGCAACACCGGAACTCGCCTGACCAGATTACACCGGACGTTACGGCGCAAAACTGGAGTGCGGAAAAACTAGCACAGGAATCCGTTTACGAAGATGAAACGCAACTAAAAGCTCGGATGAAAACGGGAAAAAAGACTCGTGCGGCAAACGCCAGGTAGCTGAAGATCAAGGTGACAGGAAATTACGGCGAATTTTTACGAGCGATGGCTTCGTGTTAAGCAGTGTTATGAACATGGAATACAACGATCAAGCAAAGGAAAATCAACCAGCAATCATCAAGCAGTGCCAAATCTGTGATTTCCCGATGGCGGAGACTGAATTATATTGCCACCATTGCGGCGCACTGTGGTGTGAAAATGACGATAACCTGGACGGGCAAATCATTCAGTTGCTTGACCCGCAGGGGGTTACGCAATACACCGTGATGCCGTTGCTTCCGCCGTCCACTGCGTACCCTATTTTTTCGCCTGCTTAATTTTATCAAGTAACTAAAACTTATATCAGGTTACTTTTATGGCATAGTTATGCAGCACTTACCGACAGTTGCTTCAGCGACAAAGATAGCGACCATTGCCATCACTAATCCTTTACCAGCCGAGTTACTTCCCCACTTCGCAGGCGAATCGTTGAGTGAAATCGTTAGCAATGGGCGACGCGCGGACGTGGCGCCCATCGGCCTTTACATACGTGATTGCGACTCGACGCATAACTCACATCCTATTCGTAAATGCCTCAAGCTGTTAGGACGGACGGCGGAACAAGTCGCCGCACTTAATGAAACTCAGTTGCTTGACCTATTGCATCCTGATGATCACTCGCGGCTGCTGCGCTATTTTGCGGACTTTGTTGACGCGCAGGATGGCGAGCTACGCGAGTTTGAATATCGCGTTCGTCAAGCGAACGGTTCGTGGAACTGGTTCTATACCCGCGATCAGGTGTTGACGCGCGATGCGACAGGCGCGGCGCGGCAAACTGTCGGCGTAGTGATTGACCTGACCGCGCATCAACGCCGCGAAGAAGCATTGCAAACCAGCGAAGAGTTTAATCGCAGCATTCTGGAAAGCAGCGCGGATTGCATCAAGGTGCTTGACCTCGACGGCAAGCTGCTTTCGATGAATCAGCCCGGCATGTGCCTGATGGGGGTTGACGATTTCGCGCCGTTCTGCGGAATGAACTGGGCAGAGTTCTGGGCGGAAGAAGATCAGGATTTAGCGCGCGCGGCGTTAGATAAAGCGCGGCGTGGCGAAGCGGCTCACTTTCGCGGCTTTTGCCGTACCGCTAAAGGTACGCCGAAATGGTGGGACGTGATGGTGTCACCCATCTTGAATGCCGCCGGTCAACCGCAACGGCTGGTGTCAGTCGCGCGTGACATCACGCGCTTTATGGAAGCTGAACGCGCGCTGATAGAAAGCGAAAAAAAGTTGCGATTGGCGACGATTGGCGCGCAGTTGGGCTTGTGGTTCTGGAACCTCGAATCGAATGAATTGAACTGGACGGAAGTCGGTAAAAAACTATTTGGACTGATGCCAGACGCCGATATTACCTACGAAAGGTTTTTGGGTTGTTTGCATCCTGACGACCGTTTGCGAATCGAACAGGCAGTGCGCAACTCGCTCGCCCAAAAGCTCGAATACAACGTCGAATACCGCGTAATCTGGCCCGATCAAAGCGTGCATTGGATCGCGGCGCGCGGGCGCGGCTTTTATAACGAAGCTGGTCAGGCCGTCCAGATGATGGGCACGACGCGCGATGTCACTTCGCGCAAACATGCCGAACAGGAACGCGAACGCTTGCTCATCCGCGAACGCGAATTGCGCGAACAGGCCGAACAAGCCAACCGCGTCAAAGAAGAATTTCTTTCCGTCGTGTCGCACGAACTCCGCACCCCGCTCAATCATATGTATGGTTGGATCAAGCTGCTGCGCGCGGGCAATCTCAGCCCGCAAGAGTCTGCCCATGCGCTCGAAACCATCGAACGCAACGCCGCCGCGCAAAACCGCCTGATCGAAGATCTGCTAGATGTGTCGCGCGTGATGTCAGGCAAGTTGCGGTTAGACATTCACCAATTAGAACCGGCGGGCGTGATTCGCGCGACGGTTGATGCGGCGCGTCCGGCTGCCGAAGCCAAAGGCATTCAACTCGAAATCAAATTGTCGGCCCAAGCCGGACAAATTGACCAAGCTAATTTGTTGTCAGCCGACCCTGATCGCCTGCAACAAGTCGTGTGGAACCTTATTTCCAACGCCATCAAATTCACGCCGTCGGGCGGACGTGTCACTGTCGAACTGGCACACAGCGAAGGACAATTCGAAATTATCGTTTCCGACACTGGGCAAGGCATCGCGCCTGAATTGTTGCCGTTCGTCTTTGACCGCTTCCGTCAAGCCGATAGCTCGATCACGCGACAGCAAGGTGGCCTGGGTTTGGGCTTGGCTATCGTTCGCCATCTGGTCGAATTGCACGGCGGCACAGTGAGCGCCGACAGCCCTGGCCTTGATTGCGGTGCCACATTCCGCGTCACCCTGCCCACGCTTGTAACCCAAGCTGAAGCCTCGCCAAAATTCGCTGGCGCGTCGGTGAAAGATGCGGGCGAAATTGATTGGCAATCGCTGCCGTCCTTAAGCGGGCTGAAAGTGCTGGCCGTGGATGACGAAGCCGATGCGCGCTATTTGTTAGAGTCATTGCTGCGAATGTCAGGCGCTGAAGTACGCACCGCCAACGGCCTCATCGAAGCGCATGCCGTGGTCGAAGATTGGCATCCTGATTTATTGGTTTCGGATATAGGCATGCCGGACGGCAGCGGCTACGACCTGATAAGGCAAATTCGTCAGCGCGAAAAATCGGCAGGTTCTTATTTACCGGCGGTCGCCCTGACCGCTTATGGCCGTCCCGAAGATCGCCTGCGGGCATTGAGCGCGGGGTTTCAAATGCACGTGCCCAAACCAGTCGAACCCGCCGAATTGATTGCCGTGTTAGCGAGTTTAAACGGGCGCTTTCCTTAATCGCCCACTTCCTCAGGTTATTCAGATAACTTCATCAAGGCAAAATACTCGGCACCTAATAACCCTAATATGCGTTTAAGAACCTTTGAGTCTTTTTGGCTGTTAAAAAATGGCCTGCTGCATACTTATCCCATGCTGCAAAAAAACCTCAGCGCAGAAATTGTCGTCGTGGGCGGCGGCATCACAGGCGCGCTAGTTAGCCATTCGTTAATGAAGGAAGGTTACAGCGTAACCATGATTGACCGCAGAGATATTGGACAAGGCAGCACCTCGGCCACGACCAGCATGTTGCAATACGAAATTGACACACCTTTATTTGAGCTAGCAGAAAAAATCGGAGAAGCAGGCGCAGCCCAATGTTATCAAGCTGGCATCACCGCCGTTAAAGACTTAAAGAAGTTAGTAACCGAAACAAAAATTGATTGCGGGTTCGCGCTGAAAAAATCTTTGTATATTGCCCACAACGCCCAAGCCGTTAAAAACCTTTATAAAGAATTCGAGATTCGAGACAAGCATAAGCTGGGCGTGCAATGGCTGACGGCTAGCCAGGTTATGCGCAGCTACGGCGTAGCCTCGCACGGCGCGATACTTTCTGATACGGCAGCCAGCGTAGACGCTTATAAACTGGCGCACGAACTGATCGCTCTCAACGTCAAGCGGGGCATGCAGGTATACGATCAAACCGAAATAAAAAAATTCAGCTTTAACCCGCCGCAGCCCGAAATCACTACGACCGCAGGCCATCAAATCAAAGCGAAAAAGATTATTTTCTGTTCGGGTTTTGAGAGCACTTTATTACTCAAAGAAAAAGTGGCTAAGTTGATTTATACCTATGCCTGCGTGAGCGAGCAACACATCAAGATAAATAAAAACCTGAACGGCGTTTTAATTTGGGATACGAACGATCCATACCTTTATATGCGTACCACTGACGATGGGCGACTGTTAGTCGGCGGCGAAGATTCACCCTTCCGAGAAACGATCAAGCAACAGGAAATAAAAGAGCGTAAGGCGACATTACTCATCAGAAAGCTAAACAAAACCATCCCCAACATAAATTTTATCGAAGATATTAGCTGGGGTGGCGTGTTCGGCTCTACCAAAGACGGGCTTCCTTACGTCGGCGCCTCGCCGGAATGTAAAAATGCTTTATTCGTACTCGGCTTTGGCGGCAACGGCATTACCTTTTCGGCACAAGGGATGAAAATTATTCCGCAACTGTTAAAAGGCGAGCCAAATGAGTTGGCTTATTTTTACCGGTTTGGCAGGTAAGACATAGGGCAGGTTAAGAACCTGCCCTACGCCCATAAACACAATGGCAAACCTATCTAAGCCGGAACCTTGCGCGCCGGTTCCCTTTCCCAATTGCGATGCTGAGCGACGGCTTGAATGAAGGCCTTTACGTTATTGCCCAGCACGACGGCTTTATCTTCACCCGCTTTACCCGCAAAAGTTTCCTGCCTGACGAAATCAACTCCGTCGCCGCTTGCGCCAATCGCTTTGCAATGGCGGAAGGCTTCGTTGATGAAAAGTACGGCATCGGCTTCGGCATCACCGAACTTCCCGCCTGCCACAAACACTGCGTCATAAACCACTGACGTAGCGGCATAAAACGGTTCATCCACTGGCACGGCTTGACCGGCGGCGTCTTTGATCGTGGCAAGTTTCGGCGCAATCACTTTTACCGTCGCGCCTTCTTTTTCGAGCGCGGCTTTCAAGGCTGACAGCGCCTTGCCGTTCACGCCGTCGGCGGCCAGCACGGCGATGCAGCGCGTTTTGATCGTGTTCTTTACCGTATTCGCCATGCTCAGTGCCGCCGATTTATCGAGATAGGGTTTTTTCGGCGTCGGCTGCACTGACTTCGGGTCAGTGTCAGCGCCATACGATTGATTGATGAGCTTGCCGGGTTTCGGCACGGCGAAGCCCAGCTTGTCAGCGACTTTTTGCGCCAGACTCGCGTCTACCTGTGCCAGGTTGACGACCATACGTTGGCGTATTTCTAAGGCTTTGACCTTGCTTAACTCAAAGCTGAAAGCGTCAACGATGTGTTGTTGTTCGGCAGTGTTCTGGCTGTTGAAAAAGAGTGCAGCTTGCGTGAAATGATCGTGAAAGCTCGTGCTGCGGGCGCGGACTTTTTTCGCGTCTATACGTTCCTCGTGCGTGTGAAATCCGCCCTGCGACATCATCGCCTGAAACGGACAACCGTTGGCGACGGTGTTCGGTTGATAAGCCGTCGTGCCGTGGTTGATGGTTTGGCGCATGTGTCCGTCGCGCTGATTGTTATGCACCGGCGCGAGCGAACGATTGATCGGAATTTCGTGAAAGTTCGGGCTGCCCAGCCGCGAGAGTTGCGTGTCTGTGTAAGAGAACAAGCGCCCCTGCAACAGCGGATCGTTCGTGAAATCAATGCCCGGCACAATGTGGCCCGGATGAAAGGCGACCTGTTCGGTTTCGGCAAAAAAGTTATCCGGGTTGCGATCCAGCACCAGCCTGCCGATGACTCTGACGGGCACGAGTTCTTCGGGAATGAGTTTGGTCGGGTCGAGCAAATCGAATTCAAACTTGTGTTCGTCTTTTTCGGCGACGAGTTGCACGCCGAACTCCCATTCGGGGAAAGCGCCGCTTTCAATGGCTTCCCACAAATCGCGGCGATGAAAGTCAGGGTCTTTGCCTGAAATTTTGGTGGCTTCGTCCCACGCGACCGAATGCACGCCGAGCTTCGGCTTCAAGATGAACTTAACGAAAGTCGCTTCGCCGCTTTCGTTGATGAAGCGGAACGTGTGAACGCCGAAGCCTTCCATCATCCGCAAGCTGCGCGGAATCGCGCGATCAGACATTGCCCACATCAGCATGTGCGTTGACTCAGGCATCAAGCTGGCGAAATCCCAAAACGTATCGTGCGCCGAAGCCGCTTGCGGAATTTCGTTGTGAGGTTCGGGTTTGACCGCGTGAATCAGGTCGGGGAATTTAATCGCATCCTGAATAAAAAATACTGGGATGTTATTGCCGACCCAGTCGTAAATTCCCTCTTCGGTATAAAACTTGATCGCAAAGCCGCGCACGTCGCGCGCCATGTCAGATGATCCCTTGGAACCCGCCACCGTCGAGAAGCGCACAAACACGGGCGTACGTTTGCCTTTGCCATTCAGGAAGTTTGCCTTCGTATATTTTTCCAGCGATTCAGTCAGTTCAAAGTAACCGTGTGCGCCTGCGCCGCGCGCATGAACGATGCGTTCGGGAATGCGTTCGTGGTCGAAATGCGTGATCTTCTCGCGCAGGATGAAATCTTCGAGCAGCGTAGCGCCGCGCTCGCCTGCTTTGAGCGAATTCTGGTTATCGTTAATGCGCAAGCCCTGGTTAGTAGTCAGAAATTGATCGGTCGCGTCAGTGGCGTGTTCAGCCAATTGCTCGATCTTTTGATTCGTTTTATTCGAGGTTTTTCTGGTTGCCATGTTGCTCCTGGTTAAATGAGTGGATTAAAAAAGTTCGCAAGGCTCCGGTTGTTTCCTGTGCATACGGCTGTAGCGTTTCAGGGAACCTGAAACGTACTGCTCACGAACAGCTAATGTGAATCAGGTTGGCTTATGCAATTGGCGTGGCAGGAGAGCGTTGCGAGGGAAAGCTACGCGAAATCGTCAGATGGCAACATTTTCAATTCTCCATTTCTCATCCTCAATTTTTGACAGAGAAAACTTCCACAAAAAGTTTCCCTGTCAAAAATTGAGGATGAAAAATGGAGAATTGAAAATTGATCGGCTGCTCTGAAGTATCGGCTCATCGCACTTAAAATGTGAGTCTACATTTCGCAATAACGCTAAAGCGGCGACATGGCTTCTTGTTGCGCGAGCATGCGTTCAACGCGCGCTGGCGCTTCGAGCAACAGCGCGCCGATCAGCTCGGCTTCCGGCAAGGTTTGCCAATGACGCACCGGCATTTCTTTTTTCATGGCTTTGAGCTTGATGCGGGCGGGATTGAATATCGCGCGATAAAACTCTTTCCATAAAAGCTCCATCGCGTCTTCATCCGGCGCATCCGTTGCCGTCGCGCCCGGGCCGTAATGCAATTGCTCGCCGTCCCAGTGCGCCGATTCATCGGGCGTGAGAATCGTCCAGCGCATCACCGCAAAGCGCCGCGCAAAAAACGGCGCACTCAGCGCCAGGCTGTAATGGTCGGGACGATGCCATGCGATGAAATGCTCTTGATCGTCGGCGTCTATAACTTTACGAAAGCGCACGAAGGCTTTGGTTTTGTGTACGTCGCGGCGCACCGCTTTTTCCATCATTTGCAACGCGCGCGTGAGCGGATCGCTAGCCAGTTCGAGCAAGTATTTTTCTCCGTGCGCCAGTCGCCACAGCATTTGATAAAGCAGCGCGAAACGTTCGCCGTCGCGGTGGTGACAAACGGTTTCGGCAAGCGAGAGAAATTGCGGCGGTACGGTTTGCGTGGCTGTGGCTGCGGCTGTGGCGGGCGGAAGCAGTGTCGCGGCGAAGAGCGCGTCTTGTTTCGCTTCGTCATTCCATACGATTTCGGTCGGAGGCACGGCAGCTTGCAACAGCGTCCGCGCCTGTGCGCGCCAGCCTGCATAATCGCGCGCTGTCACCACATAAGCCGTCAAAATGCTAGCTCCAATTGGGTGCTGGGCTGACGCAATTTGGCGACGAGTTTCGTTACGTCGCTCTTGACCGTCGGCCTAAATGTCGCCCTCTGTGTTGGATGATAGTCGCTCGCAATGGTGAAGGCCTGCGCGCGCTTCCACGCGACGCGCAAGGTGATCAAATCCTGCAAGACGATTTTCTTGTGGCGGCGAATGGTGAGCAGTTTGTCTACGCTGCCCACGCCGATGCCGGGGATGCGCAGCAATTGCTCGCGGCTGGCGCGGTTCACATCAATCGGGAAATAAGCCGGATTGCGAATCGCCCACGCCGTCTTGGGATCAATCTCGAGTTCCAGGTTGGGGTGTTGCGCCGAAACAATCTCAGTCACGTCATAGCCATAAAACCTGAGCAACCAGTCGGCTTGATATAAACGATGTTCGCGCACGAGCGGCGGGCTTTGCCCCGGCAGGCGACTGTCGGCGTGCGGAATCGGACTGAAGGCCGAATAGTAAACGCGCCGCAAGCCGTATTTGCCATAAAGTTGCGATGAGGTTTTCAACACTTCGAGATCGGGCGTCGCCGTCGCGCCGATAATCATTTGCGTGCTTTGTCCGGCGGGCGTGAAGATCGGCGCTTTCAAACCGCGCTGTTTATCTTCTTTGAATTCCTGCGCTTTGGTTTGCACCTCGGCCATGTTGCGTTCCAACTCGGGGCGTTTCTTTTCGGGCGCAAGTTGTGCGAGGTCGCTTTCAGTAGGCAGTTCGATATTGACACTCAAGCGGTCGGCGTAAAGCCCTGCTTCGACCAGCAATTCGTTAGAGGCGCCCGGAATTGTTTTGAGATGAATATATCCGCCGAAGCCGTGTTCCTGCCGCAAGCGTTTTGCCACTTCAATCAACTGGGCCATCGTGTAATCGGAATCGCGGATGATGCCCGAACTCAGAAACAAACCTTCGATGTAATTGCGCCGATAAAAATCGAGGGTCAGATTGACGACCTCTTCAACCTTGAAACGCGCGCGTTGAATGTCGCTCGAAATGCGATTGACGCAATAACGGCAGTCATAAATGCAGTAATTCGTGAGCAGGATTTTCAGCAACGAGATGCAACGGCCATCCGGCGTGTAGCTGTGACAAATGCCTCCGCCTTCGGTGTTGCCCAAACCCTTGCCACTACGTTTGGCCTTTGAACCGCTCGAAGAACAAGAGGCGTCATATTTGGCAGCGTCGGCGAGTACGGATAATTTTTTTGCGACTTCCATAATCCGAGTCTACTCAGTTGACGCATTTGTCTCAAGTACGCAACGATAATTTCCACCTTTGCCAGGACGAATCGAGTAACACCAACGGCAGTTGCGCAGACTCTTCTGACGACGAATCGCACTGTTTCCAAAGTCGTCGCAAGCGTTGACCGGTGAGCCGAGCTTGGTTTTCGCCCAACACGGCACGCAGTTGAGCAACAGAAGCTTTGATGATTCCATCCAGATTGTCGCATTGCTGCAACAGGGCTTGGCGTTGTGTTTCAGTTAGATCGGGCAGCAAGCGCGTGAGGAATAATGCTTTGACGTGGAAGAAAACAAGTTGCACAAGCTATTGCCAATCATTCGCGCCTCGTCATAATAAATTGATGAGCGAAATTCACACTTTGCGATTAAGCGAAATGATCACGCAGCAAAAAGGTTCGTGGCTGAGGCGTTTCATTCATTTGATAATCAGCGTAGCGTTGCGTTTGTTTTTTCACCGCATCCAGATCAGCAATGCGCAGGTCGTACCCGCGCAAGGCCCGTTAATTTTCGTTCTCAATCATCCGAACGGCTTGATTGATCCCGCCATCGTGTTTTGCGCAATGCCGCGCCGCGTTTCTTTTCTGGCGAAAGCGACTGTCTTCACGATTCCCCTGATGGGCTGGCTGTTGCGCACAGTCGAAGTCCTGCCCATTTATCGCCGCATAGATCTAAACCAGAAACTAGAGAATAACCGCGTCACATTTGCCGCTTGCCACGAATTGCTGCAACGCGAGCGGTGCATTGCGCTGTTTCCCGAAGGCATCTCACACACGCAACCTGCGCTGCAACCCATTAAAACCGGAGCCGCGCGCATCGCGCTGGGTGCGCTATCAGTAACAACGCCCGGCCAGCCATCGCTGGAAAAATTGCACATAATCCCGGCGGGACTGTATTACACCGCTCATACGCCGTTTCGCGGCGAAGCGTTATTACAATTTGGAACACCACTCGAAGTCACTGCGCCCCACCCGGACACCAATGACGACACCAATGACGAACTGCAACCCGCACAGGTGCGCGAACTGACCGACCGCATCGCCGCCGCCTTGCACAGCGTCACACTAAATTTCGCCGACGCCGAAGAACAAGCCGCCATCACCAAAGCTGAAACTATCGTTTCGTCAGGCTATCGAACGCTGCGTTTGCAACGCTCGCTGCTCGAAGAATTTCGCACGCGCGCGCAACTCATTGCGGGAAGGCGTTTGCAGCAATCGCAAGTGCCCGAACGGATGCAAGCACTTGAAATGCGCCTGCGCAATTACGAACAAAAATTGAGCGCGCTGGGCTTGCGTCCTTACCATCTGCAAATTCCTCGCCAAACGCGCCGTGAACTTTGGGGACTCGCGGGGCGCAGCATCTTGTTACTTCTACTTTTTCCGCTGGCCTGGATGGGCTTGCTAATGCACGCGCCCGCTTATTTGATTTGCGAAATCATCGCGTATTTCTTTAGCACACACGGCCCGGACGAAAGCCGCCCAACCGCCAAAGTGCTAGCGGCGATTGTTTTCATGCCGTTGACCTGGCTGCTGATTGCCGCCGTCGTCTGGTATTGGTCAAGCTGGCAATTCGCGCTGCTCGCCCTGCCTCTCGTGGCGCTCAGTGGCTATGCGGGCTTGCGCTGGGTCGAAGAAGCCTATGACCTGCGCGGCTGGTTGCGAGCGCTTTTCATTCTTTACCAGCGCCGCAAACAGTACCTCAGACTCGCAGGCGAAAGCCGTTCTTTGCAAAAAGAGCTTAGTAAATAATGCGAACGTACTTTACCTGTACACCCTTTGTACTCATCGAATGCATCCTTTAATTAATTGTTCCCCTCCATTGCACAAAACACTTAAACCATTCGAATAACAGCCATCTTTCGCTTGGCATTCATCTTGCACCTATAGTAATTGCATCAATGATGGTGCAGCAAAAATTTAGACTTAACTCAAGGAGATACACCTATGAAATACGTTTTAGCAGCCGCACTTACAATTCTGGCATTCGGACTCGCCGCATGCGATGCGCCGACGGTGGTGGATGACTCGGGCATTACTACCAAAATTAAAGCCAAGCTTGCCGCAGATACGCGCACCAGCGCGCTCAAAGTTAGCGTCGAAACCATCAACGGCGTAGTTACTTTAACCGGCACGGTCCCCGCCGAATCTGAAAAAACTGCCGCAACGGAAGTCGCCAAAATGACGGACGGCGTAAAAAATGTCGTGAATAATGTCGTCATTGACTCAACCTCAATGGGCGCGTCTAACGTCGGGCAGAAGTCTGAAGACGCCATGAAAGACGCAGGAGCGGCAATGGGCGACGCAGGCGTGCTGGCGAAGATCAAAACCAAATTCGTCGCCGAAGGCATCATTGGCACTAACGTAGACGTAAAGGACGGCATAGCCACGTTAAACGGCACGGTCGAAGACGCCTCGGAAAAAACCCGCGCGGCGCAAATCGCCAAGGATACGGACGGCGTGAAAAGCGTGAAAAATATGCTGACGATTCAGAAGAAAAAATAAGCTGAGCTTGATAAACCATTTGTCAGGTAACAACGTCGGATTAATTTAGAAAAAGGGGAAATGCGTTTCCCCTTTTCTTTTCTATAAGTGAGGAAATTTATGTTGGCAGGTAATAACTTAATCCTGCGTTTCGGCGCAGTCGCAAGTTTAAGCGTGATGCTGGTGCTAGCACCGGCCTTAACGCTCGCACAAGGCACCAAACTGCAAGCTCCGAAAAATAAATATTCGGTTCAGGATGACGTACAGTTGGGGCAACAGGCGGCGGCTGAAGTCAGGCAACAAATGCCTACGTTGCCGGAAAATAGCTCCGCTGACGCTTATGTCGAACGTGTCGGTCAGCGCCTGATCGGAGCTATTCCGCCGGAATATCAAAACCGCTCATTCCGTTATTCATTCGATGTGGTTAATGCGCGCGACATCAACGCTTTTGCCTTGCCGGGGGGGCCGATGTTCGTCAATCGCGGCATGATCGAAGCCGCGCGCAGCGAAGGCGAAATGGCGGGCGTGATGGCGCACGAAATTTCTCACGTCGCCTTGCGTCACGGCACCGCACAGGCGACCAAACAATCTGGCATCGGCATTCAATTGGGGGCCATCGGCAGCGCCATTCTAGGCGCAGTTATCGGCGGCAACGTGGGCGGCGCGATTGCGCAAGGCGCTCAGATGGGGCTGGGCGCTTACCTGATGAAATATAGCCGCGAATATGAAACGCAGTCCGATATTCTGGGCGCGCAAATTTTGGCGCGCGCCGGTTATGATCCGCGCGATTTAGCCAGCATGTTCAAAACCATAGAGCAGCAAGGCGGCGGTGCCAGCGGCCCGGAATGGCTCAGCAGCCATCCCAACCCCGGCAATCGTTATGAACGCATTAATCAGGAAGCCGCGAAATTGCGCGTTGAACGGGCGCGTTCCAACACGGATATGGCGATGTTCACGCAAATCAAAAACGACTTGCGCCGTATGCCTGCCGCTCCGACGATGCAACAAATCGCCGAACAACAACAACCTCGCAATCAATCAGGTGGGGCAGGTGGGGCAGGTGGGGCGCAGCAGCGTTATCCCGATAACTCACAAATTAATGAAGGTAACGTAGCTAACCCAGCCAACAGTTATCGCACCTATAACGGCGGAAACGTCTTTAGCATTACGGTGCCTGCGAATTGGCGTGAATTCCCCGCGAATAACTCAGTTACTTTTGCTCCCGACGGAGCCTTTGGCGATTATCGCGGACAATCCGTTTTCACGCACGGTGCCATCGCCGGAGTAACCAATGTCAACACCAACCAGTTACAAGTGGCTACCGATCAATATGTCGGCGCGTTGTTACGGGGGAACCCATACTTACAGGCGCAAAGTAACTACCGGCAGGGTCGCCTGGATAACCGAACGGCGCTGAACATTGTGCTGGGAGGGCGTTCTAACATAACCGGTCGTGATGAGTACGTTATGATTTATACGACTATGTTAGGGGATGGCACGCTGTTTTATTTAATCAACGTCGTTCCGGTAAACCAGCAACGCAGCTACCAGAGAGCATTCCAGACCATACTAAATTCCGTTCGTTTCAACCGATAGCCGAGTTATTTCTCACTTGCCTCGTTCATGATAAATGCCCCTGAACCTATCCGGCTCAGGGGCATTTATTATTTTCAGCTTTGCTCACACCAACGACTCTCAAGCCTTAACTTTGCTGTCTGCTGCTGCTTTCTTGGCGCTTTGCGGGGAGGCTTGCTTCGCTGTTACCTCATCTTGCGCATAAAGGCTGTGCGGCTTGTCGCTGCCTTCTTCCTGCGCGAACAGGAAATCGGCTAGCTCGTCGGCGTGTTCTTCTTCGACCGCCAGAATCTCTTCCAGCAAGCGGCGCGTCGTCGGGTCTTGGTCGCCGAAATAGGTAATCAATTCGCGGTAAGATTCGATGGCGATGCGCTCGGCGATCAGGTCTTCTTTCAACATCTCAGACAAGGTGCCGCCTTCCTTGTATTCGCTATGGCTGAGTTTCGACAGAACGTCAGGATTCATTTCAGGCTTTCCGCCTAATTGCTTAATTCGTTCAGCCAGCAAATCGGCGTGTCCCAGCTCTTCGTTAGAATGAATCAGGAACTCTTTGGCGACTGCGCCCGAATGGATTCCCGAAGCCATAAAATAATGGAAGCGATAGCGTAAGACGCAAACCAGTTCGGTCGCCAAAGCTTCGTTCAACACGCTGCATGCTTCTTCAGGGTTCAGCGTATAGGCTTCAGTAACCGCGCCTTCTTCGATCTTTTTGCGTGCGCGGGCGCGCAACTCAACGACACTGCTCAAAAACTGCTTCTTATTGGAGTTATCGCTCATGGTGTTTTCCTTATGGTGAAATTGTTTTACGAAAAAATAGAGGAAACGAGCGCTCAACTATCGTTTCCCCCAGAGTTGCCTGTTTGGCTCTGCCTGGCAAAGCGAGTTGGCTAATAGGCGTAATACTGCCTGCGATGGAAAAGGCTAACCACGCTCATCAACATCGCCGTGCCCAAAAGCGACCAGACCACTGAGAACGTGAACATACCGATTCGCATCACTATCAACGACGGCAACCCGACAAAAGCGGCCAGCCAGGTTCCGAAGAGAGAGCCGATAAAACCGACTAAAATCATGGCAGCGACCGAGCCGCGTTCCCGACGACCACCTACCACTTGCCCCACGATTCCACAGATTGCCGAGAACAATAATAAGATGAGTAAACTTTCGACTGTCATAAATTCTCCTTACGTTTAATCGCTTTTTTTGCTTCAGCATCACTACCTGAAATTAATAACTCAAGTAACTGCGGTTGACCCAACCTTCCTGGGTAATGCCTTTAGTTTCTATGCTGACTTTAGACCAGACTTCACCTGCTTCATCCAGTTCGAAGGTGTCAAAAATAGCTACCATTTGATTTTCGTTCAGCACTGAAACCAGCTCGTATTGCGCACCCGGGCCGGTGCGCATATTCACGCGGGGCGCAGAAATCCACGAATAACCCACTACATTAGGGTTTTTGGTGCGCCCCGTAGTTGGCCTTACCGCTTCACGCGCGGCTGACCGCGTTACCGGCCTGGGCGTAGGAAATACTTCTGCCCGGCGCGCGGGCCGAGCCGGAACGGGCGTAGCGCGTTCCTGATAAATCACCTGCGGCGTAGCTGCTACCTGAATGTCGGCATCAGGCATGCTGATGATAGCTACCGGATCAGAGCCGTTACCCCAGTTGATCCCAAAATCACGGGGATTCCGGTTGTTGCCAAACAACACCCAGCCAGCCAATAAAATGATCAGAAAAAATAGCATCAGTGATCCAGAGTTTGAAAAAGGTCTACGATATTGCGGAACATTATCCTCCACGTAATCGTCTTCGCTAATCATTGGGCGACGTTGCATATATGGCATACGAACTCCTTTGCCTTACTTACTTAGTCCCGGGTTTTATCTAAATTTGTTAAGCGCGAAATAAGTTACTGACTTTCGCGTTTGTTGTTTCTATGAAAACTATAATGGCAACCGTTGTGCCATTGACTCTAGCAACCGTGAGTAAGTTATCGCTTTATTCAGACCTCACATTTATCACGCTAAACCTTTCACTTGCAGGCTCTTGCAACCAGCAGGCAGTTTTATGGAGAGGGAAATTTCAACTACAGGTTTTCAGGGACAATTAGACGAGCGCAGCTATCCCGTACACAATCGCGAGGCTTGCACTGCGCTGATACATAACACCCGGTTGAATGGTGTGCTGAAGTGAAGCTGAGCGTTAGCGATAACGGCACGGGCTTATCACACGGTGGCGATTTGGATTTGATTATTCACGACGGACGCGCCTTTCACTTCACGAGCAATGCGTAAGGCGAGCGCGCGTTCGGCCCGCGTGGGAACAGAACCCCAAAGCGTAACTTGTCCATCTTTGCAATCAACTTTGATGGCGGCCAAATCCGTGAAGTTTTCGCGTTCATTAAATAAAGCGAAGCCGATCTGACGGCTGATTTCAGCGTCTTTAGTTGAAACACCGGGGACTTCCTGTTGCGGCGCAGACGGGTTTGAAACAGACAATTGATTGGTTACGCCTGTTACGTTGGCAAGGCTGCGGGCGAGTTGTTCGGCGCCGGTTTTTTGTGCGGGAGTTTCTACCTCGCCTGCTAACGTAACTTGACGATTAGCGATGCTGATTTGAATGGTTTTGCCTGACAGGTCAGCGCTGGCGGCTAGCCGCTCGCGCAAGTCCGCTTGAATTTCTAAATCAACTATACGTTCGCTTTCGCGCAAGCTTGTCTCAGAGGGTTTTATCTGAGGTTCGATAACCAGTTGATTGCTAACTTGATTGACGCCGCGCGTATCGCGAGCCACTTTTTCGGCTAGCTCCTTATCAATTTCGCTGGGCACTTGTCCGCTCAGCGTAACCGAGCCGTTTTGCGTTATCGCTTCGATGTCATAAGGCGACAAGCGCTTAGAGAGCATAAAAGCCGACTTCACTTTCCCGCTCGTCGTCGCATCGGCAGCTTGTTGATAAACCTGTCCCGCCGCGCGCGGCACGCGTGATTGGGGAAAGAAGTAAACCCAAAATACCGCCACCGCGAGTAACATCACTGGAATTAACGCCAGCATTTTTCTTGATTTTTTTGGTTTTTCAGCTTGCTTGATTTCTTCCATAAAAACCTTTTTTACGACAACTAAAAGTAACTTGGCGAACCAGCCGTTAAGCGAGTGCCAAACTAGCTTCAGGCAAATAACGATTCGAATTGTTGTCGCGCATTCACGCGCTCGTTGGATTGAAAGTCTTTTACCCACGTTTGCGCCGTCTTAACGGTGCGGCGTACAAAATCAGCCTGGGTTTTCTTGGGTGATTCGGGCGGCACGGTTTTCTTTTCGCGCTCTTCTCCTCGTTTAATCAATCGAGCTTGTCTCATTTCAGTTCCCTCCTTGTTTATTACTTGGTTGGTTTATCTGCTTTTGCGCAGACACCGACCACATTGCAACCACTATGCCAGCCAGATTAGGGCGTTTTTGCGAAAAATAATCGAATTATTGAACGCATCAGATACAAACTGTCTGCTGAGAGAACAGTCTTTGCTCGGAACAGTCGCCTTCAAGCTGGCACAGGGCTTGCCGAACCATTTCGGGCGGAAACGCACAAAGTAACTAAATTTAAATTTAAGCAAAACAATTAACCGGAGGTTTGCATGAGATATGTAACGACACGCGATGACACGAAACTTTATGTGAAAGATTGGGGCACCGGGCGACCAGTGATTTTGATACACGGCTGGCCGCTCTCGGCAGATAGCTGGGACGATCAGGCGGTGGCGATTGCCCAGGCGGGTTTTCGGGCAATTGCGTATGACCGGCGGGGCTTTGGCCGCTCTTCGCAACCGTGGAGCGGTTACGATTACGACACGCTGGCTGACGATCTGGCCGATGTGATCGCCGCGACCGGAGCCAATGACGCAACGTTGGTTGGCTTCTCAATGGGCGGCGGCGAAGTGGCGCGTTATATGTCGCGCCATAAAGGCAAGCAGGTGGCGCAAGCTGTGCTGATTTCTTCTATCGTGCCTTTCCTGCTTAAAACGCCGGATCATCCCGAAGGCATTGACCAATCGGTCTTTGACGAAAAGCTGGCGCAACTCAAAGCAGACCGCCCGCATTTTCTCGCGGATTTTTACAAGACCTTTTATGGCGTAGGGGTGATTTCTCAACCGGTGAGTAACGAAGTGCTTGAATGGTCGCGCTCGGTTTCTATGCAAGCCAGTTTGAAAGCGACGTTTGATTGTTCGCGCGCTTTGGCTTCGACGGACTTCCGCCCTGACCTCTCAGCTTTTGAAGTTCCCACCTTGCTCATACACGGAACCGCAGACAAAAACGTACCGATTGATATTACGAGTCGGGTGGCGGTCAAAGCCATTCGGCAAGCCAAGCTGATTGAATATGAAGGCGCTGCGCACGGCGTTTTGGCGACGCACAAAGAACAGGTTACCAAAGACTTGCTCGCGTTTTTGACCGGCATCGAGTTCCGCGCGGCAACAAGCTGATGAAAGGTGGCAAGGGCAGGTTGGGAACCTGCCCTGCCAATTTGCTGGCGCGTTTCCGATAAAAGCTGGTCCATCAATTGCTAAAACCTCAGTAACTGCCAATCAAATGCGAACGCTTTACCTGACGTAACCTGGTAGGACACTATCTCTGTATGCCTAAAAGACATCCCGTATCGCAGCGAAACGTTTTCGCTATATTTTCAGCGCCTGCTTGCCAGGTGCCGTTGATGTAATCGTAAATGGATTCTATGAACGATCTGCCGAAAGTTTTTCCGTTACGCTGCACAAGGACTAAATATGTCATTCCCAGTACGTTTGGTTTTATTCGCGTTGGCTTATGGAGCAGGGGCGGAGTTGTCTTATCTGCTTTTGTCTAAAACGGATAATGCCATCGCCTTCTGGCCGCCCGCCGGTATCTATCTGGCAATGTTGCTCGCTACGCCGCGGCGGCGTTGGTGGGCTGTCATGCTGGCGGCGGGCATACCGAATTTGTTATCTGACGCGGTGATTCACCAGCACTCGCTGATGGTCAGTGTGGTTTTTTTGCTGGTCAATCTGGGCGCTCCGCTGGTGGGCGTGGCGTTTATAACAAGGCTGTGCCGGGCGGCGTTCACGTTCGAGCGTTTGTCGCATGTGTTGATCTGGAGCATCGCCACGAGTCTGGTCAGCGCGCCGCTGAGCGCACTGTTCGGCGGACTGACTACGGCAACGGTTTACGGCGGCTCGTTACGGCAGAAAATGTTGTTTTGGTGGCTCGGCGATTTATTGGGCCTTCTGTTGGTGACGCCGCTGGTCTATGGGTTGCTCGGTTGGCGCAAGTGGCCTTCACAGAGACAAGGCTTTGAAACCGCCGCGTTGTTGCTGAGTTTGAGCGCGGCGACCACATTGATTTTTCGTCTGCCAGAAATTTTCGTGCTACCGCCCTCGGTCTTGTTTTTCTTCCTGCTGTGGGCAGCGTTGCGTTTTGGGGCGACGGCGGTGGCGGCGGCGGCAACAGTGCTGGCGGTCATTTCCATCTGGCTGACTGAGGCGGGCTTAGGGCCTTTTAGCTATCTGCTCACGGCCCCTGCGCGTTTGCTGATGGCACAAATACTGGTTGTGACCGGCGCGCTGCTCTTTTATGTCATCGCCGCCGTGATGGCCGAGCGGCGCGCGTCTGAAAGCGAATTCTTTAACCGCATCACCGACATCGCTCCGACGACGCTTTACATTTATGACTTGAATGAAACCCGCAACGTGTGGATCAACCGCGACGTGTTCGAAGTGTTGAGTTACACGTCAACCGAGGTGCGCGAGTTGGGCGCGGAGCTGTTAGCGACACTCATGCACCCGGAAGACAAAGTGCAATATGCGGCTCATTACGAACATTTGCGCGGCTTGCCAGCGGGCGAAGCCGCCGAATTTGAATACCGCATGCGGCATCAAGACGGTTCGTGGCGCTGGTTCATCAGCCGCGAGATGGCCTACGCGCGCGACGCAGATGGCGCTGTGTCGCAAATCGTCGGCGCGGCCACCGACATCACCGCCAACAAACAAGCGGAAGAAGCGTTGCGCCGCTCTGAAGAAAGGTTCCGCTCCTTAATTGAAGCGACGGCGCAGATCACCTGGACCAACAGCGCGGCAGGCGAGATGCGCGGCGGGCAAGAGCAATGGGGCGCTTTCACCGGACAGAGTTTTGAGCAGTACCAAAATTATGGTTGGGCCGATGCGCTGCACCCAGATGACCGCGCCCACACGCTCGAACGCTGGCAGCAGTCGGTCGCCGACCGCATTCTTTTTGAAGCGGAACATCGCGTGCGCCGCCGCGACGGTGAGTATTGCCATTGTTTGGTGCGTGCCGTGCCGGTCTTAAACGCCAACGGTGAGATACGCGAATGGGTCGGCATCCACACCGACATCAGCGAAGAGAAACGCTTGCTCGCCGCCGAACGCAAAGCGCGCGAGTTGGCCGAAGCCGCCAATCGGCTGAAGGACGAATTTCTGGCGACGGTCTCGCACGAGTTGCGCACGCCGCTCAATCACATGCTCGGTTGGGTCGTGATGTTGCGCACGGACAGCCTGACCCCCGAGAAAGCTGCCGAAGCGCTGGCAACCATCGAGCGGAACGTACGCGCGCAAAACCGGCTGGTCGAAGACCTGCTCGACGTGTCGCGCATCGTCACCGGCAAGATGCAATTGCTCGTGCAATCGGTCGTGAGCGCATCGGCCAGACTGCCTGCCGTTCGCACCTCAGCCTGACTGGCCGTTAGCAGGGCGGCGACCAGCATTCGTGAGTCAGTCTCGTCATCCA
>JAYSVR010000545.1:0-10899 GCA_043718445.1 Acidobacteriota bacterium | reverse complement strand
TCGCGCTTTTGCGCTCCACCCCAGGCTTTATGCTGACGCCCGCCTTCGCGGGCTGAAAGCAATGAAGCATTTCGTGAAAAGATTTGGGTAATGACAAGCGTTTAGGGCGAGGCGTTCGAGAATGAGCGTCGCGGTTTGTTCAGACGATTTTTTATCGAGTTCGACAAAGGCCGCCGCGTCAAACAGTCCGTCAACGGGGGCGAAATCGAACCTCATCAGCATGACGGTGTTGCCTGCGGTCTTGTTGAGATGTGAATAGATCGCCGTCCACTCCCAACCCGTCCAAAGCCTTTGATCGTAAGCCGAAGAAAGCACGACGACGATCAAGTCTGATTCTTCGTAATAAAGTTTCGGCAGACGAATACCCAGGTTGAATACGGCAAATTCGGCTTCGTGATATTTGTCGTAAAGAATTTTGTCTTCGCCAAATTGGTCAGCCAGCAAGGCTGCGACCTCGGCGACGTAATCACGTTTTTCTCCGGCAAACGAGAAGGCAATGCGAAAGCGTTTCTCTGACATAGGAATCTTCCTGAGCAAACGAATTTGAGGAATGAGAAGCGACGGGGCAAACGCGCCTGTGATACTGCTGAAAGGCAGCCGCAGTGTAATTGGCTCAGATAAGTTATCGCAATCGCTTCAGCCGTCGGTTGAGAAATTTAGATCGGTTTTCACTTGCGTGTACGGCAAAGGCACTGTGGGGCAGGTTGGGAACCTGCCCCACACCTCCGCCGAACGCTTTCCCGTATACCCGTGAAAACCGATCTAAGCTGCGGCGAGGGCTGAAGGACACAGATCAGCCAACTGACATTGTCCGCACAACGGCTTGCGCGCGTTTGTGCAAGACGTAGACAGGTAAGTGAATCTTTTGCCAGCGTAACGTGGAAAATGAATAGCCCTGGAAAGTTGCGCGGGGTTGCAGTCAGCGCCACTTTATACTTTTATGTTCGGGCGTTTGCGCCACGCGAATTCAATTAACCAAAGGACATAACCTTGCAACCTACTGAAACTGCGGCCTCGCCGCTGGTCGAAACTACGGTCACGCCGCCGGTCTCGCATTTCGAGCGCATCGGCGGCGAGACGGTGATTCGACAACTCGTAGATCGTTTTTACGACCTGATGGATCAGGAAGAAACCGCGCACGGCATTCGCGCGTTGCACCCCGCCGACCTGACCGATTCACGTAACAAACTCTATTGGTTTCTGGTCGGCTGGATGGGCGGCCCGCCGGTTTATATCGAGCGGTTCGGGCATCCGCGTTTGCGTATGCGCCACGCGCCGTTTCCGATTGGTGTGTCTGAACGAGACCAGTGGTTATGGTGCATGTTCAAGGCGCTGGAAGAATTCGTACCCGACGCGGCTTTGCGCGAACAGTTGCAGCAGTCGTTTATGAAAACCGCAGATTTCATGCGCAATCAGAATGAGTGAAAAGCTCAGAAAGTGAAAAGTGAAAAGTAAAAAGTGAAAAACGGCAGAAGTGCCAACGTTGACAGTACGGGTCACTTTTCACTTTTCACTCATCACGCCCTGCCGTGTTGTCTGTTTTGTTTGTCCCTGCCAAAATGCGCGGCATCCACGACGTAGCTTGATCCATCACCCAAGATGCAACCTGCACGATGCAACCTGCGGTTACTTTCCAAAACCAACAGCCGCTGGCGAGGCTCTATGCCTCGGCGCGCAGCAGTGCGTTCTGGGCGAAGTTCTGGCTGGGCGGCATCATCGGTTCACGGGTAATGAGCATCGGCTTGAATTCCGCCGAGATTTTATTGATCGCCACCTGGCCCGACACTGTCACCGCTGCGTTGCTGCGCAGCGAGGTGAACATCGGCGGCTTGCCCGGCGGACAGTTACAGATCGGCGTGATCTTTGTCAGCGGCTTGCTGTTGGTTTTCACGATGGCGCATTACGTGTTGAGTACGCTGACCTTTTTGCGCTGGCAATATAACGTTTCGGCCAATGTGCCGGCGCTCACGGGTATGCGACCTGCCATCACACCACGTTGGGCGGTGGGATCGTGGTTCGTACCTTTGGCAAATTTCGTCGTGCCTTATTGGGCGACTAAAGAACTCTGGCGCACCAGCGACCCCGATGAAGTGGCGGAAGGCTTGCCTGCCGTAGTGCAACCGCTACGGTTCGAGCAGGTGAGTTCATCGTTGATCGTGAAATGGTGGCTGCTGTTTTGGGGGATGTTGCTGGCGCGCGCGTGGGCGTGGCATTACACACGGCAGGCCAGCGATCTGGGTGATTGGGTGATGGCTTGCTGGTTCGAGTTGACGGCTTCGGCGCTGACGGCGCTGGCGGCTTGGTGGGCGATGAACCTGATCGGCGGAATCACCGAACGGCAGGAAGAACGCTTTAACAATTTGTTGTTACAGCAGCGCCATCGTGCTGAAGCGGCGGCGCGTACGAAAAATGCCGCCACGAGCGGCGCGTAATAATTGAGGTAGCAAAAAAATGCAGGTTCGTTTCGTCAAAATGTGGTTGGCGGGTTTCGCAGCGGTGACCGTGGTGGTGGCGCTGTGGCAGTGGCCGATGGCGAGCGCGCGTTTGTCGGGGCCTCCTTTGTCAAACACCGGAGCGCCCGTGCGCGGCGCGTTTCCCGCTGAAATGAACTGCACCAGTTGTCACAGCGGCGGACTGAATTCCGACGACGGTACGGTTTCGGTTGCCGTCACGCCCGCTTTATATAGCCCCAATCAGGAAGTGGTACTCACGCTTTCGGCAGAACAGTTAGAGCGCAATAAGTTCGGCTTTCAAGCGACGGCGCTCGACGATCAGGGACGCCCCGCCGGTCAATGGATCGTGACGGATCGTGAACGCGTGCAAGTCATGACCGAAACGGCGGGCACCTTCGCCGGACGCAGTTATCTTCAACATACGTTTCAGGGGACTGAGCCGACGGGGTTGAATCTCACTACATGGACGTTTCGCTGGAAAGCGCCCGTCGCCAACCTAGGCCGCATCACGTTTTATTTCGCCGTCAACGCGGGCAACAACGACGCGCGGCAAACCGGCGACTCAATTTACACGCGGACGGCTTCACTCACGCCTGCCGCGACTTTGCCTGCCATCGCGACGGTGTCATCGGCCAGTTATTTTTTGAATTCGCCGCTCGCCGCCGATTCGATTGCGACGGCTTTCGGCGCGAACCTGACGAATGCGACGGAAGTGGCTGCGACCGTGCCTTTGCCGACCACGCTGGCGACAGCGCAAGTGCGCGTACGCGATGCGCTCGGCGTCGAACGCGATGCGCCGCTGTTTTTTGTCTCGCCCGGACAAATCAATTTCCTGATACCTGCGCAAACTGCGCCGGGCAATGCAACGGTGAACGTAAGGCTGCAAAACAATACGATTGCGACGGGTACGATCACGGTAGGCCGCACTGGGCCGGGTTTATTCACCGCGAACGCTGACGGTTCCGGCCCCGCAGCCGCCTTGCTGTTGCGTATCAAATCCAACGGCGAGCAACTGTATGAACCCGTCGTGCGTTTCAACGAAACGACGCGCAAGTTTGAAAACTTGCCACTCGATTTGAGCCTCGCCGATAACCAATACTTTCTGGTGCTGTTCGGCACGGGCTTCAAAGCTGCGCCCGCTGCGCCCGCCACGACTGCCACTATCGGGGGACAAAACGCTGAAGTGCTTTACGCCGGGCCGCAAGGACTTGCCGGACTCGATCAGGCCAACGTAAGCCTCGCGCGTTCGTTCATCGGACGCGGCAACTTGAATGTCGTGTTGCGCGCTGACAATCAGAACGCCAACACGGTGACGATCAACGTACGTTAATCAGTATGGCAACCTGTTAGGTTGCCAATGTAATAGGCAGTTTTACTTCGATTCGCCACGTTTTCGCTCGTGAAGACCTGGCAACCTGACAGGTTGCCATACCCATAAAAACCATGAACCTCCACACCTTTCTTCGCGCCTCGCGTACGTTGTTGGTCATTGCCTTACTCGCCAACTCATTCGTCACGCTTTCCCCTAAGTCCTTGGTTCAGGCCAAGCGGTTGCCCAATATCATTATCGTTTACGCCGATGATCTCGGTTACGGCGACCTAGGTTCGTTTGGCGCAACGGGTTATCAAACGCCGCATCTCGACCGCATGGCGAAAGAGGGCGTAAAGCTCACAGACTTTTACGTAGCGCAAGCCGTGTGTTCGGCTTCGCGCGCAGCCCTGCTGACGGGCTGTTATTCCAATCGCGTAGGCATTCTCGGCGCGCTTTTCCCCAACGCCAAAAACGGCATCAACGCCGACGAAACGACGATGGGTGAATTACTCAAACAGAAAGGTTATGCGACCGCTGCCATCGGCAAATGGCATTTGGGCGACGCTCCGCAATTCTTGCCGACGAATAATGGCTTTGATGAATATCTCGGCGTGCCTTATTCCAACGATATGTGGCCGAAAAACCCTGATAAGGGGAACGCTGTTTATCCTGACCTGCCGCTGATTGACGGCACAGAAGTGATTGAGCGCGACCCCGATCAAGCGCAACTCACGACGCGCTATACCGAACGCGCGGTGAGTTTCATTGAGCGCCAAGTCGCTGCGAAAACAGACCAGCCGTTTTTCGTTTACCTCGCGCACTCCATGCCCCACGTACCGCTTTTCGTATCAGACAAATTCAAAGGCAAAACTGCTCGCGGTTTGTATGGCGACGTTATCAGCGAACTCGATTGGTCAGTCGGGCAATTGTTCGCCACGTTGCGCAAACACAAACTCGATAAAGATACGTTGGTGATTTTCACGTCTGACAATGGCCCGTGGCATCTTTACGGCGACCACGGCGGCTCGACAGGGAAGCTGCCCAGAAAGTTGAGAGGATACAAAGGGACGATGTTCGAGGGCGGCGTGCGCGTACCGTTCATTGCGTGGTGGCCGGGCCAGATTCCAGCAAGCAAGCTTCCGGCAGGCAAGACGATGACGATGCCCGCGATGACGATTGACCTGTTGCCTACGTTAGCTGAAATCACGGGCGCGTCGTTGCCCCCATCAGAGAAGACGCCGGTTGACGGAGTCAGCATCTGGTCGCACTTGCGCGGCAAAGCCAAAAACGATCCGCACGAAGCGTTGTATTTTTATTGGGGACGCGAACTGCAAGCCGTGCGCAGCGGCAAATGGAAGCTGCACTTTCCTCATCCTTACGTTGAGCATTCGCCCACGAACGGCGGCAGGCGCGGCACTCAAGTTACGCGGCAAATTGAACTGTCGCTTTACGATCTTTCGCAAGACATCGGCGAATCGAATAACGTCGCTGCGCAACAACCCGACGTGATGAAACGGTTGCAAGCATTGGGCGAAACGATGCGCGGCGATTTGGGCGATTCACTGACTAAACGCGACCCGACCCGTGGGCGGGCCGCCGGACAACTAAAATCCCAAGAGAAATAGTAGGAGCAATAAAATGGTGAAGACCATGACCCCAACCACAGGTAAGCCGAATGAGCCTACGCTTGATCAATGGCGCGTGCTTTATGACCTCGCGGCGCGCATCAAAAAGATGGAGCCGTGGGAATGGATGACTGAAAGCGACATCTTCGGCATCAGAGACCCGCTGACGAATGAAATCGGCTTCGTCAGCGTGATGGGTTTGCTCGGTGAACACGTCGCCATCGCGTTCTATCCGACGGCAGCGGCGACGCGCCAGTTTTTGCAAATCGAAGAAGATGCAGAAATCGGCGATGGAGACATTGATCCGACCAAGCTGCTCGAAATCCCAAAGCTGGAACTTTCGTTTGAAGACGCCGACCTGATCGAAAAAGATGACAAGGCCATTCACAAAAAACTCGGCCTCAAGTTTCGCGGCCCGCAAGGTTACACGCTCTTTCGCAGCCACGCCGCTGGCATGTTTCCGTGGTTTCTCACCGCCGACGAAGCGCACCTGATGACCCTCGTGCTAGAGCAATTGCTCGAGGTTGCCGCGCGTTGCGAAAAAAACGACGAACTGTTGTTTCCTGATGAAGAAGTCTCACTGGACTCTCGCTATCTGGTGCGCGAACCAAACGCGCAAGGCGAATGGCATGATACGGCGCAAAAAATTCCAGCGGTTACGACGACGAAACCTCGTCACGAACTTTCTGCCGAATCGTTGGCGGCGTTGAACAAGTTGCCGCGCGCCGACCGCGCCGTCGAAATCGAATTGCAGATGACACCGTTTCCCACGGCTGACCAAAAGGGCGAGCGTCCGTGTTTCCCTTACATGCTGCTCGTGGCCGACGAACAAAGCGGCATGCTGTTGGCGATGGAACTGCTCGAACCGCGCCCTTCGCTCGAAGCGCTCTTTGCCCGCATCCCGCCATTGCTGGCCGACAAATTCATTGAAGCCGGCGCGATCCCACAACGGCTGCGCGTACGCTCTGACCGGGTGGGCGACTTGCTCGAACCGCTCGCCGAACAATTGCACATTCACCTGCGCCAGTCAGCAAAACTGAAAGCCATTGATAACGCTATGGGTTTTCTGGGCGAACAATTGCTCGGTCAACTGGGTGAGGACGCTGAAGACGATGATGATTTTGACGACGATTTTGATATGAACACTTTAGGCGGATTGCTGGGCGGCGGCTTGACCTTATCCGCCTTGGGTAAGCCGCGCAAGAAGTAAGCCTCCGCAATGAAAAAGTTATTCATACGCCATCCGTTTGGTTGGTCAGTCAAAATTTATATATCCAAACTTGTGACCTTCTTGCCATTACGTTAGCATTCGCCCGCTTTAATTCCCGCTCCAGCAGTAAGTCATTTACAAAACTTAAAATCGCGTTTCGCCGAGTTATTTCATCTGGTCAGCCGACGAGGTGAAATCGCTCGGTCTTTCCCATTTGGTTGCTGCATTTCCAGGCTTATCGCCGCAAGTTGATAAGCCGATTCAAGGGAGGTTTCACCATGTTGTTGCGTTCGTTGTTTGCATTTGTAGGCGCTGTTTTATTGGCGCTGTCGTTAACGGTTACGGCTGTCGCGCAATCTGCTACGACCGGAGCCATTGTTGGCATCGTGACTGATAAGACCGGCGCGGTAGTCAGCGGCGTCGAGATCGAAATGGTCAATGCCGCGACCAGTCAATCGCTCAAGGCCAAATCGAATTCGGATGGGCAATACACCCTTCCTGCCGTGCCGCCGGGTGAATATACGATCACGGTTGCGAAAGCAGGTTTTCGCAAAACCACGCTGAATAATTTCAAAGTTGACGTAGCCAAGTCTTATACCTTGCCCATCGCGCTTGAGGTTGGCGATTTGACTCAGACTGTCGAAATCGCCGCCGCCGCCGGCGTTGAATTGCAAACGACTGACGCGACCGTCGGCAACGTGATCGCAGGCAAAGAGATGCCCTTGCTGCCCGCGTTGACGCGCCAGGCCAATGACCTGTTGCGCATTCAACCGCTCTCGACTCCCACGGGCGAAGTCGCTGGCTCGCGCAACGATCAAACCACGATCACGCTCGATGGCATTGATATTACGAACCAATCCACGGGCGGCTTAGGCTCAGTTATACCCATCCCGATTGACAGCATCGAAGAGTTTCGCGTCGGCGTCGCCAATCCCACCGCAGCCTTCGGGCGCGGCGCAGGCGGACAGGCTTCGGTTATCAGCCGACGCGGCACCAACGATTATCACGGCCTCGGTTTCTGGTATCACCAAAACGACAACCTGAACGCCGCCACCTGGACGGCCAAACGTACGATTGCGCAAACGGTGACTGATCCGATTCAACGCGCCAAGTTGCAGGAACCCGAATTGAAAGATAATCGCTTCGGCTTTCGCATCGGCGGGCCGGTGATTCCGTGGAGCGATTACTGGAAAAAGAAGCTGTTTTTCTTCGCCAATTATGAAGGCCGCCGCTTTCCGCGCACGACGCAAATTTTGCGCATCGTGCCGACTGACAGTTTGCGCGCCGGTGTCTTGCGCTTCCGCGATGCGTCGGGAACGGTTAATTCCTACGACTTAAAAACGTCGCGTTTGTGCGGCCCGACTGCCGATCAGGCTTGCGATCCGCGCGGCATCGGCATCAGCCCGGTTGTCACCAATCTTTTCAAAGGTCTGCCCGGAGTGAATGATCCGAGCGCGGGCGACGGATTCAATACGGGCGGCTATCGCGGCATTGTGACCAATCCGCTGACTAACGATTTCTATAACACGCGGATGGATTACAACATCAACGAGAAATGGCGCGCTGACGTAGCGTTTCGCTATTTCGGCGAAGTGGCGCAAGGCTCGGGCTTGCTCGACATTCGCGGTGGCAATGTCAAAAGCCGCGAGACTTCGCCGACGCGCCAGAACATGATCAGCACGGGCGTGAGTGGCTTGATTACGCAAAGCCTTTCAGGCGAATTCCGTTTCGGTTGGGTGCGTACGCGCACGGCGGTTGATCGTTTGCGTCCGAATGGTTCCGCTGCCGAACTCGCATTGGCAGGCACTGAAACCGGTTTCACCTCGGGCCAAACGCACGTCGCACTCGATCTCGGCGCACTCGGTGGCGCTCAAAGCATTCTGTCTGAACCCATTGATGTGGACACGCAATTGGCGCGCAAACAATCGAACGACAACAAGAACATTCAATGGAACGCCGACTTGAATTGGGTGCGCGGCAATCATACGTGGCAGTTCGGCGGACACATTCGTTATTTGCCGACCTTGCATCGCCGCGATGACAAAGTGCTGGGCGCGTTGGGCGCGTTGGTCGCGCAAATTGATTCCGAACGCGGTTCGTTCACCTTGCCGAACACGGTGCGTCCGCGTGCTTGCGGGACGACTGCTGGCGGCGTGACTATCACGACGAACTGTCTGGCGGCCGCCGACGTGGAAACCTGGAATCGCACGGCGGCTTCGATTTTGGGTTTGGTAGACAACGTGAGCGTGTTGGCCGTGCGCGATGGCAGCCTGAAACCGTTGCCTTTCGGCGAAACGCTCGAATCAGACACCAAGCTCTGGGCTCCCGAATTTTATTGGTCGGATATTTGGCGCATTAAACCCGCGCTGACGTTGTCTTATGGCGTGAATTACGGCTGGCAAACCGCGCCAACCGAACGCCTCGGACGCCAAAGCATTCAAGTGGATGGGCAAACGCTGAAAGTGCAAACCGCACGCGAATACCTGACCGCCCGCGAAGCAGCTTCTCGCACGGGCGACATCTTCAATCCTTCGATTGCTTTCTTGCCGGTGAATGATGCGAAGCGTCCGGTCTTCGACACTGATAAAAATAACTGGGGGCCGCGCGTCTCTGTCGCATGGAATCCGTCCAATGCGCCGGGCTTGCTCGGCAAAGTGCTGGGCGAGCGCAAAACCGTCGTACGAGGTGGTTACAGTTTGGTCTTTGACCGGCAGAACACCGTGCAAAGCGTCATCATCCCGACGCTCGGCGTAGCCTTTGCGCAAGCCATCAATGTCACTGCGCCGCTGTGCAACGTGAACGGCGCGAGCGCGGGTGCGAATTGTTTGGCGACCAATGCCAATCCGCTATCGAGGATTTACCGTGCGGGCGTAGACGGCAAAATCCCACTGCCCACCGTGCCGACGCTCACCGTACCCGTTTCACCTTTCTGGGGACGCAACGCCAACGGTACGCTTTCGCTTTTCCCTGAAACGCTGTCGTTTCAAGTTGACCCCAGCATTGAGGTCGGTGAAAACCATTCGCTCAACCTGACCGTGCAACGCGAGTTGCCCGGCAACATGTTGGTCGAAGCCGGGTTCGCCGGACGCTATGCCAAAAAGTTGCCGCAAAGCATGGGCTTCGGCCAGGTGCCTTATAACCAGCTTGATAAGGTTTCGGGACAAACCTTCGCGCAAGCCTTTGATGTGGTCGCGCGTCACTTACGCGCCAATCGCCCCGTGACAGAGTTGGCAGCCCAACGCTGGTTTGAAAATCAGGTGCCGACCATCGCGGGCGCGGCGAACAATACGCAAGCGTTGGCGACCGCCTTGGGCAGCAATTTCATCAACGGCAATCTCAACCCCCTATTCCTGGACATTGACCAGCGCCGGATGTTGGGCGGCTTGCAACCATTCAATAACTATCTGGCGCGAAATCTTTTCTTGCGCGCCAGCACGGGCAGTTCCAATTACAACGCTGGGTTCGTGACGATGACCAAACGTATGAGCAAGGGCTTTCTCGCTACGGTCAATTACACGTTCGCGCGTTCGTTCGATCAGTTGGGATCGAATCAAAACTCGGCGAGTGTGATGCCGAACAATTTCGATCTCAATGCCGAATACGGCCCGTCGCTGTTCGACATCACGCACATCGTCAACAGCACGTTCCGTTATGAATTGCCCTTCGGCAAAGGCCGCATGTTCAGCACGGGCAACGTGCTCGATAAGGTGATCGGCGGCTGGTATCTGTCAGGCATCGTGACCGCGCGCAGCGGCGACGCCCTGACGGTCAATCAAGGCGCAGGCGTGTGGGGCGGCAGCTTATTTCTGGGCTTCAATTCGGGTGCGATTCCGACGAGTGATCCGCTGGCCTTTGGCAACGACATCAATCGCGGCGTCAATGGTACGAATAACATCGGCACCAACGGCGACCCGGCTGCTCGCGGTACGGGGTTGAATCTGTTCAATAATCCCGAACAGGTTTTCAACAGCTTCCGCCGCGTCGAAATCAGCCGCGACGGACGCGCCGGACGCGCGAACCCGCTGCGCGGCCCGTCGCGTTGGAACGCCGACCTCTCAATCGGCAAGACGACGACGATCAGAGAATCGTTCAAAGCGACCTTCCTGTTCGATATGTTCAATGCGTTTAACAACGTGATGTATGTCAACCCGTCGCTCGATCTGAATAACTCACGCGCGTTTGGCGTACTGACTACGCAATTCATCGCGCCCGAACGCGGCGGTACGGCGGGCAGCCGCTGGATTCAGTTTGGCTTACGGTTGGAATTTTAAGCGAAAGCCATTTTCTTAAAACTGTGCG
>JAYSVR010000544.1:0-34384 GCA_043718445.1 Acidobacteriota bacterium | reverse complement strand
CGGGCGTGAGTTGCCGGTGCGCCTTTCCTGTGAACAGGGTTAGAAGGTGAGTTTCAGCGCCAACTGAATCTGGCGCGGATCGAAAGTGCGGTTGATTGTGCCGAATCCGGTGTTGGAACGATTGCCGTTCGCCGGGTAAAAGTTGGTCTTGTTCAGCAAGTTAAAAAACTCGCCGCGCAATTGTAGCTTCATGTTTTCGCGCGGCAGCCTGAAGTTTTTATGCAGCCCGAAATCAAACTGATAAAACGGATGGCTGCGCACGGTGTTGCGCCCCACATTGCCGAACGGTTGCGTACGGTCAGTCGGAATCACTACGTTAGCCGCATTGAAATAATTGGTGATCGTGCGTTGGCCTTCCGGCGCGAGTACTTCACCAATGATATTCGGACGCGGGTTGCCGCTGCCGACGGCGAAGGCTGCGGCAGGCGCATAGGTCAAGGTGATCGGTTGCCCGCTCCACATATTGTTGATGAAACTCATTTGCCAACCACCGATGAGAGCCTCAGCCGCCGCGTGCATGTTTGCGCCAAACTTGCGGCCTTTGCCGAGCGGCGCATCCCACACGACGCTGGTCACACTAGTCAACGTCTGGTCATAAGCCGACACGCCTTTTTCTGCCGCGAGGTTGAAATAGTTTTGCGGCCCCGATGAATTGCCGTTGGGGTTTTCCAGAATCTGCGCCGAGTTGTCTAACGCCTTTGAATAGGTGAACGAACTCAGCAAATACAAACCACCCGCCGCGCGCCGTTCAAAGCGCAATTGCAAGCCGTGATAAGCCGACCAGCCGCCGGGAAAATAATGATTGATCGCCGCGAATTGCTGAATGCGCCGCCGCACTTGCAAATTGCTGTTTTCGGTTGCGCCATTCGGACGCGCCTGATTGAAATCCGCCGTCATCGGCAACTTCAACGCGTGGTTGCCGACGTAGCCAATATCCACCAGCGTATTGCGCGCGACTTCTTTTTGAATCGAGAGAAACCAGTTCTGAACATACGAACTCGGCAAATCGCGCGGGATGAATTTCACCGAAGCGTTAAGCGGACGGAAGCTCGACGGCGCGGTGAAATCAGCCGGATAGCCTTGTTGCGTAGTACGGAACGTTGCATCAGTCGGAATCTGATTAACCGTTCCGTTGACGACTTGCGGGCCGTTGACGGCGAGCAGATTGCCCGTGCCCGCGCGATTGAAATGGTTGTAGCTGATGCCGTATCCGCCCCGCGCAACCAAGCCCCAACCCGCCGTGTAAGCAAAGCCCAAACGCGGCCCCCAATTGTTGCGGTCAGGATTGAGCAACGCACGCCCGGCCAGCGAATCGCCCGTCGGAAACACAATCGCATTCGCTGTCGGATCGTAATTGCTGACCTTGTTGTCGCGCTCAAATTGCGGCGTGGCATATTCATAACGCACGCCCAGATTGAGCGTCAGCTTTGAATTAACTTTGAAATCGTCCTGCAAATAACCGAAGTGCATACGCTGGCGATATTGCGCGATGAACAAATTCACGAGCGCATAATTGCTGCGCAAGCCGAACAGAAAATCAGCCAAATTATAAGTCGCGCTGTCAGCCACGCCGCCCGTCGGACGGCTGAAATTGCCGCCGTATGTGTCCTGCCCGTAAAGCGGATTCACGTCCATGATTTCGGTGTGGATGCGTTGAAACTCATAGCCGGTTTTGAGCGAGTGCCTGCCGAGCGTGAGCGAATAATTCACTTTCGGATTGACGACGAAAGGATGCTGCCATTGCGGATTGGAAGGACGGCGTCCGAGGCTGCTGAAACCCGTGACGTTTTGTGTAGTCAACGGGCCAGTCAGGCTGCGATCTTCGGGCAAACCGGTGATGCCAAAGAGTTCGCGCATGCTGGGGCCGCCTATGCCTACGGGTTCTTTGCCGGCGCGCGTGCGCGTGAGTCCCATGCGAAATTCGAGCAACGAAGTCATCGTCGGAGTCCACGTCACGGCGCCGGCGAGTTGCTGGTTCAGCACGCGCGTGAATCCGTTGCCCGCGCCGCCCGACGCCCCCGGAATCGAAGGTTCGTTAAACACGTTGCTCTTGCGTTGGCCGATGCGCACAAAGGCATTGATGCGCGCGTTGAAATGATGATCGAATTTCAGGTCGGCCTTGTCGTTGAAATCCTTGCTGCTCGGCGAATATTGAAAGTTGTTCGCGCGTCCGGCGATGGTGGGCGTCGGCAGGTTCTTAAGCACCTGCAATGCGAACGGCGAAAGCTTGTTGGTCGGAATCGCCACGTTCGCCACAAAGGTTTCGTTGGTCAGCGGATTGCGCACCGGCTTGTCGAAAAGCCCGATGCGATCATTCATCGTCGGCAACGAACTGAACAGCGGCACGCGGCTGACTTCGCGGAAGCCCTCGTAACTCAAAAAGAAAAACGTCTTGTTGCGGCGAATCGGCCCGCCGATGACGCCGCCGAACTGGTTGCGTTGCAATACGGGTTTGACGCCGCCCAGCGGTTTGAAAAAGCCGACGGCGTTGAGGTTGGTGTTGCGCACGAATTCCCACAGCGCGCCGTGAAAGTCGTTCGTACCACTCTTGACCGAAGCGTTGATGACCGCGCCGCCGCTGCGTCCAAATTCAGCCGACATGTTATTCGTCACAACCTTGAACTCTTCGAGCGCGTCAGGCGAAACCTGCATCGCCTGGTTCGAAAAGTTCTGGTTGCTCGTGCCGTAAGAGTTGTTGTCTACGCCGTCGAGCAGGAAGTTGTTGAAGGTCGAGCGCAAGCCGTTGGCATTGAACGAACCTTCGCGCGCGTCGCCGCCTTGCGAATCAACCGAAGCCGCCAGCGTAGATTGCCGAATACCAGTCGTGAGAATCGCCAGCGCGGAATACTGTCGGCCATTCAACGGCAACTCAACGATCTGTTGGCGATTGATGATTTGCCCGCGATCACTCGTTTCAGTCTCAACCAGCGAAGCGCCGTCGGTGACTTGAACGGTTTCAGTCAGCGCACCGACTTTGAGCGTGAGGTCTACGCGCTGACGTGCGCCGACGGTCGCGGTGATGCCGCTCGCCACCGCGATAGAAAAGCCTTTGGCTTCGGCGCTCACTTTGTAAGTGCCGAGCTTGACGTTGAGAAATTGGTACGCGCCGTTTTCATCCGTCGAGGCATTGGCTTCGATGCCCGTGCCCAGATTGGTGAGCATAACTTTGGCTCCGGCGACGACGTTGCCGCCGTCATCGCGCACCGTACCCAACACGGTCGCCGTGTCGAATTGCGCGAACGCAACAACGGAAAGCAGAAAACACCACACGACGACCAAGCCAGCGGCAGATCGTAAAAAGCGGTAAACACTTCTCATAAAGGCCTCCTCGAAATTGGGTTGTTGATGGATCGTGGTAAGCGAATTACAGACGCTAAGACCTAACGCCTGCTATCCAGTTTTTGAAAACTGATATAACAGTAACAATAAGCCAGAGCTTGCTAAAGGTAAATGTTAGCCCAACCCGTCAGCGAATTTTCCGTCGAGCAAAATGAAAACCATCCGCGCGATTTCGTTCGAACGATTCGCCCAGGCGTGATTGGTTCCGCGTTGAATGACGACATCGCCGACGTTGAGTTTCGTTTCGCCTTCGTCCAGCACGAGCCACAATTCGCCCGAAATCAAAATGCCGTAATCAATCGTCTCGGTGCGGTGCATCAGCTTGTGCGGTGAATCATCCTGATGCGTAGCCGCGCTCGCCGCGCCAATGTGCGCGAAGCCCGCCGCGATGTCGGCGAGAGTGATGTTTTCTTGCGTTGAATCAGGCGGAATGTCTACGAACCGAATGATGCTGCCTTGCGGCGTAGGGTGAAGCTGCACCGGCCTCAGCGTCGGGTCGTCACCATTATCATTCAGCACCGGAATCGGCGCAGGGCTGGCGTTGGTATTCCAGATTTCATAGAACACCGTGCCGGGTATCGCTTTGAAATCAATAATGGTGGCAGGCGCGGCGTCTGAAACAATGACGGCTTGGCCTTGTTCGTTATGGCCAGTGACGATTCTGCGCATTGTGGAAAGACTCATAAATTTTCCTCTTAGATGGGTTGAGCGACGACGCCCAACATTTTTTTCGTCAGCCCCGGCGCGTCGGCATCCGGCGAGGGATTCATTTCCCATTCGCCCAATTGCAGCGAACCTTCGACAATGAATTTGCACCGCTCGAAGCGCCGCGTCATGAATTCATCAAGCAACTGCGGCAACGGTTCATCACGCGCGAGCAGTTTGCCGAGGACTACGCCGTCTTCAACGGCTTGCGCTGCGCCATTCGGTTTTGATTTCGATGAGGTCTACGGCAATGCCCGCCTTGCGCTACGCAATCGCGGTAGACAATCCGCCAATGCCGCCGCCGATGATGAGTACCTTTTTGACCATACATTTGCTCCGTCTTTATTCAACCGCACGCCTGCCCAACATTGCGAAACCGTAAAGCGAATCGCCTGCGCCTACAATCAGATATTGCGTGCCATCGAGTTCATAAGTGATTGGCCCGTTGCTGACGTTCGTGCCCAGATTGGCGTGCCACAAGGCTTCGCCATTGCGCGCGTCGAGGGCGACAAGATTGTTCAAACCATCGCCGGTAATCACCAAATTGCCCGCCGTCGTCATCACGCCTGCGCGAGCCCCCGATCCTTCCCATTTGTGGCTCCAACGAATTTTGCCGGTTTTGTAATCTATCGCCTGCAACATCGCTTCCGACCAGCTGCCGCGATCGGTTCCGCCCCAGCCTTGCGGGTTATCATCAGGATCGAAGATGTAATAAACACTGAAGGCGCGAATCGCGTTCACGTAAAAAAGCCCAGTGGTTGGACTGAAACTCGGCGGCGGCCAGTTCGTCGCGCCGTATTGATTGGGCGACACGAGAGCGCCATCCAGTTGCGGTTCTTTTGCCGGATTCGGAATCGGCTGTCCTTTCGCGTCGAGTCCTTTCGCCCAGTTCGTTTTGACGAATTCTGACGTAACGATGTTTTTGCCAGTCGCGCGGTCGAGTACGAAAAAATATCCGTTGCGACTGGCCTGCGCGATCAGCTTTCGCTTTTGCCCGTTGATCTCTCCGTCAATCAACACGGGCACTTGCGTCGCGTCCCAATCGTGCGTGTCGTGCGGCGAAGCCTGGAAGTACCAAACCATCTTGCCCGTGTCGGCATTGAGCGCGACGATGGACTCAGTATAAAGATTCGCGCCCGCGCGGTTCTTGTGCGCAATCACCGGTTGCGGATTGCCCGTCGTGACGTAAACCAAATTCAGTTCAGGGTCGTAAGTAAACGGCTGCCACGTCATGCCGCCGCCGTGTTTCATCGCGTCTTCGTTCGGCCATGTTTCAGAACCCGGCTCGCCCATCTTTTGCGGCACGACGTACCAGCGCCATTGCAATGCGCCCGTCTCAGGGTCGAACGATTGAACGTAGCCGGGACGATCCAAATCGTCGCCGCTGACGCCAGAGATAAGGTGATTTTTCACGACGAGCGGCGGGGTTGATCCGAAATAAAACTGATCGAGATCGCAAAGGCTTTTGTGCCAACGTTCCTTGCCGTCTTTCAGATTCAACGAAACCAAATTGCAATCCGGCGTTTCAAAATAGAGCGCGTTGCCCGACACGCCTACACCGCGATTGCCGATGTGTTCTCCTCCTTTTGAAGGCCAGACGTGATGCCAGATTTCGCGCCCCGTGCGCGCGTCTACCGCCCACACGTGATCGGGCACTGTGAAATAAAGCACGCCGTTAATTTGCAGCGGCGTAGACTTGATGCTGCCTCCGGCTCCGCCGGTATTCACGCGGTAAACCCACGACAAACTCAACGAATTGATATTCGTCGTATTGATTTTGGTCAGCGGACTGAAACGCCGCCCCGAATAATCGCCGTGATAGGTCGGCCATGAATCGGTCGGCGGTTGTTGCAGTTTGGCCGGATCAAGGCCGCCCTGCGCATAAAGCGCCGAGGTCAGCAACGTGACAAACAAAAAAGTTTTGATGAGTTTCATTTCGAGGTCTCCTGTTTTGTCTTACTTCAACCACCCCACGAGCGGAAAGGTTCTGCACAGCTTCTATTTGAGCGAGTCCAGATAAGCGACGATGTCGTGCATGTTCTTGTCGGTGATTCGATCCAGCAATTCGATGTGCCCAACCAGCGGATCGTGCTTGACGACTTTCAGCGCAGGCGTACGCTTCCACGAACGATATTCGCCCGCGTCGTCACGCAACGCGACATTGAAATCATCCAGATGAACCAGTAAGCCAGTGACCGCCGCGCCACTCGCGGGCGTAACCGTCACCGTAATGGCCGACTTACCCGTTGAAGCAGCACTACGTCCACGTGCGACGATGCGCGGAAAGAGAAAGCGTTGCTGCAAACTCGCCGGGTTGTATTTCTTCCCGATGCCCGCCAAATCGCCCGTCGGTGAATGGCACGTGCTGCATTTGCCTTCGCCGTTGAAATACGTCGCGCCTGCTTTCGCGTCGCCCGTCAATACGTTTTGCACTTCAAAAATCGGCGAACCGCGCAACGTGTCATTAAGCCGCTGATGGATGAAATGCGATAGCTCTTCGACCTGTGTTTTGCTGAGGCTGCTGCTGGCTGCGCCGCTTTGCGTGGGATGTCCTTTTTGCAGCAGCGCTCCGATTTCATTGCCGTTGCGGTCGCGCCAAGTCATGTCAGACCGCACCAGATTTGCGCCTTTGTCTGTGCCTCTGGCAGTGCTGCCGTGACAGGCGATACATTCGGTAGCCCAGACCTTGCGACCACGATCTGCGGCGGCGGCGTCTACGATGTGCTTATCGTTCGCCCCCGGCCTGTTGATCTGAGGTCTAGGTGCCGGATTCTGGGGCGGCAGATTCTGGGGCGGTTGAGCACTGAGATAAATCGCGGTGGCTGTGATCAGCACAGCGATCAAGGCACAGGCTTTTGCAAAATTAATCATAGGTGTTCTCCTCTAACAGTATTCGCGCCAGTATTCGTACTTGATGGCGCGCAAGGCTAAAAAGAAATCGCGTCACGACTCTTTTCCAACTTTTCGATGGTGACGCCCGGCGTTTTGCTGAGCGCGTCGAAGTCTTCAAACTTCCCTTTGTCTTTTCGATATTTGACGATGGCTTCGGCTTCCTGCTCCGATAATCCTGTCGCCTCTGCGATCTCGCTGGCAGATGCCGTATTCACATTGGCCCTGCCAAATTGGCTGACCAAATAGTTGATCACAGTGGTGAATTCTTCATCACTCGCCTTCGCTCCCGCCGCGATCATCTTGTCGGTGACTTCTTCCCATTGCGAACGGCTGCGACGTGAACCCGTCACTTTGCTCAACGTATGGCAGGTGCCGCAAACCTTTTGCAACACCGCTTGCTTAACGTCAGCCGATTGCCCAGCGGCAGCCGAGTACACAGCCGCCGCCGGTTGCTGAAACGTAATGACGCCGCATGCCAACAACAGGTAACCCATCAAAGCCAAACACTTGATTCTCTTTCCCATAAAATCATCTCCAATAAAAATTTAGATTCGGCAACTTATCGGCGCGCAGCCGCTCTGCCGCGCTCACCGCGCCGTTGCATACGTCGTGGTAAGCAAGCTGCGGCACGGCGTATGCGCCTTCAGTTTGCACGGAGGCGACTTCATCGGCGAGCCATTCGTCCAGCCGCCGCGTGCGCAGCCCAACATCGGGCATCTGCGCCAGCAACGCAGCTTTGGCGTCAATCACAGCTTGTTGTGGGTTGTGCATCCAGTCTTGCATCGTGAATCCAAAGTTAAAAATTCTATAAACATTTGGCTCTTGTGGAGCCGGAGCCACTATGCAGCCAGCGGCGCATCTTCTTCAATGAAATCAAAAACGTATTTGTCTTCAAACGCGATGTCGAAGTTGCGCAGCAATCTCAGATATTCATGCTTAAACGATTTCTGCTGCTGATGGCTTTACTGATTCTGCCCAGATTCTTGAAGACGCGAATCACCGTATCCAATTGCGAATGACCATAGGAAAAAGCTCCAAAGCCTTCCTGCCAATGGAACTTGCCGCAAATCCAATCTTGTTCGTTGATGAATTTCGATGAACCAGCCTTAATGTCTCGCACCAAATCGGACAAAGCGATGCTAGGTTTGAGGCCGATCAGCAAATGTGTGTGATCGGCTACGCCGTTGATTTGCAGCATCTTTTGCCCCTGATTGGTGACAACGCCAGTGATGTATTGGTACACCTCTTCTTTGAAAGCAGGCTGAATCAGGCGTTGCCTGCCTTGCACGGCAAAGACGACCTGAAGGTAAATCTGCGCGTAGGTGTTTGCCATCGTTGTGACTCCTATCTTTGGACGGTGTTGTACGAACAGCGCCAGCAACGCCAATGGGTGCAGCGCCAGCGGCGCTGCACGTTTATAGCAAGGCACATACAACGACAGGCACTCCCCAAGACTAAATCTTAGAAAATCGTATACGTAATTATTAAATTCGAAAGGTCCAAGCACTAAAGTAATTCAAGCCTGTAATCGAAAGTTAACAGCTTTACGCTTGAAGCACAAAATCCTGGACATCGTTGCCACAAGCATAGAATTTTTACAGGATTACCTTTGTCAGGGTCTTTCGTAAATTGTAAATAGATATAGTTCCCGTCGGCGCCAACTTGTCCCAACGTCTTCAAAGAAGGCAGTAAAGCGTTCCAACTCAGCTTCATTGGCGATGGTCGTAAGCAACGCCTCTGCCAACATGGCGGCTGCCCATTCACCAGCCGACACAGGCTATGTTCGCGCCGGATCGGGCCCATTGCATCGCCTTACCATACTGAAGAGCCGCATTAGACATCGTTTTCAACTAGTCCTCACTTGCTTTTTACGCTGCACTGACTTATTAAGCGTACTGCTTTCGCGTAATCAATTTCTTTCGGCAAATCCAAGTGCAGCTTCCGAGCGCACTGAATTGGCGACTGACCACTGCCTGTTTCAATGTGACAAGGTCAGTAATTCTCAGGTGAAGATGGTAAGGCTCGGAGCTTGTATGAGTATTAATCCCTAAAACTGGCGTAACTGTTTATGTTTGGGCCACAGCAGGCTTTTTTCTAACAACGTCAGAAGCAAGATGCCATTTTGCGTCTGAGCGGATTAGACATGAATTGTTACGTCGCACTTTCCAGCGATCATCACTGGCTTCGCCCACATCCCTAACTTGGGTTGCAGGCGCGAGTGAATTTTTTATACATGATCGTTACGCTGCCTCGACACGAGGTTTCCTTTACGGTTTCAAAGAGTCAGGTTTAGTGTGCCTACTGTTAGGCCAATCGGTGCCACCGAAACTCCCCGTTATTGTCAGTCAATGAGCCTAATGCTCAAATTCCATCAGGAGAAAACAATATGCGCATCTTATTGCCCGTAAAACCAATACTCTTCTCTTCACGCATTCAACCGCTACTGGTTAGTGTAATTGTCCTTTCCTCACTGCTGTGCTTACCTGAAAAGTTGCGCAGCCTGCCCAAACCAACCGGAGAGTTGTGGGTTAGCGGAGGCGTAACACTGAATGGACGGGCAGCCAGTTCAGGCATGACCGTGTTGAGCGGCAATCACATCAAGACCAACCCGAATGGTGTCGCTACCATCCATCTTGGCCAATCTGGTCGCATCAAACTCGAAGCGGATTCTGAACTCATCCTGAACCTGACACCTGACGGCATCGGCGGCGAATTGCGCGCCGGTCAGATGGGCGTTCAAACGGCTTCAGGCATTGGCATCAGCGTCAATACTGCTAACGGGTTCATCGTTTCAGCCGATAAAAACCCGGCGGCGTTGGGACTCGGTGTCACCAAAGAAGAAACTACGGTTTCAGCGGTACGGGGTACGGCGAAAATTACGCTCAACAACAAAGTCGAGACAGTTACCAGCGGAGAGGCTGTGACGGTCGGAACTGCGACCAAAGCCCGTCGCCACAAATTGCCGAAAGCCCTCGCGCTCGGCGGTGGTGGCATTGCTGCGTCGTTAGCGGCCTTGGCGTCTGAGAGCTTTTCCTCAACGCTCACCAAACTGGGAGCGCCTGCGGCTAGCAATGAACCGGTCGGCAACCAGTCATCGGTTGGGCCTAATCCAGCCCCCACGCCGTATTCACCGACGCAGGGTAATCCCTTGCCGTCTGCTACGCCGGTCACACCCGTTAAGCCCCCGCCAACGGCCAATGTGTGTTCGGTTTGCTCTTACGATGCACGCGACGGCAGGCTCATCAATCCGGGTAAAATCACTACGGTCTGTCACCGCCTTCCTAACGGAATCGGTGTTACGCAAACGATTGCCTGTTCTGCGGTAGTAGGCCATTTCAACCTGAACGGTACGCCGCATACCAATCATGCGAATGACACTTGCGGCCCGTGTTCTCAGCAGTAACAGCAAACATCAGCTCCGTAACAATCAATCACCCCCGCTATGATTCATTAACGACGATTCGTCAACAATTTGGTTCATCTGAGATTTTCAGATGTCGCTTACGCTCAATCATCCTCATAAAGCTGTGCGCCTGACCATCCTGCTGATTACCAGCTTGGCCTGCTTATGGCTGTCCTGGCTGGTGTTGGCTGATTTCATTATCGGCACGTTCACTGAAGACGGCAGTCTGGTCAGTCGCGCTACGCTAACATCAGCTTATCAGTATTTTCCGCACTCGCCCCGTATAGCTGCGCGTTTAGCGGCGGCGGCTATTGCCGACGCTGGCGAAGACGAGCAAGTGACTGGGCAAGCGGCGGAAGCAGCGGCGCGGGCCGTTCAGCTTTCGCCCCAGAATGCTCATCACCACGTGCTTGCGGCTTTAGCCAAAGGTTTGCAGGGCGACGCGATGGCGGCGGAAAACCATCTGAAAGTGGCGACCGTTCGCGCACCGAATGACCGGCAAATTCGCTGGCGGCTGGCGAATCAACTCGTCAGAACTGACAACGTTTACGCTTCGCTTGAACACTTTCGCTATGCCGTAGCCAACAACCCTGTCTGGTTGCCGCAATCGCTTGATTTGCTTTGGCAAGTAACGCAAGGCGACTGTGCAAAACTCGAAGTGGTGGCGGGTGATGCTCCGCAAGCGCGCTTGATGTTGGCACAGTTTTACCTTGAACAATCGCAACCTCAATCCGCCGTTGCTGCTCTGGCAACAGTTGATCGCAACGCCTTGCTAGCCTTGCCTGACACACCTTCATTTTTCGACGCATTGTTGCAAGCAGGCGATTTGCCACTAGCGCGCCAACATTGGAGTTCCCTGCTTGGCGGTCAAGTTGGTGGCCAAGTTGGAGGATTAAAGGAGCAAGCCCCGCTGATCTGGAATGGCAGCTTTGAGACGACAGCGCCGCAACGTCTGGCGCATTTCGATTGGAAGCTAACGGACAGCCGCTTTGTCGCCGTGCAGCTAGACGATCAGGTGGCACATACAGGGCAACGATCACTCAGGCTGCAATTCCTCGGACGCGATCCGACGCAATTGAGTGATGAGGTGCAGCAAATCATTTTGTTGCGGCCTGGCGCACGTTATCGCCTTGAATGCTTCATCCAAACCAAACAACTCGTTATTCGTGAAGGCCTGCGTATCGTGTTGCTCAATCAGGCCAATTCTTTACCGCTGGCGAGTTCTGCCCCCATCGTTACAACTCCATCAGGTTGGCAGCGATTGGCGTTTGAATTCGCTACGCCTGCCAACGCAACTACCGCAAAACTGATACTGCAACGTACGCCTAAGTTCATTTATGAAGAGGCTGCGAAAGGTTTGCTCTGGCTCGATGATATTTCGCTGACTCAACTTTAATGAGCCTACGCGTTGATCGAATCTGTTTCACTTTGCTGCTGGTGATGACCATCTTCACCGCGCTGGCGCACGGCGCAGTTGAGCCGTGGTCGGTGGCGCTCTTTGAATGGATGTGCGTGCTGTTGTTGTTTCTGACGGGCGTCAAAACAGCTAGCGAAGTCCGTTTGTCTTTGCCTATACCTACAACGCTTTGGCCGTTGCTGGCAATTCTTTTGCTGGGGTTGTTACAAAGCTTCGCCTGGACGGACGCCGCAGGACAACGGCAAAGCCTCTCGTTCGATGTCGAAGCGACTCGCGCCACGGTGTTGCAACTTTTTCTACTGTTCGTGTGCTTCATTACAGCGGCTCATTTGATAGCTCAACGCGATTTACTAGAAATGTGGCAACGGTTCGCCGTCTGCTTTGGCGGATTGTTGGCGCTGTTTGCACTGGTTCAGCATTTTGCCTGGGACGGAAAATTTTTCTGGTTGCGGCCTGCCATAGCCGAAGACATCACCGCGCCTTTCGGCCCGTTCGTTCATCACGCTCATTTCGCAGGTTATATCGAAATGTTGTTGCCCTTACCGTTGGCATTGCTCATAACCCGTGAAATCAGCGGTGCGGCGCGGTTGATTTATGGCAGCGCGGCGGCGTTGATGATTGTGGCTGCACTCTTTTCGCGTTCGCGTGGCGGTACACTCGGCCTTATCGTCGAATTGATTTACCTCGGCGTAGCGGGCGCATATATCGCGCGACGTTTCTCTAGTCGCCCCCCGTCAGGCCGTCGCTATCACGCGAGCAATGACGAAGAAGACGGCTCTTTGGGTTTGCGCACTTTTATGCAGGCTGTGCTTTCACGCCTCGGCGCTATCGCAGCTTTATGCCTCGTGTTGTTGGCTGGACTGTGGTGGATCGGCGCTGAACCCATACTTAATCGTTTCGTCAGGCAAGGCGGGCTGCAATCACAGAACACGAATTTTTATGCGACGCGCGGGTGGATTTGGCGCGATACATTGAGGCTGATTCAGGCCAATCCGCTGGTGGGCGTAGGGCTGGGCGCTTATGAGACCGCCGTTCCGCAATATAGTCGCAGCGATGGTTCGCTCACCGTCAACGCAGCGCATAACGATTACTTACAGGTGTTGGCGGATGGCGGACTGATCGGCGGCTTGCTGGTGCTGTGGTTTTTCGTTTTGTTGTTCAGACAATTGAAACGGGGCGTGCAATCACGCGACCCGTTACGCGCGGGGCTGGCGCTCGGTTGCAGCACCGCCATCGTCGGCATGCTGGTGCATAGCTTTTTCGATTTCCATCTGCATCTGCCTGCGCACGCGCTGCTTTTTTTGACATTGGCAGCCGTCAGTTCAGAACTCGGCGCAGTCGTGCCGCAAGCGATACCTGAAACCGTTGCATTCCCTGAACCGACGCGCCAAGTGTTAGTTGGCGCAACCCGTTCGATGAAAGGTACTACATCATGAATAAAGCAATGCAGACGCACTTCCTCGTGTTCATCATCCTCTGGCTGAGTTGCTTCGCTTTTGCCCAAAACAAACCCGAAGGAGGCGGCTCTAAACGCGATGAAACCACTAGAACGTCGCGCACCAATGGCGGTGATGACAATCGTTCTTCCTCCATTATGGTGACGCCCGATGAAGATTACCGCATCGGCTCAAACGACGTGCTGGACATTCAGATCGAAGACGCGCCTGAACTCTCTGGCAATCGTCGCGTTACGGCGCGCGGAACGTTTCTGATGCCTTATTTGGGGCGCATTAACGCGAAAGGCAAAACCATCGAACAGTTAGCCAAATTTCTCGCTGACGGATTGCGCGACAAATATCTGTTCGACCCACAGGTCACGGTCAACGTGCGGCAATTCAACAGCCGCTCTTATTTCATCCACGGCTCAGTGCGCAGCCCCGGCGTTTATCAAATTGAAGGGCGGCCTTCGTTAATCGAATTGCTGACCGTCGCGGGCGGCTTGATGGCCGATCACAGTTCGACGGCGTTTGTCATTCGCAAAGTCAAGGCATCCGACAAAGCTGAAGCAAAAGCTGAACCGACAGAAAGCAATCTGAAAGCCTCTACTGAACCGTCCCCTGAACAAGACCCCCAAAAAACCACGGATGACGAAGAAGACGCGCCGCCTCCGCAATATGTCATGCATAAGGTGAACATCAACGGATTGCTCAAAGGCCGTTTTGACCAAAACATGCAGGTCGAAGCAGGCGACATCGTGAACATTCCGCAAACCGAAGTTTTCTTTGTCGCGGGCGAAGTCAAAACACCTGGTTCATTTCCGCTGAAAGAAGGAACTACGGTGCGGCAGGCGATTTCGTTGGCACAGGGTACGACGTTCAAAGCGGCAACCGGACGCGGCATCATCTTCCGCGAACATCCAGATACCGGCAAACGTCAAGAAATTGCCATAGACATTGGTGGGATAATGAGTGGTAAGACCGAAGATCAAATCATTCTTGCCAACGATGTCATTATCGTTCCCAACAGTCGCATGAAATCAATTGCCGCCCCCATACTCAGTGCCTTCGGCGTGAGCGCCGCGCGCCTGCCAATTCCCTTTTAACGCCCCGAACTGATACATCCCCTAAAGGCCGCCTCACGCGGTTTGGAGCTTGAAAATGGCTGAAGAAAAAAACAAGTTGGTGCGTCTTGATCCCTATTCCGACGCAGCTATTGCCGCCAGCGAACATTCGCCGATGGGGGCATACCCCGACACTTATGGTTATGGCATCGGTGAACCTTCACTCAGCGGAGTACAGCTACAGCTTGCAGAGATGTGGCGCAGAATCCGTAAGCATAAATGGCTGATTCTGTTTATCGTACTAATTATCACCTCCATCGTTACCGTCGAAATCTTTCGCACTCAATCGCTTTATCAGGCCAGTACTTCCATCGAAATCGAGAAAGAAAATCGTACGCTCTTTCGTTCAGGTGACGTAGTAATCGAAAGCGAGGACGGCGATCCCGGCTATTACATAATGATGGCTATGCGAACGAAGGTGAGGCAATTGCAAAGCCGTCCGCTGCTCGAAGACGTCGTCGCCTTTATGAAGCTTGATCAAAATCCGAGCTTCATGGAAGTCAATCGCCGCAAGTCAGTCTGGGAAGCGATCAACACCATCGTGACGCGCTTCGGCACACGCACTCCTACTCCGGCAATCACTGCCGCTGAATCCGTCACGCTGCCTCCGCCAGAAACTCGCCTGTTGCGTTCTTCTGCCGAAAGCGCGCGGCTAGCCCCTTACGTCAACTTGTTAGCGGCCAATCTCTCGGCTGCGCCGGTCGAAGAAACCAGTATGCTGTCAATCTCTTATCAACATACTAATCCGGCGCTGGCTGCCTCAATCGTCAACACCATCGCTCAGGTTTTCATGGAGCGCAGCTTTCTTAATCGCACCCAAAAATTCGCTACGACCTCAAACTGGCTCAAAGATCGTACGCGCGAATTGCAGATTAAAGTTCAAGAGTCCGAACAACGGCTGACTGATTACGCCAACAAGCGGAACATGCTTTCGACCGATGGCAAAGAGAGCCTGATCACTGGCAAGCTCGCCAAAATGCACGAACAGGTTACGCGCGCAGAAACCGAGCGTATTCTCAAACAATCGCTTTACGAAGAAGCCCAGCAAGGTCGCGTCGCCCAATTGCCTGAGGCTTTCGCCGATGCCAAAACTACCGCGTTGCAAAATAAACTCGGCGAACTCGCCACCACCGCAGCGCAATATGCTGGCAAGTTCGGCCCTGAAAACCCGCGTACGCTGGATGTCACCAAACAGATGGCAGCCATTCAAAAACAAATCGAAGAAGGCCGCGTCAGTTTGTCTGATAAACTCAAAGCCGATTTTGAACGCTCCCAACGCGACGAGACTTCGCTCAAAGCCATGCTCGAACAGGCTAAATCAGAAGCCGCTCAACAAAACAATTCAGTGGTGCAATTCGGCATTCTCAAACAGGAAGTAGATACAGCTAAAACGCTCTATACCGACTTCCTGCAAAAAACCAATCAAGCCAACATTCAGGTCGCCGAACAGCATTCGAATATGCAGATGATTGATCCCGCGACGGTACCCGTCATGCCAGTTAGCCCCAATCGTTTGCGAGTGATTTTGATCGGACTGCTTTTCAGCTTAAGCCTCGGCGTAGGCTTGGCGCTGTTGATCGAATTTCTTGATAACACGGTAAAAACTATAGAGGACGTAGAGCGCTGCACCGCGTTGCCGACGCTGGCCGTCATTCCTGCGTTAGCGACGCGCAAAATCAGTTCACTCTCAGCAGCCCGCAACACCAGCAGTTCTAAGGCGTTGGTTCTCACGCGCGAAACCGCCGCACGGCAAGGCCCGCAATTCGAATTGCTCACGAACAGCAACAGTTCATTTGCCGAGGCTTATCGCGGATTGCGCGCCTCGGTGTTGCTCTCGTCAGCCGACAATCCGCCGAAAACGATTCTGTTGACGAGCAGCATGCCAAGTGAAGGCAAAACGACGACAGCCGTGAATATCGCTATTTCTCTGGCGCAGTTGGGTGCTTCGGTGCTGGTGATTGATTCAGACTTGCGCCGCCCTTCGGTGCATAAGGTTTTCGATCTCACGACTCATCAAGGCCTTTCAACTTGCCTCTCGCGCGGCGTTGATGTCGAGACCCTGATTCAACCCACGATGGTAGCGAATCTGTTTGTCCTCCCCTGCGGACCGTTGCCGCCGAATCCGGCTGAACTCATCAGTTCAAACCGCATGAGAGAAACGCTGGAAGCCTTAAAAAAGCGTTACGACCACATCATCATTGATTCGCCGCCGTTGATGAATGTCAGCGATTCGTTGATTCTCTCGACCCTGGTCGAAGGCGTCATCTTTGTCGTACAAGGCGGAAAGAGTAAGCGCAACATCGTCCAACGTGCGCGCCGCGAACTCGCACAAGTCAACGCAAAAATCTTCGGCGTTGTCATCAATAATGTAGATATGAATGTGAGCGGTTACGACGATTATTATTATTCCCGTTACCACTCAGATTATTACTCAGGCTTGGATAAAAACGCCGAGACTGTAATACCGAACCTCCCCCGCGAACCAATAGTAAATTCAACCTTTGGTGACGACCTCGAAGTAACAGCGGCAGGAAGTGGGCATCAACCAAAGGTTGCTGATGCGGCGACAAACGCCAAAACGAATGGCGCAATCCATTCCTCGTCACGGCATAGTGGTAAGCGCAAGCGTACCCGCAGCAGCAGCTAGCTATTCAAAATAATTCTTTGCCTGAAATGTCTTTTACAACATGCCTGCTTGTAGGTGGGAAAGGGTCTAGACTTGGGACGTTGGCTTTCGCATCACCTAAATGCCTGATGCCGATTCATGGAATACCGTTCTTAAAACTTCTGATAAATAAATTGTTTTGGGAAGGTTGCACTGAACTTATTCTAGTCACAGGGCACCTGTCTGAAGTGATAGAAGAGTTTGTGGCAGCAAATTTTGCTGAACGCAAAATTACTATCGTTACCGAATCAACTGGAACCGGAAAAGCCTTATTGGCTGCGACTAAAGTTTCCCATCAGCACGATGATATTTTGTGCGTCAATGGCGACACGCTGCTCGATCTTCAATACAACGAGGTCGTGGGGTTTCATCGCCAAACCAATCCGGTTGCCACTATCGTCACAACTGCGTTGCATGGTTTGCCTGATGTAGGCGCGATGCAGATAGACCGGAATAATAGAGTTATAGGTTTCAGTGAAAAAGCAGCCTATGAGACGCCGGAAGCAAATTTTCAATTGGCAATCAACTGCGGTTGTTACTGTTTTAATTTGAAATACGTCAAAGATTTTATTGAAAGCGACGGCGGTGCGTCGCTGGAGCGCGATATACTTCCCAAGCTCGTTCAAACTGCTGAAGCTCTGAGCTTTAATTATACCAATTCGGCTTTTCTGGATTTCGGAACGCCCGACAGACTAGAAACCTTGCCTGCTAAATTCCCTCTTACTGATATAAATAGAATTTTTCACGCTGATCTCATATGAATTTAACTAGAGTGCTTATTACCGGCGGTGCTGGCTACCTCGGCTCCATTTTGACTGAACACTTGCTAAATGCAAATTATCACGTAACCGTACTGGATAATTTGACTTATGGCGAACAGAATTTAATTCACCTTTGCGCGAATAAAAATTTCGAGTTTATTCACGCTGACGCCAGAAACGAAGCACTGGTAAAACAGTCTCTCAAATCCACCGATGTCGTAATCCCCCTGGCTGCGGTAGTAGGCGCTCCGGCGTGTGACCTTGACCCTTTCACTGCCCGTTCGGTAAATCTCGAAGCGGTGCAAATGTTGATGCGTATGCGCAGCTCGCAGCAGCTTGTCGTTTATCCCACAACCAACAGTGGCTATGGAACACAGTCAGGCAACTTACATTGCACCGAAGAAACTCCTCTTGAGCCGATTTCTCTTTACGGACTGACGAAAGTTCAGGCAGAGCAAGAAGTCTTAGCAGCGCCAAATACCATTACCTTGCGGTTGGCTACGGTGTTTGGATTGTCGCCCCGTATGCGACTTGACCTGTTGGTGAATCACTTTGTGTATGCGGCAGTTACCGATGGCTTTATCGTAATTTTCGAAAAAGACTTCAAACGAAATTACATTCACATCAGGGATGTCGCAGATTGTTTCATCCATTGCCTGCAAAATGCTGAAAAGATGTGCGGGCGGCCTTACAACGCAGGCTTGGATGAAGCCAACCTGTCAAAGGAAGAGTTGTCGCTCAAAATCCAAAAATACCTGCCGAAATTTTATATTCACTTTGCCGCTATTGGCAGCGACCCTGACAAACGAAACTATATAGTTTCCAATCAACGATTGAGAGAGGCAGGGTTTGAAGCTAAACGATCACTAGACGACGGCATTCAGGAATTGGTAAAAGGCTATAAGTTAGTGGGGCGGCAACGCTATAAAAATATCTGAAAGAATTTTCGACTCAGACGCCTGACTATAAAAATGCCAGAAGTGATCAGCAAGTTTCATAATAAGACCAAAGCTAACGCTTTAAGGCTCCGGGCTGATAATACGAGCATTAAGCCTGCCACCAAGCAAGCTGAGATCGTAAAGTTAAATAATGAAAAAATCTTCTTCCCTAACCTTGATGGATTTAGATTTATGGCTTTCCTGTTAGTCTTTCTACACCATTCTTTAGCTGAGATTATCAACTCTATGGGCGAAGGTGGAGCAGTATTTACTACCCTAAGGATAGGCCTTTTTCAATCCGCTCCGCTTGGCGTATCTTTTTTCTTTGTGTTAAGCGGATTTCTTATAACCTACTTGATTTTAACTGAGCAAAATCAGCGCGGGCAAGTGGATGTAAAGGCTTTTTATGCCCGACGCGCTCTGCGTATCTGGCCTTTGTATTACGCTTTGTTTGCAATCGCATTTATCGTGCTTCCCTTTTTCACTCGTATAAAGTTGCCGAACCCGGCTTATTACCTTTTATTTCTTTCCAATTTTGATTTACTTAACCACCCTGGCAGTGGCACTGGTATTACCGATATTATGTGGTCAGTTGCGGTTGAAGAGCAGTTTTACCTTGTCTGGCCGCTGCTGTTCTACGTGGTGGAAAGAAATTATCAGGTTTATCTGTTTGCAGGAATCATCATTTTATCGGCAGTATTTCGTTGGGCGAATCAGTTGAACGATCAGGTTCAACACTTTCACACAATGAGTGTGATCTCTGAACTAGCAATTGGTGGGCTTACTGCATATTGCAGTATCCATTACTCGCGTTTTCAAAATTTTCTAGAGAATTTACCCCGGTGGGGCATTATTGCTACTTATGTTGCAGCGCTCCCGGTCATCTTATTCAGTCGGTTCTTTTATGCCGAAGAAGGGTGGGGGCGAGTAATTCTGGGCGGCGCATTAGCTACCATCATTCTTGAGCAGAATTTCAGTAAAAACTCTTTTTACAAGATGAAAAATTTTCAGACCATTTCTTTCTTAGGGAAATACACCTATGGTCTTTACCTTTTCCACCCGCTAGTTATTTTACTGGTATACGGCCTTGCTGACTATTTCAAGATAAATAAGAGCGCCATAGTCACAGGAAGCGGGCTAGCTATTATTTCTTTAACTCTCAGCATTGTTATCTGCTATGTGAGTTACCATTACTATGAAGCACCTTTTCTGAGGCTAAAAAACCATTTTAGCCGGGTGACCTCTTAATAATTTGATTATTACTAAGACACCATTGCGAATTAGCTTTCTTGGCGGAGGCACTGATTACCCTGAGCATTTTCGTCAACATGGCGGACAGACTTTAGCCGTCACCATAGATAAATACTCTTACGTAATCGTCAATCCGCTCGCTAATCTCTATGATTACAAAATGGTGATTAGCTATTCTCGTACAGAACTGGTCGCAGCGCCTGAACAAATAGAGCATCCAGCCGTCCGAGGTTGCATACAGTTCTTAAACCTGCCGGGGAATCTCGAAATCCATTATGTTGGCGATTTACCGGCCCGCTCCGGTTTAGGCTCATCGTCATCCTTTACTGTGGGATTATTACATGCATTGCACGCTCATAAGGGAGAGCTAGTCAGCACAACGAAACTAGCTGAAGAAGCAGTTTATGTTGAACAACAATTATTGCGCGAGCGAGTCGGCGTGCAGGATCAATACACTTGTGCGCTCGGCGGCTTGCAACACTTAAAGTTTGGCACCGACGGAAGCATTACCTCTCGCCCGGTTCCGCTGACAGCCACGCGCCTGACTGAATTACAGGATCACTTAATGCTTTTTTACACCGGCATTAATCGTTATGCCCACCAAATTTTGGACGAACAGCTTGAGCGCACCAAAAAAGGGGCAAACGCTGATGACCTGCATTACTTAAGTAACTTAGTAACTCAAGGGCTTGAGGTTTTGAGCAACAATCATCCGATCTCAGCTTTTGGCGAGCTATTGCACGATGGATGGCAAGCCAAACGCCGCCTATCTCGTAAAATTTCGACAGAATTGATTGACCAATACTATCAACGCGCGCGTGACGCCGGGGCGATAGGTGGCAAGCTGCTGGGAGCTGGGGGCGGAGGCTTTCTCTTGTTATTTGTCCCACCGCCAATGAGAGAAAAAGTCGAATTAGCTCTCAGCGACCTCAAACGAGTTGCTTTTTCCTTTGAACAGAGTGGCAGCGCTCTATTGTGTTACCGCCCGACTCAAAGTATGCAAGGCGATTTTTGATAACTTACGGGTTGCGGCTGCTCACCAACTGGCTGCCCGCATCGTTTACCTGGAATCGTGGCAGAGATAGGTTATGGCGAGCAGGCCTGACAGGCATGGTATCGGCTGTTTCTAAAGGGTTAGCAATTCTAACTGGTTTAATTTCAGTACCTTTAACGGTTAGTTACCTGGGGCAAGCTAGATATGGAATCTGGTTGACCATTAACAGCCTTTTGAATTGGCTAGCAGTCAGCAGCCTTGGATTGGGCGGAAATGCGTTAATCAATGGTTTATCTGAAGCCAACGGCAAAGAGGATTGGGAGCGTGCTAGAGAACTAGTCGCCACCGCTTTCTGGAGCCTGTCAGGGATCGCTTTTTTTTTATTGCTGATCTATGCGGCACTGTTTTCTTTCGTCCCCTGGCAAACCGTATTTAATGCATCGGGGGCGTTACCTGCATCAGAATTGAATTGGGCGATGAGCCTCTCGTTTATTTGTTTTGTCCTACTGTTTCCAATCAATATCACGGAAGCGATTTACCTCAGTTTTCAAAAAGGCTATATCGGAAGCCTGTGGGGCATCGCTGGCAATCTGGCATCCCTGGTCGCACTGGTTGTCGTCACCAGAATTAAGGGCGGGTTACCATTATTAGTAATCGCCTTATTTGGTGTTCGCATTTTTGTGAGCTTAATTAACCTTTGGTACTTGTTTCGATATGAGTACCCGCAGCTAATGCCTGTGCCTCAAGCGGTTACCCGACGATCATTCTCACAATTATCAGGCTTGGGCATCAGATATCTGGTAGCTCAGTTAGCCGGAATTGGCATGTTTCAAAGCCAGCCGATAATGATAGCGCATATTCTTGGCCCCGCACAGGTGGGAATCTTTAATATCGCTTACCGGTTATTAACCTTACCTTTGACGATAGTTCAGATGTTTACTTCACCTCTCATGTCTGCTTATGGCGAAGCCAATGCGCGTGGGGATCGTCTATGGATAAAGCACACACTCAAAGTAAGCACGATTGCTTCGGTATTAGGCGTAATAGGCCTTACGATTCCGCTGATTGTATGGACAGGTAAGATTGTGCAAGCCTGGGTGGGCGAGAATATGATCCCTGATCGCGGGTTGGTTGTGATGTTAAGTATTTATGGAATCGTTGCGGCGGCTGTTACTCCCGCTTCAGTTCTTTTATATGGAGTAGGACGGGTGGGAAAGCAGGCGCTATATGCCTGCCTCAATTCATTGCTTACCGTCGGGCTGGGCATATGGCTTACGAAATCACATAGCTTATCAGGAACAGCGGCAGCTATGTTAATTGCGGTAGCAGTAGTAAACCCTCTCGGACAAATAACTGAAATCCAAAAAGTTTATAAGTCCTGGAATGAAAAAGAATCACAATGATAATGCGATTAGAAGGATGGCGTAACACTGGCACCACTAGACTTCAACTAGCGCAGTGGAAGTTACAACATAATCTAACAAAACTCACTCGCAGCGATGCCACCGCTAAAAATGGAACGGCTGCCTCGGCGTTAAAAAACCAACTCCAAAATGGCGGGGGCGTTCCGCTTGATACATCGGAGTTCGACCCACAAAGGATCATCTCCTCAATCTCAGACCGCAAAAATAGAGCTTCTACCGCTACTGGCTTTGAAGGGCTGGCGTTGGATGATGCGCTGGCCTATACCAATGATTACAAACACTTCAGTTTTTTTCGCCTGGCTAAAGCGATTACCCAGATCGCCAGGCAAATTAAACCGTTAGGAAAGAGTTCTCTTCTAGAGTTAGGGTGCGGTGGTGGTGATATGCGCCCCTTTTTAGAAACGCTCGGCTTGCATGACTATGTGGGAGTAGATGGAAATCCGGCGGCCCTTCGCTACAGCCCACACGTGAAAGGCTTTGAAGCTCAGTTTCATTTGCTCAACCTTCAACAGGAAATCAATTTCGGCGTTAAATTTGATGTGGTGTGTACCTTTGAAGTGCTGGAACATATTTGTGAAGAGAACTTGGATTACATAATCGGAACGATTCGCCATCATCTTGGAACTAACTCAATTTTTCTAGGAACAGCTTCGCTCCAAGATGATCTGGATGTGCATGTTACTGTGCGTGAGCGCCCGTTCTGGCTGAATAAGTTTCGGCAGCATGGATTAGTTCCTCACACACGTCATCAGGAATTTGAACAATTGCTTGCCCGGAATCACCCGTTTAACTGGCATGCAGGAAATACCAATGTATTTGCGTTGCAAGTAGCAAAATGAATAACACCGCTCCTGCTCGCCAACTCAGTTTTTTTCACACTTCGATTTCGCCGCGCGCCATCGAACGTGTAACAAGTGTTTTGCAATCGGGATGGGTCAATGAAGGTGATGTGGTTCGTGAGTTTGAAGCTGAACTCACCAGCAAGCTGGGAGTTAGTAATCCGGTCACGGTAAACAGTGGAACTGCCGCATTGCATTTGGCACTGGCACTTGCCGGAGTAAGACCAGGCGATGAAGTGATTATTCCCGCGCAGACGTTTGTCGCCACCGGGCTGGTAGTATTGATGCAACAAGCCACGCCGGTTTTTGCGGATATTGATCCGAAGACGGGAAACCTTTCGACGGATTCTGTAGCTGCCAAAATCAGCCCACGCACGCGAGCGATTATCCCTGTGCATTGGGGCGGTTATCCCTGCGACCTGGATGAGATCAATCAACTTGCCAGTGACTATAATCTGGCCGTCATCGAAGACGCCGCACACGCGCTGGGGGCGAGTTATAAAGGCAATCCAATTGGCTCGATCTCACGCTTTACTGCCTTTTCGTTTCAGGCGATTAAACATCTCACCACGGGTGATGGAGGAATGCTCTGCTGCCTTGATGAAAAAGATAAAGCTGACGCAATGAAAGGACGGTGGTTCGGCATTGATCGAGCGACAACCCAGAAAACCATTATTGGTTCTCGCGGATGTGACATTCAGACATTGGGTTACAAGTACCACATGAATAACGTCGCAGCGGCAATTGGATTAGGGAACCTAGAAGATTTCCCCCCACGTTTAGCTCGACGCCGGGCTATTGCGACTCGTTACCGCGCGGAGTTGTGCGACGTTACTGGGCTGGAACTGCTTGAGCTTCGTGAAGACCGCGAGCATGCGTGGTGGTTGTTCACTGTACTGGTAGAGCGGCGCGAGGACTTTGCACGCGCGTTGGCGGCGCGTGGCATTCCAACCTCCGTGATTGACTTGCGCATTGACGGCAACTCAGTGTTTGGCGGCTTGCGTGATGACTTGCCGGGCCAGGCAGAATTTAACGAACGACAAATCGCAATTCCTGTGCATGACGGATTGTCTGGCATAGATGTGGAGAACATCATTACGGCAATTCGTTTTGGATGGTAATTATGACGACTTCGGCTTTGCCTCAACTAGAATTTCGTTTAGCCGAGAATACCGCTCAGGACAGTGACCGATTTTGCCAGTTATCTAATTCGCTCTATGCGCGCCCAGTAAATGGCGCTTATTATTCGTGGCAGTTTTTTCAGACGCCGTTTCCCTCGCTAACGGCACTTGCTGTTACTTCTGATGGTGAGCTTGGCGGAAGTTATACGTTGCACGTTCAACCAATTCTGCCCGATAAAGTAAATGTCGCCTGGGTGTTAGATATTATGGTGTCGCCGAAATATCAGCGAAAAGGCGTGCTGCGCCAACTTACGGCCTTTGCGTCGGAGCAAGCGCGTCAATTCAACCCCGTGGCGCTTTGCGTGATGGCGAACGAAAAGGCTAACCAAGCCTGTGTGGATGGTTTAGGTTGGCATCGCATTAACGCCTTTAATACCAGTTTTTTGAAATGCAATAATGCAGAGGAAGGCAAACGAAGTCTCTCATACCAATTTATAGATAGCTTCGCTGATTGCGCTGAGTTATTGAATCACCAACGGCGCGCAGTAAATTTTGAAGAGAGCGATCTTTTTGCTAATCAGCGAAGCGTTGATTATTTGAATTGGCGCTTCGTCGAAAATACTCGTTACAGTTATGCCCGGTTCGTAGTAGAGAAGCCATCAGGGATTTTTGGTTACTTAGTGCTGAAAGTATTCCGCGATCCGGTCAGCAAAAGTTTGTTTGGCGATATTGTGGATGTTTATTGGCGGGAGGATGACGTAGAGGCTCTGCGCGATATGTTGCTATTCGCTGTAAGTTGGTTCAAACACGCTGGCGTTTCAGAATGTGCCATCTGGTTACAAACCAATACCGTGCTAGATCGGGTGGGGAAAGATATGGGATTCACGGTTCACCAACAGCCGCGTTATTTTTGCTGCGACGTGTTGAACGCGCGCTATGATCGGCTAAAAGACTCTGCTCGCTGGTTCATCACGATGGCAGATTCGGAAGTTTATTAAATGTCGAAAAACGCTTTGATTATTGCTTCTGGCCTGAAAGATGTAAGAGGCCATAACCTTTCTTACACCAAAGCCGTTGAGACCGAACTGCGCAAGCGCAACATTGTTGTCACAGTTTTTGCCAACAAGAATCTCAACGAGACGATAGCCAAGGAAACTGGTTACAAGGCAGTTTTTTCACACGGCACGTATGATTTTCCGCCCGGCAACGGGGCTACGCGCGACCTGATTTACACCTATCTGCAAAGCCGAATTTACGCGGATGAGTTGGAACATGCGCTGGCCGTCACTGCTACGGAATTCGATTTGATCTTCTGTCATACGGTTTCAGATTTCGAGTTAATTGGATGGAACCGCTATTTGTCGCGTCGTCGTTTGAGCGGGTATCTGATGATCTTGCAACGATTAACTCCGCGCTTTGATTCGTCACCGCTGTGGAAGTTGAAATTGCATCCCTACTGGCGCATGAAGCCGCATTACTTAAATTCAATTCGCGCGAAAATGCGCGGCAGGTTTCGTTTGCTGACGGATAGCGAATTACTGACGAAAGATTATGCGCACATTTATCGAGATCGTATTGTGACGCTTCCGATTCCGATCAACGGCTTGGTTTCTCATCCAGATGCGATCAAGCAAATGACCCAAAATTCGATTCTGCAACGTTACAAGCTCGAACGAAATGGCGGCATTTGTTTTGGCTATATGGGCGACTCACGAGGCGGCAAAGGCTTTTCGCTGTTACCCGGAATGATTCGTTCGGTGTTGAGCGAATCTGCCTCAAAGGCAAAATTTGTCGTGCAATGCCCTGCGCCCGAATATAGCGAAACCAATGCTTCTTCTGACTTGATTGAGTTGCGTCAATTAGAAGCACAATCCAACGGCAAACTAACACTCATCCCGGAAAAACTGTCTGATCGTGATTATGCCGAGCTGCTGCAATTTCTGGATGTCGCGCTGATTCCTTACAGCAGCAAAGCGTTTGCGGAAGGTACGTCGAATATCTTTGCTGAAGCTTTAGTCGCTGGCAAACCCGTAATCGTTTCCAGCGGCACGTGGATGGCGCGCGAAGCAGAGAAGGCTGGCAGCGGCCTTGAGTTTCGATCAGGCGAGGTCGAAGACTTTGCTGCGAAGGTGCTGGATATGACGCGCCAATGTGAGGAATATCGAGGGAAAGCGAAAACCTTCAGCACCGAATGGCAACAATTTCACAACCCTCAAAAGCTAGTAGATATATTGTTGCAAGAAGCGCAACCGAATTAATGCCGAAAGATAAACCACAAGTATTTGACCCATCGTTCTGGCGGAATCGTCGCGTGTTAGTAACTGGCACAAGCGGTTTTGTCGGAAGCAATCTAACGCCGCTGTTGCGAGAGACGGGCTGTGAGTTACTTACACCAACGCGACAGGATTATGACTTGTTGGAGCAGCAAGACGTGCGACGTTTGTTGGCAGATACAAAACCAGAGATCGTCTTTCATCTAGCGGGATTGATCGGCGGCATTCTGGCCAACAAAAACAGTCCGGCAGATTTTTGCTACCAGAATCTGATGATGGGCACGACCGTGATGCACGAAACGTGGCAGGCAGGCGCAAAGAAATTTGTGACTTTGATCGGTGGTTGCAGCTACCCCGCGACGGCTCCGAGCCCTATCACTGAGACTGCGTTATGGAATGGTTATCCACAGTCAGAAAGCGCATTTTACTCGCTTGCCAAAAGCATGAGCGTGTTACAAGCCAGAGCCTATCGCCAACAGTATGGCTTTGACGCCATAGTGCTGGTTCCGGGCAATCTATATGGCCCGCACGATAATTTTGACCTGACGAACTCTCACGTGATCCCTGCCCTGATTCGCAAGTTTCACGAAGCTATCCAGACTAACCAGCAGGAAATAATCGCTTGGGGCTCAGGAAAGCCCGTGCGCGATTTCATTTACATCGAAGATGCTTGCGAAGCGATTTTGCTGGCGACGGAAAAATACAGTGGCGCAGAAATCATCAACATCTCGTCCGGTGTTCAAACCACGATTAGAGAGTTAGTTGAAACCATCGCTCATTTAATGAAGTTCGGCGGGAGTATACGTTGGGACGAGTCGAAGCCGGATGGACAAATGTTCAAAGGGTTTGATGTGACGCGCATGAAAGAATGGTTGGGCTATGATTGCCCGACTTCGTTGTCAGCAGGTTTGCTAAAAACCATTGCCTGGTTCGCGGCTAACCATCAGGAAGCCCGTTTAGAAGCACAACACGCATGACAATTACTCCGGCTCAAAACAAGAGTGATGGCATTAAGGTTAGCGTAATTATTCCTACTCATAATCGGCCTGACAGATTGGCAGACACGGTTGCCGCTTTGCAACGCCAAACCCTGCCTGCGACTGATTATGAAATTTTAGTGATGGATGATGGCTCAATGCCTCCGGTTGTGCTGACAGGTGAAGTAGAAAACCCAACCTGCCGCGTGATTCGTCTCGAAAACGTAGAGCGTTCAGCCGCGCGCAATACCGGCGCTTCCGTAGCGCGCGGGCGCGTTCTGGTTTTTCTAGATGACGACATCGGAGTCAAAGAAAATTTTCTGACCGCGCATTTGCAAGCCCAAACAGAATGGCCGCGAGCCTTGATCGTGGGCGCAATTCATTTGCCAATGGAAGTTCTGGAAACTCCGTTCGGGAGCTTCCGGCAAGCCCTTGAACAAGACGGTTTGCCGCAAGTGCGAGGGCTGGTCGAGATTCCGAACTTTTGTACGGCGGCGAATATGTCAATTGACCGCGAGTTGTATTTTGAACTGGGCGGATTTGATAGCACTTTACGTAGCGCCGAGGATCAGGAACTAGCGTTGCGTCACAGCGCACGTGGCGGGCAAATTGCGTTTCTTCTTGAAGCCGACACGGTTCATTACGATCATTCGCTTGATATTCAGAGTTATTGCCGACGAGTGGAATGGGGCAGCGAAAACCTTTTCCCGTTTTGTCAGGCATGGCCTGATTGGCCGTCAAACATCGAGCGCCGACGAACTAATGGGTTATTGCAATTCAGGAAGGAGCCGCTCGGAATTAGCTTGCGCAAACTCGCTAAATCAATTTTCGGGAAGAAGTTATTACTCAGGGGGATTTTCCAAACAACCAGGTTACTTGAACAAACACTGCCGCAAAGTACATTACTTCCTGCGCTTTATCGTTTCTTATTAGGAATTCATTTACAAAAAGGATTCCGAGCCGGTTTGCGCCGACTTGAGGCAAATAAGCTTGCACAGTACGGCCGGACAATGGCGCGAAGAAACGCCTGAACCAAAACATTCTATATTGATCGGAATATGAAAAAGCTCTGCTGGGTGGTTTCAAATCTGGATTATAGTAAGCAGTTTGACCAGATTGAACGGCATCTGAGTAATAGTTACGAATTAAGTTATATCTTTTTGTCTGAAAGGCGACCGGTACTATATGACTTGTTCAAAGAGCGGGGGCACCAGGTTTTCCACATTAAGTACATTAGCAAGAAAAATATGCCTGCTGTGATCATTGAGTTGTATCAAATCTTTCGGAAGATAAAACCAGACATTGTGCATACTCATCTCTTTGAAGCATCTTTTAGCGGAATCATTGCGGCTTGGCTGGCGGGAGTAAAAAGTAGGGTGCTTTCTCGACATCATTCTAATGAAGCACATCTCTACTATCCGCTCAGGGCTGTATATTATGACAAATTACTTAATTTATTGGCTACCAAAATAATTGCTGTTAGCGACGTCGTGTCAAATGTTTTGACGGAACTGGAAAATGTTCCTCAGAATAAGATTGAAGTTGTTCCCCACGGCTTTCAACTAGAAGAGATCGTGTCGCAACCCGAGGCTCTCCAACAAGTAAAAGATGATTACAATCTTTCGCAAAGTTATCCGGTTATAGGCGTAGTAAGTAGGTTTGTGGAGTGGAAAGGCATTCAATATATCGTTCCTGCCTTTGGAGAACTCTTGAAAGATTATCCGCGAGCGAAACTGGTATTGGCAAATGCAAGAGGAAGCTACAGCAAAGAATTAAATTGTTTATTACAAGAAACCCTGGAGCCAGATCAATATGTCCTTATAGATGTCGAGCGTCGGATTTTTGATTTATTTAAATCGTTCGATATTTTCGTTCATACGCCAATTATGAAAGAAATTGAGGCGTATGGGCAGGTTTATATAGAATCTTTGGCTTCTGAGGTACCTTCCATATTTACCCTTTCCGGGATTGCGAACAGCTTTATCGTAGATAAGGAAAATGCGACCGTTGTGCCATATCAGAATTCAGAGGCTATTTATCGCACAATGAAATTATTATTATCAGATAATGATTTGAGACAACGCATAGTTAAAAAAGGGAAAGAAGATGTTTGGAAGTTTTATCATATTAGCCTCATGATGTCCCGATTAGATTCGATATATGCAGGTATGTAAATGAACTCGCTTAAACGGCTTGCTATCATTGGACTTTCTCAGAGTGTTCATATCCCTACTTCAAGTCGCTTTATATTTACCTATCATGACGTTTCTGATGTTAAGGCTGATCATCACTCACCGCACTATTCAACACCGACAGAGCGATTTTATGAGCATATCGAGTGGTTGGCCAAGTATTTTGAATTCGTGTCGCTGGATTGTATCGTGACTCATCAAGCATCAAAGAATCGGCTTGCTACTATTACCTTTGACGATGGTTTTTTATCTGTAAAAGAGATCGCTATGCCTTATCTGCTTGCACGGGAGATTCCATTTGCCGTTTTTGTCAACCAGACCGCCATGCGGGAAAACTATTTGCCGTACGATTTGTTTCCAGAAATAAACCGACGGCATCAGTCAAAAGTTTATTTGGATGAGAATGATGTTAGGGAGCTTTATGAAAAAGGCGTGACTATTGGAAGTCATACTACTAATCATACTGTATTGTCTGAATGTGATCTAGAAATGCTGCAAGCAGAGGTTGCTGAGAATAAATTTTATTTAGAAAAATTACTAGGCGAGCAGGTGACTCACTTCGCAATTCCTTATGGCAAGAAGGAACACTATAACACTCATGCACTTGAATTCTGCCGCTCGGTAGGCCACGAATTTCTTTATAATACTAACCCAGTGTATTTTAGTTGCTCAGAATTGAACGAACTGCTCTTGATACCGCGCCTCGGCCTGACTGCTCAATCAAGGGCCGACTTACTGTTTCTAATCAATCGCCCCATGGTAAAAAGACTAAGTATCTGAACGAAGAGCTTTCCGATGTCAACTCAAGAATCGTTAGAGTTTAACCCCTTTTCATTTGATCGAGTTGAAGGGTTGAAAGAAGTGTATAAATTATGCTTCGACACAATTATTGAGGGAGATTATTTTAATTGGAAATACTGCGATAACCCCGCAGGCGAAGTGGTTGCCTATACTGCGACTGATGGGGATACAATAGCTGCGTTTTACGGTGTGATTCCAGAACTATATATAGTTAATGGTGAGCCGGTGAAAATCTATCAATCAATGGATACCATGACACACCCAAATTACCAACGCCGAGGGCTTTTTAGCAAGCTGGCGAAAATGACATATAGGCATATTTTGGAAGCGGAGAAAAAGTTTACGATTGTCGGTATTCCAGGCACTAGCTCCTACCCCGGCTTCGTAAATAAACTTGGATGGAAAGATATTCATCATTTTAAGTATGTCTTCTTACCTAAGACAGTTTTTAAAATGCGTCGCCTGTTCGGACGAGTAAAAGACTTTGAGATATGTAAGATTACAGAAATGGACTCTAATGTTGCGGCATTTCTAGCAAAGCGTAACCTTTCAGGCAAGCCTATCCAGCCTTATTTATTTGCAGATTTTTTTGACTGGCGAGTGTTTAAGAATCGGACGAATAAGTATCAAGTTTTGCGGATAGAACAAGATGATGAAATGATTGGGCTTTGCCTTTACTCGTTTGGGGAGAAAAAGAGGTGCTTTATTCATTTCTTAAGTTTTATCGAGCCGAAAGTTACTAATGAAGCTTTGGGTAGTGTTTTGCAATACCTTTTTAACGAATGCAATGCTGAATTTGTTTACACCTGGGAACCGCTCGACTCCTTTTTAAACAAAGCATATCAGCGATATGGATTCATGAAGAACCTCATTGGGCGCGGCCCTTTCTCCTATGAAATACCACTGATCATCTATGCTCAAACACCAAGCACGGATGCTGTTGATTGGTATAACATAGATAACTATGATCTACAGCCTTTAATGCAGGACTAAAGGGTAACAACAAGTCAATGCAACAAATTCAAGTCTCAGTAATTATTCCTACATACAACTCCGCAAAATATGTAGTCGAAGCTGTCGAAAGTGTCATTGCACAGACGTACAATGACTATGAGATTATAGTGATTGATGATGGTTCGACCGACGAGACGGAACAGGTAATGCGGCGCTATCAAACACCGGTACGATATATCCGACAGCAAAATGGTGGCGTTGCCGTGGCACGCAATCGCGGTATTGCCGAAAGCACAGGGCGATACATAGCGTTTTTAGATGCCGATGATACGTGGTTGCCACACAAGCTCGAGCGGCAAATCGAAGCGATTCGTCAACCTTCGCAGCGTCGCGCCTGTTATTCAGCTTTTACGAGAGTTGATGCCAATCTTAATCCGCTTGGCATCAGCCGCAGTCAGAGAGTAGGAACAGCGTTAGAAGATTTACTCACTCGTGGGAATGTCATCGGAAGTATTTGCACCTTGTTATGTGAACGCTCACTCTTTGAATGTGCGGGAGGCTTTGACCCTGCGCTTAGTCAATGCGCCGATTGGGATATGTGGGTGCGATTGGCAGCACAAACCGAATTCCTTTATCTGGACGAGCCTTTAGTAACATATCGGCAACATGAAACGAATATGAGCCGCAATGCCCCGTTGCTCGAACACGACAGTTTGCAAGTGCTGAACAAAGGATTTGCCATGCCTGCATTGTCTGAGGCATTGCGCGCACAGCGTCAGGCAGCGTTTGCGCGGAACTATATGGTGCTGGCCGGAACGTATTTTCAGGCGCGGCATTACCGTGATTTTGTGCGCTGTGCGGCGCGCGCCGTGACGATGGATTTTTACCAAATAAAATATCTCGCTGCATTCCCGCGACGAATGGCAGCACGCTTGAAGTCCAGGAGCCTCAGCGAAGCGATATAATTAACGATGCGCAACGCAACGGACTCACGATTGAAAGTACTCTACATCGTTTACTGGGGAGCGGCAGAGCCTTTGGGGCAATCGCTTGTTTTGCCTGCGATCAAAAACCTTGCCAGCAAAGGCGTGAACTTGACGCTCATAACGTTTGAGAAGCCTCTTGATCTGGCTAATCACTCACTAATTGCCGAAATCAGAAGCTCAATGGAACAGAGCGGAGTAGATTGGATTCCGCTTCGTTATCATCAACAGCCGAAGGTTGTCTTTGATGTTCTGCAAGGGCTATGGCGAACCTTGTTAATCGGGTTTCGTCTGCGCCCGGATGTTGTTCATGCGCGGAATTTTATTGCAGGGTTGATTGGTCTGGTACTCGCACCATTACTGCGCGCGAAGCTGGTTTATCACAACGAAGGGTTTTTCCCTGATGAGCAGGTAGACGGTGGCGTGTGGGAAGAAAATTCTACGACTCATCGGGTCTTCAAGTTTTTGGAACGACAAATGTATACGCGCGCCGATGGCATTATTGCCTTATCGCATCGGGCTAAAGATATAATAAAAAATATCCCGCAAGTCATTCGTAAAAATACCCCTGTGATTGTTGTCCCGAGTTGCGTTGATTTGCAGCGGTTTCAACCCGCCAATTTACCTCCAATGAAAGCAGAAAATGGATTGCGGCTAATTTATGTCGGCAGCGTTGGGCGTCGTTATTGGCTTGATAAAATTGGCAAATTTGTGGCTGTCATCCGGCAGGAAATGGAAAACGTTCATCTACAAGTTTTAACTAGGATGGAGAAGAGCGTAGTAGCTTCTATGCTTGTGTCAGGGGGATTACCTGAAAGCCATTGGTCATATCATTCTGTGCCTCATTCGGAAATTTCCGGTTTTTTAGTACAGCAACAAGCCGGGTTATTTTTTCTTTCACAGGGTTTAAGTGAGCACGGGTGTTCACCGACAAAGGTTGGTGAGTATTGGGCCTGTGGATTGCCGGTGATTACTACACCCAATGTTAGCGACACTGATGAAATCATTCGCCAGGAAAGGGTCGGCATCATTGTAGAGGCACACACGGATGAAGCCTATCGCAAAGCCTTTCGAGAGCTTTTAGAATTAATGGCTGATTCAGAACTTTCAAATCGCTGTCGTAAGGCAGCCGAAAAGCACTATTCGTTACATCCATTCTGTGAAAAGCAATTTCACCTATATAAACGTGTTTGCGGTGAAAAATAGCATGCGCAAATTTCGCCTGCTTCTAAAAAATGCGGTAATTAAGCATGAGGCATAGCAAGCTCACATCACTACGAAAAACGACCACTTATCAAGATTACGACCTATGAACCTATGAATCAAGATTTTGCAGCGCAATATGGTTATTGGGAAGAGTGGCATTGGTGGTTCCGCGCTCGTCAACGCATTATTGAATCTGTGTTACAGCGAGAATTATCAGATACTCTTTCTCCGTCAATTATTTCAGTTGGCTGCGGGCCAGCGGAAGGGCTCAAGTGGTTGCTGCCATTGGCAGGAACAAAAGGGCACCTAGTTGGTTTGGATGCTGACCCTTTACAGGCTCCGAAATCGAATATGTCAATCAACTATACAGTAGGAAGAGTTGAAGCTGCACCTTTTGCTACAGGGGCATTCGATTTGGTACTTGCTTTGGATATTTTAGAACACCTTGACGACGACGTGTCAGGGCTAAATGAGATGGCGCGTATATTAAAACCAGGCGGGCTACTGTTGGTCACTGTTCCTGCTTTTCCAAGCTTGTGGGGAGTGCAAGATATAGTCAGCCATCATCGCAGGAGGTATACGAAGCGAAGTTTGAGAACTGTATTTGACGCTGCCCCGCTATCACTTTCACATATTAGACTTGTTGCGATGTTTAGAATCAACAACTTAACCTGAAATTCCAGAGTCCG